>JAQYEZ010000027.1 GCA_028723425.1 Peptoniphilaceae bacterium | reverse complement strand
AACATCTAATCCTTGGGCTAGTATTTGCATTAATTCTTTGTTAAAATTATTCATAAGAGAACTCCTTGTTTTTTTAGTCAACAAAACTTTACAAGTTTGAGTTCTCTTTTTCCACTTTACACAAAATATTTTACACTATGGATGTCGAACTAAATAATCTACTCTCATTTGGAATTATCATTAGTAAAAATACGTTAGTTTTCTTATATATATTAACATCTCTATTTATCGGTAAATTAAATATTTATATAATGCTTATAACAAATGCCTTTAGAATTGGCTTATTAATTTCAAGATTCAAATATCCAATATATATGTTGATGATTTTACCTCATGGCATACCAGAGTTTTTAGTATTTATTTTACTTTCTGCATATGTTAGTGAGTATATAGAGTCTGAAAGCAAAGATATAAAAAGTATTATCAAGATATCATTGCTACTATATCTTATATTATTTAGTTCTGCAATGATAGAAGCATGGATTACACCGTATATGGTTATGAAGTTTTGTTAGATAATAGGATAAATTTAGCAATTATATTTTTAAGTAATAAAGATAAATTTCAATATTTTAATACATATTGTTTCTCACTGTAAATATTTTTGATTGATAATTATTAATAAGGCAGTTATTATATAATATCTGAATTTGCATTTGGAAATATTAATTTTAAGTTATTCATTAACTCTATATAAACTGTTTGATGATTTTAGGCTATTATGCATAATCATTTAGATATACTTAGGCATTTTCAAATCCTTTAAAGCGTCTAAGCTATTTTGATATTTCATTTTTCACCTATACCTATTGCTATAAGTACTACTTTTTGTTTTTATCTAGCATTTATGTAGATTATATCTATAAGTAAATTTGCCTATTTTTTACTCTTAAATCGTTGTTTAACATATATATTTTCTAGTCATTCTTCTATTTATTTTTCCATAAACTTGTTAAATATTTTGCAAAATAGCCTTAATAATTTTATTGCCTGTAGATTTATTAGTTATTTTTTTTAATTTCTTCTTGGTTAATTATAAAGTGTAATTGGAACATTTGATTTGCTTTGATTTAGGTTTCAAAAATTTTTTATTTTCACGCGATTAATCTAACAATATCAATTTCTTGACTTTTAAATAAAAGACATAAGTATGGGGAAAGGATTTTCTGCACTTTATGTCAATAAAAAGTATAATAAATATCAAAACAAGTAAAGAAAAAAGGAAAGGATTACTTTATGGATAGATATATAAAGCTTGCTTATGAGTCAATAGAATATTATTTAAAAAATAGGAAGCCACTTTCTGTTTATGATGATTATTTTAGAGATAAAAATAGGGGAATAATAGTAAGAATTGAAAACAAGGGCAGGCTAAAGGGGCAAAGCGGTTCTATTTATCCTACTAGGAAAGATATGGGTCTTGATATTATCAACGAAGCTATTAATGCTGGATTTTTCTCTTATACTTTTATGCCTATTACTGAAGAAAATTTGCTTGATCATGAAATTTGTGTTTATGAATTTACAGATGTAAAGAAAATTAAATATATAGAAGATTTTAAAGCTTATGATGGCATTTGTATTACTTTTAATGAGGAAGTTTTCATATTCTATAGAAAAGATTTTAAATCAGATATGGAAATGTTTGAAAGTGCTATTAAAGAGGCTAATCTTGATAGTTGGGATGTTTTTCTTATTGAGAAATTTAAGGTTAAGGTTCATAAGAATAATTAAGGCTTTATCTTTTATGGAAGTATTAAAAAAATAAGCTGAAATAAAAATACTTAGGTCTATATTCGAAGAAGTAAGCACAAATTACAAATTGTCTTAAAAATTTTATTAATTATTTAAGATGGGTAAGATATATTATAGGTTTTTTTAACTGACATTATAATTAAATATACTTGATAGAGGGAGTTTCTATGAAATTTTTGAAAAATATCTTTAGCCGTATTTCTATTATGGTTATTATGATAATTTTAGAATTTATTTTGTTAATTAGCTTAGTTTTTTGGTTTGGAGTAAAAGTTAGCTGGATTGAAAATATTTTTAGAGTTGTTGGTCTTTTTATTGTTGTAAGTATTATAAATAATTCTAGGCACTTATCTGCAGATATGCTGTGGATTTTGGCAATTTTAATTGTGCCTGTTTCTGGTACTGCCTTGTATTTATTTTTGGGGGCAGATTTACTGCTTTCCAAGACTTTTCAAAATATAAAGAAGTCAACCAAAGATGCAGAAAAATACTATATCCAAAATCCAGAAGTTCTGGAAGAAATGAAAGTTATTGCTAAAGATGAGAGCGGACAGTTTAAATATATATCCGAATATTCAGGCTATCCTTTCTATAAAAACACTGGTTTTACTTATTATCCTGTAGGGGATGATTCTTTTGAACCAATGATTAATGATTTGAAAAATGCCAAAGAGTTTATTTTCCTGGAATATTTTATTATTGAAGAAGGATTTATGTGGAATTCTATATTGGATATTTTGGAAGAAAAGGCAAAGCTAGGGCTTGATGTAAGAGTTATGTATGATGATATGGGATCTATGGTTACCTTATCTGCAACCTATGCTCAAAAACTTGAGGAAAAAGGAATCAAGTGCATTCCTTTTAACAAGATAAACCCTGTTATAGGAATAATAATGAATCATAGAGATCACAGAAAGATTATGGTTATAGATGGAAAAGTTGCCTATACTGGTGGAATTAATCTGGCAGATGAATATATTAACAAAAAAGTAAGGTTTGGTCATTGGAAGGATAATGCTTGTAGGGTTATAGGAGAAGCTGTTTGGTCTTATACAGTTATGTTCTTAACCAACTGGAATGCTATTTCTGATAAAAAGGATTCTGATTATTCGATTTTTTGGAGAAGCCCCCTAACAGGTAGCCCAGACGGTTATATTTCTTCATATGGAGATACGCCCTTGGATAATGAAACAACAGGTCAAGATGTTTATATCTCAATTCTTAACCAAGCAAGAAACTACTGCTATATTTTCACACCATATTTGATTATAGATACAGAAATGGAAAATGCCTTGGTTCTAGCAGCTAAAAGGGGAGTCGATGTTAGGATAATAACCCCAGGCATACCAGATAAAAAAATAGTATGGCATATAACAAGGTCTTATTATAGGAATTTGATAAAGGATGGGGTAAAGATTTATGAATACACTCCAGGTTTTATGCACTCAAAAGTATTTCTTTGTGATGATAAGATAGGAACAGTTGGAACTATAAACTTGGACTATAGGTCCTTGTACTTGCATTTTGAAAATGGGACCTATCTTTATAATTCAAAAGAATTAGAAAAAATAAAAATTGATTTTGAAAAGACTATAGAAGTAAGCAAGAGAATACATTTGGAAGATGTAAGAATTAGCCCAATAAAATCTATGTTTTTGGGCTTTGCCAAACTTTTTGCTCCACTTTTATAAAAAAAGAGCTATTATAGAACGAAAAATTCTATAATAGCTTTTTGTAAGATTACAAATAGTTAAGCCTGGGTAAAGCTAGACTTTGTGATTATTTCTTTTTAAATATTGATTTACCAGTTTTTCTAAATAGACCTCCCAAGACTTTATTATCGTCTTTGACTTTTTTTCTAAATAAACCACCAAGAACTTTTTCTCCTTGAGGACTTGATTTTATTTCTTTTCTTTTATTAGCTTGTGACTTAGCAATAAGCCCAAGACCTATAGGAAGGGCATATTTTAAAAAACCATCTGATTTTTTTCCCTTAAATTTATTGTCATCTTTTTTCTTAAATAGGATTCCCATTTATATCTCCTTTTCTTTTCTATATCAAAACTATTTATCTTAACTTCTTTTTATATTTATACCCAAGCAATAAATTTATCTAACTAAAACAAAAACTCTCAAGAAACTTCTGCCAAATTGGCATAAAATTTGACTTTAGGGCCCAGATAAAGTAAGATATATCTATCTATAAGATTAAATGCAAGTAAAAGAAGAGTAGTTAAAAATACCGATTTACAGAGAGGCCAGCAAGGTGCAAGTGGCTATGAAGTTTTTTAATGAAGATCATCTTTTAGCATAAGAGGCGAAAGATTAGTAGTCTTTTAGGTAATGAAGGCCTTAACTCTAATACTCAATATTTTGGGTGGACCGTCCCTTCTGAGGGACTATTATTTTGCAAAAAAATTGATCACATTAGAGTAGTAAAGAGTGCATTTCTAATAAAATTTATAAAGATAGGAGAAAAAATGGCAAGCTTTGAATCTTTAAACACAAAAAATACCAAAGAAAGAGAAAAAGAAACCGCTAAGTACTGGCAAGAAATTAATCTGTTGCAAAGAACTTTTGATACAAGAGAAGATGCAGAAGACTTCATCATTTATGATGGACCTCCTACAGCTAATGGAAAACCTGGAATCCACCATGTTATAGCTAGAACTCTAAAGGATATGACTTCTAGATATAAAAATATGTCTGGCTACAAGGTAATGAAAAAAGCTGGCTGGGATACTCATGGTCTACCAGTAGAAATCGAAGTTGAAAAACAACTAGGTTTTCACGATAAAAACGAGATTGAAGCCTTCGGTATAGAAAAATTCAATCAACTCTGTAAAGACTCAGTTTTCAAATATTCTGATATGTGGAGAGATATGTCTGACAGGATGGCCTTTCTTTATGATATGGATAATCCTTATATAACTCTTGACAATGATTATATAGAAACAGAATGGTGGTTGTTAAATAATGCCTTCAAAAAAGGCCTTATCTATGAAGGGGCAAAAGTTATGCCTTATTGTCCAAGATGTGGAACAGGCCTTGCAAGTCACGAGGTTGCCCAAGGCTATCAAATGGATAAGACAATAACTCTTATTTGTAAATTCAAAAAGTTAGGTACAGAAAATGAGTACTTCCTTGCTTGGACAACAACACCATGGACTCTTCCATCAAATGTCGGCTTAACTGTAAATCCTGATTTAACTTATGTAAAAGTTTATGATAAGAATGATGATGCCTACTACTATTTAGCCAAAACTTTAGTAGAAAAAGTTATGGAAGCTCATGACTATGAGATAGTAGAAGAAATGAAGGGATCAGATTTGGAATACGTTAAGTATGAACAACTAATGCCAGAAATAAAAGTCGAAGGCAAGGCTTTCTTCTTGACTTGTGCCGACTATGTTTCCGCAGAAGAAGGTACTGGAATAGTTCATACTGCCCCTGCTTTTGGAGAAGATGACTACCAATTAGGTAGAAAATACGATTTAGCCTTTGTTCAACCTGTAGATCTTGAAGGTAAATTTACTGATGGTCTATGGAAGGGAAGATTTATTTTTGATACAAATGAAGAAATCTTTATCCATTTAAGAGATCAGGGAAAAGTATTCAAAAAACAAACCATAGAACATAATTATCCACATTGCTGGAGATGTGGAACTCCACTTATTTATTATGCAAAACCATCTTGGTACATAGAAATGTCCAAGCTTTCTGATCAAATGGTGGAAAATAATAAAACAGTAAAGTGGTATCCACCAACAATTGGGGAAAAAAGATTTGGTAATTGGTTGGAAAATGTAAAAGATTGGGCTATTTCTAGGTCTAGATATTGGGGAACTCCACTAAATATTTGGAGATGTGATGACTGTGGACACACAGACTCTGTTGGCTCAAGGGCTGAACTTAAAGAAAGGGCTATAGAAGATATAGACGAAAATATAGAACTTCACAGACCATATGTGGACCAAGTTACTATAAGATGTCCTGAATGTGGTGGTCTAATGCACAGAGTTGAGGATGTAATAGATGTTTGGTTTGACTCAGGATCTATGCCCTTTGCCCAACTCCACTATCCCTTTGAAAATAAAGATGTCTTTGAAGAAAAATTTCCTGCAGATTTTATATGTGAGGGTATAGATCAAACTAGGGGTTGGTTCTATTCCTTAATGGCAATTTCAACTTTCACAACAGGCAAGTCACCTTTTAAAAGCGTACTAGTAAATGACCTAGTTCTGGATAAAAATGGTCAAAAAATGTCCAAATCTAAGGGAAATACCCTAGATCCATTTGAACTATTTGATAAGTATGGGGCAGATGCAGTAAGATTTTATTCACTTTATGTATCACCACCATGGTTTCCAACTAAGTTTGATGAAAAGGGGCTAAAGGAAGTAAAAAATAATTTCTTTAGGACTATAGAAAATGTATATTCTTTCTTCGTCTTATATGCCAATACTGATTCTCTTTCTATGAAAGATTTCACAGAAACAAACTTATTTGACAATAAGGATATAAAACTTGAAAAGATAGACAAATGGCTATATTCAAGATTATACAGCTTGCAAAAAGACTACCACCAAGCCATGGAAATTTTTGACTATAATAAGGTAGTCCATATAATTTCAGACTTTGTAGTAGAAGATTTTTCAAACTGGTATATAAGAAGAAACAGAAAGAGATTCTGGGCAAGTACTCTAACTGATTCCAAAAAAGCAGTTTATAAGACTACCTATGATGCCCTAGTTTTATTATCAAAAATGGTAGCACCTATAGCTCCATTTATAGCTGAAGAAATCTTTAGAAACTTAACAGGCAAGGAATCTGTTCATGTTGAGACTTTTGATCCAGTAAGAGAAGATTTGATAGATAAAGAACTAGAAGATAATATGGATCTTGTTAGAAAGATAGTTGCTTTAGGCCGTGCCTCTAGAGAAAAAGAGCAAATCAAAGTTCGTCAAGTTCTAGAAAAGATTGTTGTTGATGGAACTTATAAGGAAAAAATAGGCGATCTAGTAGGTCTTATCAAGGAAGAATTAAATATCAAAGAAGTGGAATTTGCAGACGATTTGTCAGAGTTTATGGACTATTATCTAAAACCAAACTTTAGAGAAATAGGAAAAATCTTTAAATCAAATATAAATGACTTTGCCAAGTATCTTAAAGGTGTAAATGCTAAGGAATTTGTCGATGCAGTAAAACAAGCTCCACAAGAAGTAAAGCTTGGAGGAGAAGTTTACCAAGTCACAGAAGATTATCTTGATGTTAGAATCCAAGCCAAAGAAGGCTTTGATGTAGAAATGGATTCAAATGTCTTTGTGGTTTTGGATACAGAAATAACTAAAGAATTAAAAGCTGAAGGCTATGCTAGAGAATTTATATCAAAAGTCCAAAATATGAGAAAAGACAATGGTTATGAAGTTACAGACAGAATAGACATCTTCTATTCTTGCGATGATGACCTAAAAGAAGCCTTGTTAAATTTTGAAGATCAAATCAAAAAAGAAACTTTGGCTGACAGTCTTGTAGCAAAAGATTTGGCTACAGCTGAGATAGAAATAAACGATAAGATGGCAAAATTGGAACTTAAAAGAAAATAAGTACAGAAAAAAGAAGTGATTTTAGGCTCACTTCTTTTTTTAAAAAGGATAGGCTATGAAGATTAGATTAATGAATATGGTAAAAATAACAAATCCGTCAACAGGTGAGGTTCTCGTCCTTGATAAGGTGAAAAAAGAAGGCTGGGAAGGACTTACATTTCCAGGTGGAAAGCTTGAAGAAAATGAATCCTTTGTAGAGTCTGTTATAAGAGAAGCCAAGGAAGAGACAAACCTTGAAATAAAAAATCCGGTATTTGTTGGCATAATAACATGGTATTTCACAAAAGACGGAGAAAAATGCAAGGATGTTGGCCTTATCTATCAAACTGAAGAATATTCTGGCAATTTAATTGAAGAAAATAGGGAAGGCAGGCTTTTTTGGCAAGACTATCAAGAATTTATTAAAGAAAAAGAAAAATCTGATTCTATGGATGACATACTTTCGATTTATTTAGGCAAGTATTCTGAAATTTTTTGGAATTTAGATAGTGGAGAAAAAAGATATTATTAAAAAACTCTTTCAAGGAGAAATCCTTGGAGGAGTTTTTTTAGGATGAGGAAAAATTTTGATACTAAAATCTTTGTTGATAGGTCTTAGTAGGGGATAAGGTATAGAAGTATAAGTTAGATAAATATCTAATATAAAACTATTGAACATAGATATACATTTGATATACTAAAAATAATCAAAGATAAATACGAAAACACTAGATAGATATCTAAGGTAGGAGGGAAAATGAGAAAAACGCAAATAATAAAAAGTATTGAAGTAAAACAAAAACCATCTTATCTAACAGAGGCTGCCCTTGTATTGGAAAATTATTTGGTTTGGAAAGATAAGAGCAAGCTTAGTAATATTTCTTTTTATGATATGACTTATTTTACTAATGATGAAGGAAAGATAATTTTTTCTTATCTTGTTGACAAATATCCCCATATGGAAGATTATGTAGACTTTATTATGGAGGTTAGGAAGGAAGCTAAACCATATTTGGATGAATTTTTTTTAGATAAAAACGAGGATCTTGAAGTTTTGCATAGGATACATAGGTATGATAACCAAAGTGAATTTTCCTTTTTACTTACCTTATTGACAACATTTGGTTTAGATAGCTTTGAAGAGATTTCCAAAGAAGATTTTAAATTTCAAAGTAAGCTTGTCTTTTTGATGTTTGTAGATGTAAGTGTTCTTGAGCCCTATACAAATGTTGACCTTTCAAGATCAATGATGATTAAAGAATTTAATAATCTAGATTTGCTAGCTCTTATGTTAAAGACAACATACACAGCTGATGAATCAATGGCCTTGTTTAAATTTTTATATAACTTGGAGGATATTTTTGATAGGCTTAAAGGCTTATTTACAAAGCTTGAGCCAATAATTGAAAAAAATTATCCTTTGATAGAAGAAAGATATGTCAATAAAATTAAAGCATATGTTGCTAGTGATTTTGAATTTGCTTATAAATTATTAGGAGATGTTGGTTTTAATGATATGAAGCTTGAAAAAAGCTTTGATGCAATTTTTAGGATAAATCTCTTTAATCCAAATTCTACAGCCTTTAGGCTTTTATATTTAACAAGTAAAAAACTTGAGCTTGTATTTGGGCTTACTATTGATGAGTTTTATGGAAAAGGTAGGGACAAGTACTCTGATTCTTTAAACCAAGATAGACTTAGGGCTTTTTCTGATCCAACTAGGTTTGAAATTATTAAACTTTTGCAAAAGAAAAGCTATTATGTAAAGGAAATGGCAGATATCTTGTACCTTACACCTGCTACCTTATCTTATCATTTGAACCAACTTCAAACAGCAGGCTTTATCGGAATCTACTACAAAGGTAGAAAATCCTACTATTATTTAAGAAAAGATACCCTTACAAAACTTGGAGATTATCTCTATTATTTTGCACAAAATATCAATGAAAGAGGGAGAAATGAAACAAATTAATTATGAAAAATTAAAGGAAAATTTAGTAGAAAATCTAAGAGATATAGCTACTATAAAGGCCTATCTTCATAGAAAAAAATATACTGTTTTTGATCTTTTAAAAGAAGGATTGAAACCTTTTAAACATGATAGAAAATTACAAGTAAAATTTATTTTGTATTCAATAAGTGCTGGTCTTATCCCTATACTTGATGCTTTTATTCTCTACTTTTTGGTAGATAGGATTTCAAAAAGCAGGGCAGATATGGCCTATATTATTAAAATTAGTGGGATTTTTGCTCTCACCTATATTGGCTTAAATGTTATATCTAGTCAGATTAAATATAGACTTGAACTTACTTTTTTTAGAGTTAGATTAGATATGCTCCATACTTGTCTTAACAAGATTATGACTATGGATTATGGTCTTTTGGAAAATCCCGATTTTATCAATGAGCAAGATAGATATATGTATGGTTTTTCATCAAATAATACTGGTATAGAAGGAGTTTATCACAGGCTTTTTGAGCTTGGTGGTAAGCTTGTAAGTTTTATAGCTCTTGGCCTTATAATTTGTTATTTCTCAGTATTTATTTTTATTTTTTCAATTTTTTCTATTATTGTTTATGTTTTGATAAAAGAAAAAATAGCAACTTTCAAACACCAAAGGATAGAAAAATTAAATCTTTATGCTAGAAGATCAAAAAGGCTTACAGAACTTGCTTCAGATTTTAAGTATGGCAAGGACCTTAGGATATATGACTTTATGGCTAAATTAAAAGAAAAGATGAAAGAAAGTCTTAACAATTACATAGCCTACTACAAATACTGCACAAGAGAAGAATTGATATTTGCCTTTTTCTTAGCAATGGCCCTTGTACTTGTTGAAGCTTTGGGCTTACATTATTTGGCCCTTAGCCTTATTGCAAAAAATGTTTCCCTTGCTCAAATCTCCCTTCTAGTAAGCTCCTTATTGTTATTTATGGCAAAACTTGAAGAAGTATCTCAAGCAATTGGCTTTATCAGAGATCAAATCAAATATTTTGCAGATGGCTTGGATATGATGAAGGCAGATCTTAACTCCTTAACAGGCAAAAAAACTTTGGATGATGATAAGAACTTAGAAATAGCCTTTGAGGATGTATCTTTTTCCTATCCAGGAGATGACAAAAAAATCTTTGAACATCTAACATTTAAGATTGAAAAAGGTCAAAGATTAGCCTTGGTAGGAGTAAATGGAGCTGGAAAAACAAGTCTAGTTAAACTTATGTTGGGCCTATATAAGCCAAGTAGTGGCAAAATTTATTTAAATGGTATAGATAGCGAAGCTATAGATATTATTGATAGATTCAAAGCTTTTTCTGTGGTTTTGCAAGAAACAGAACCTTTTGCCCTTTCTATAGGAGAAAATGTAGCAGCATCTAGTGATGCCATAGATAGAAATAGGGTTTACCAAAGTTTAGTTGATGCAGGCTTAAAGGAAAAAATAGATCTCTTGCCTAAGGGCATAGATACTCAGATGACAAAAATAATAGATGAAGAAGGAACTATATTTTCTGGAGGAGAAAACCAAAAACTTGCCATAGCCAGGGCTCTTTACAAAAAAGATTACAAGGCTCTAATACTTGATGAACCTACAGCAAGCCTTGATGCGCTAGCTGAGGAAAAAATATACAAGGACCTTGATAAGATTGTAAAAGATAAGACTCTAATTTTTGTTTCACATAGATTAGCTTCAAGCAGGTTTTGCGATAAGATTGCCCTACTTGATGGTGGAAATATAGTGGAGTATGGATCAAACGAAGAGCTTATGGAAAAAGATGGACTTTACAAAAAGATGTTTATGGCTCAAGGCAAGTATTACAAGGAGTAGGCCATGAATAAAAAGATATCGGATTTTTCTAATATAAAAATATTAGTTAAGACAATTTACAAGATAAATAAATTTTATATACCGGCATTTTTATTGCAAGATTTGGCAAAGGCTATGGAAACTGTTGTAAATATCTATCTGCCTATGCTTTTTATCAACAGTTTAGAAAAAGCTTGGCCAAAAGATAAAGTCTTTAAACTAGTTTTCTGTCTAATTATACTAAAATTATTTCTAAAAACTTTTGGCTATATAATGGAAAGGTGGAAAAATATTCAAATAGAAACTTTAAATATGGCTTTTCCTCAAGTTCTAGCTAAAAAAACTATGGAAATGCCATATGAAAACTTAGAAGATCCAAAAATCCTTGACCTAAAGGAAAGAGCTCTATTTCCCATTACTTCCTTTGGGGCCCTCTATAATTTTATAGAGGATGCTAGCTTAATAGCTAGGGAAATTTTTACCTTGCTAGCATCTTTTTCTATAGTTTTTGTATTTTCTAAAGCTCTTCTTGTCTTATCTATTGTAATTTCAACTATTACTATAGCTATAGATAAAAAAATGAGCCAAAAACAATTGAAATACCAACAAGACTTAATCCCTATCAACAGAAAATATGGTTATTACATTAACCTAATGTCATCTCCAACCTATCAAAAAGAAATTAGGATTTTTCAAATGAATAAGATTTTATTAAAAAAAGCTAATGACTATATAAACCATATATGTGCTGGCTTTGAAAAAATGTATATAGAAGTTGCAAATACTTTTTCTATATCCATAGGTTTGCAAACTTTGATAAGATTTATTTCATACTCCTATGTTGGTATGAGAGCTTTTTCTGATAAATTTGGACCAAAGATAGGCCTAGGTCAATTTGCCCTTTTGGTTTCAGCAAATGAAAATCTCGTTTCATCCTATAAGAGTATAGTTTCATCATATTTGGATATAAAAATAGATATGGGTCATCTTAGACCTTTCTCAGAGTTTTTGCTTTTGGAAACAAAACAAAAAGCCTATGGAAAAGAAACTATTGGAGAGTTTAAGTCTTTGGTCTTTGATCATGTAACTTTTTCATATCCCAAAACTGATAGAAAAATACTGGATAATATTTGCTTTACTATTAATAAGGGAGAAAAAATATCTATAGTTGGTCTAAATAACGCTGGCAAAACTACTATTATTAAACTAATTTGCAGATTTTTTAGACCAGATTCTGGGCAAATACTTATAAATGGAAAAGACATTCAATCCTACGATAAAACTTCTTACAACAAGCTAATATCAGCAGTATTCCAAGACTTCTCACTTTTTCCTATGACTATAGGAGAAAATATTGTAGCAAATTTAAACTACAATAGAGATAAGCTAAAAGCTATAGGTCAAAGTTTAAAAATTGATGAATTTATAGAAAAATTAGAAAAAGGCTATGACACAAATCTTTACAAGGATATTTACCAAAATGCTGTAGACCTATCAGGAGGTCAAAAACAAAAAATAGCTATAGCTAGGGCCCTTTATAGGTCAGGGGACCTTGTTATACTTGATGAACCAACAGCCTCTCTCGATCCTTTGGCAGAGGCGGCAATCTATGAAAATTTCCACTCTTTAACTTATAAGAAAACTGCCCTATATATTTCCCACAGGATGAGTTCATCAAAGTTTTGCGATAAAATATTGCTGATAGATAATGGAAAGATTTCTGGATTTGCTTCTCATGAAGCAATGATGAAATCAAATAAACTTTACCAAAAACTTTATAATACTCAGGCAAAATATTTTGCCCAATAAAAAATTTAAGAAAATAGGAGAAAATAACTAAAAATCGATCATTAAAGTGGTCGATTTTTTAGGTTTGTATTAAAAAAGTTAAAAAAATCGCTTATTTGGTATTGATAATTGATATTGATTGTGTTAGTATAGTATTAAAATAGATGTGATAACAATTACCAATTGCATTAAATGTAGGTTAAGATTTGTCTTAAAAATTAACCCTATACTTATAAATTCTGCCATAAAAATAATAAGTTTTGTGGCTTATAAATTTTATTACATAAGGCCAATTTCTATATTTTCCTATATTGGCAAATTAATAATTGTTATTTATTGAGTAAATCCTAGCCTATCAAGGAGGTAGAGATGTTTAATTTATTGATGGCTCCCATGGATGTTGAACTTACTATAGAAAAAATCAAAGGGGAAAATATAAACTTAAATAATTCCCATGAAAAGTTTTCTTCTAATGGACGTAGACATCTTGGTAATTTGGGTTTTGTACCAGGAGCAAAAATTTCAATTATAAATCAGATAGACGGAAATGTAATAGTAAAGGTAAAAGATTCAAAAATTGCTATAGATAAAAGTATAGCCAAAAAAATAATAGTTAGAAATTAGATTTTTTAGGAGGAGAAGATGACCTTAAATGAGGCAAAAGTTGGTAAATACTATGTAATTAAAAAAATTATTGGCAAGGGTGCCCTAAAGAGAAGGATTATGGACATGGGACTTACCAAGGCTACAGAAGTTTATGTTAGAAAAGTTGCACCCTTAGGAGATCCACTTCAGCTTAATACAAGAGGCTATGAACTTTCTTTGCGCAAGGCTGATGCGGAAATTATAGAAGTTGAGGAGGTTAATAAATGAAAAAGGAAAATAGTAAAATTAAAATTGCCCTAGCTGGCAATCCAAACAGTGGTAAAACTACCCTATTTAATAGGCTAACAGGTTCCAAGCAATATGTTGGTAACTGGCCAGGAGTTACAGTAGAAAAGAAAAGTGGATTTTATAAAAAAGATAAAGATATAGAAATAACAGATTTGCCTGGTATTTATTCACTTTCTCCCTATACTCTTGAAGAAGTTGTATCCAGAAATTTTTTGATAAATGAAAAACCTGATGCCATTATAGATATTGTTGACGGATCAAATATAGAAAGAAATCTCTATCTAGCAACCCAACTTTCAGAACTAGGCATACCCCTTATTATAGGCCTTAATATGATGGATGTAGTAAGAAAAAATGGAGATAAGATAGATACTAAAACTATAGAAAAACGTCTAGGCTGTAAGGTTATAGAAATTTCTGCTCTTAGGGGAGATGGCATAGATAGTCTTATGCAAGCTAGCAAAACTGAGGCAATTAATAGCAAAGAAGTAAAAGAAATCAAAGCTTTTTCAACTCACTTAGAAGATATACTTGTTAATATCGAAAATAGTGTTTCTTCACTTAAAGATAGTAAGGCTAAAAGATGGTATGCTATAAAATTATTTGAAAGAGATCCTAAAATAAAATCATCTTTAAAAATAAATAGCCAAGAACTTGCTAGGGTAGAAAAAATTGTAGATGCAGCTGAAGAAGAATTTGGCGATGATGGAGAAGGCATAATAACAGATGCTAGATATGAATTTGTTTCAGATCTAACTAGCACAACTGTTATTAAAGGTAGAAAGGGCTTAACAAAATCAGATAGAATAGATAGGCTTGTCACAAATCGTTTTTTAGGTCTACCAATTTTTGCTGGAATAATATTTTTGATTTATTATTTTGTTGCTGTAATTGTAAATGGCCCAGTCAATGATTGGTGGGCAGATCATGTTCTTGGAGAAATAGTTCCCGATTTTGTAGTAGGCCTTATGGAAAAATTTGGGGCATCTCTTTGGCTAACAAGTCTTGTCGGTGAAGGAATTATAGGCGGTGTTGGAGCCGTTCTAGGATTTTTGCCTGTTATAGCTGGGCTATTTTTATGTATAGCAATTTTGGAAGATTGTGGCTATATGGCAAGAGTTGCCTTTATCCTTGATAGGGTTTTTAGAAGATTTGGCCTAAGTGGCAAAAGTTTCATTCCAATTTTGATTGGATGTGGATGTTCTGTATCTGGTATCACTGGAACTAGAACTATAGAAAATGATAATGATCGTAGGATGACAATATTCTCAGCTGCCTTTATGCCTTGCTCAGCAAAAGTTGACTATATAGCAATGTTTGCTGTCATGTTTACAGGAGTTTGGTGGTATGGACCAATTTGGTATTTCCTTGGAATATTTGCAGTAATAATTTCAGGACTTATTCTAAAAAAGACAAGTTATTTCCATGGCGACCCTGCTCCCTTTGTTATGGAATTGCCAGAATATCATTTGCCTAGCCTTTCAAATGTTTTGGAATCAACTTGGCAACGTTGTAAATCTTTCATAACTAAGGCTGGAACAATTATCCTAGTTTCTACTATAGTTATTTGGTTTTTAAAGAATATTTCAACTTCTGGAAGCTTTGTTGATTTTGAAGAAGGGGCACAAACATCAATATTGGCATACTTAGGTATGAAACTTGCCTTTATCTTTAAACCTTTAGGTTTTGGCAATTGGATTGCTTCAGTTGCTGCTGTATTGGGACTTGTTGCCAAAGAAGAACTTGTAAGTGTAATAGAAATCTGTGCTGGAGGAGTTAGCCCTAATGAAATTATGAGTGTATTTGGTACAAATATATCAATATTTGCATTTATGATTTTCAATCAATTAACTATACCATGTTTTGCAGCTCTTGGAGCAGCTAAAGAAGAACTTGGATCTAAAAAATGGTTTAGGGCAATGGTACTTTACTTGATAGGATTCTCCTATAGCTTTACCCTTATCTTCTATCAAATTGCAACATTTATCAAGACAAGATCATTTACCCTAGGAACTTTTGTTGGTTTTGTTTTGCTTATAGGTTACCTTTACCTAATTTTGCGTCCTTATAAGGCAAAAGAAGGTTCTGTAAATATGGGACTAAGCAGTGTAGAAGCTTATAAAAATATATAAATAGTATAGAAAGGATGGTTTATATGCCTAAGGCAGATATAATAATATTAATAATAATTGGTCTAATGGCTTTTTTAGCAATAAGAAAAATAGTAAAATCAAAGGCAAATGGACAATGCATAGGCTGTAGTTCTCATTCATGCTCATGTAAGGGAACTTGCAACTGTGCCTGTTCTAATAATCATAAAAAAGCCTCTACAACTTGATGCATCAATAGATATATGAATATAAACAAAATGGAGCTATAGTGGCTCTGTTTTTGTTTGCCATAAAAAATATAAGCTATAAGGTTTTGCAAAGCAAATGGTGGTAAAGTAAGAACAGATAAAAACGATTTAACATTAAAAAAATTTTAATTGTAATTTTAACAAAAGTATTATAGAATAAAAAATGATGTATGGTGTTAAACAATACGCCCTATGTTAAAGGAGGATTTATGCTAGTAGACAAGAATGATTTGGCCAAGCTCAAGGACTATAATGATTTTGTAAGAAAGTCTGAATATGGATCTATATGTCAAGACACGCATTGGGCTATTGTTAAAGATACATGGGAGGCTGTTTACTTTTATAAAGAAAAAGAAGGAAAAATTATTGGTGCTCTTTCTGTAATATATATTCACGATAAAGAACTAGACTCAAATTTCTACTATGCACCAAGAGGTCCAGTTTGTGACCTATATGACATAGATTTGGTAGTTTCTCTTATAGATGAGGCTAAAGAATACATAGGAAAAAATGGGGGCTTTCTTTTGAGATTGGATCCAGAAGTAGTCTATGATAAGGACTTGGTAGAAGCTTATAGAAAAAGAGGTTTAAACTTTATTATAGATGAAAAATCTTCTAGTCAACCTACCAGATCCTTGATTTTGGAAATAAAAGGTAGGAATATAGACCAGATTTTTAAAGGCTTTTCCAAAAATACTAGAAAACATATTAGACATTCATATAAGTCTGGAATTACTAGCCAATTAGTAGGTAGGGAAAAGATAAAGGAATTTGCTGAAACTATAAAAATAATGGCAGAAAGAGCAGGTATTGGTTATAGAGATGAAGCTTACTTTAGAAGACTTTTTGATGCTTTTCCCAATGATATAGCCCTTACTTTTACAAGTCTTGGAGAAGAACTTTTATCTGTATCTATGATGATTTGCTATGGTAGAAAGTGTTTTTCTCTTTATGGAGCTAGTAACAACAAATTAAGAAACCTAAGTCAGAACTACCAAATCAATTATGAAGAAGTAAAGTATGCAGTTGAGCATGGTTATAAAGAATATGACATGGGGGGGATCTTCTCTGTAGATGAGGACGATGGTCTTTATTCTTTTAAAAGAAAATTTACAGAAGATAATGTAAAAAATTGGATTGGGGAATTGGATGTGATTTTTGATAAAGAAAAATACTTGAAATTTAGAAGAAGATCAAACCCTGATTTTGAAATAGGAAATTAATATGCCTTTAATTGAAATAAGAAATTTAAAAAAATTTTATAAGGTAGGAGGATCTATAATCAAGGCTTTGGATGGGATTAATCTTGATATAGAACAAGGTGAGTTTGTAGCACTCTTGGGAACTTCAGGTTCTGGAAAGTCAACGCTTTTAAATATGTTGGCAGGGCTTGAAAAACCAAGTAAAGGAACTATAGACTATGGCAATATAAGGCTTACAGATCTTTCAGAAGAACAAATTACCAAATTTAGAAATATTAATGTAGGTTTTGTATTTCAGTCCTATAACCTTCTTCCTTATTTAACTGCTTTGGAAAATGTAGCCCTACCCTTAACCTTTAAGGGAATTAACCCCAAGGAAAGAAAAAGAATGGCTACAGAAATTTTAACAGAAGTAGGCCTAAAAGATAGGATAAATAACAAACCTAACGAGATGTCTGGTGGTCAGCAGCAAAGAGTTTCCATAGCTAGGGCCTTTGTTGGCAAGCCAAAAATAATTTTTGCAGATGAGCCAACAGGAAACCTAGATACTAGAACTTCTTTTGAAGTTATGAATTTGGTTAAAAAGATAATCAGTGAAAATAATCAAACTTTGATTATGGTAACTCATGATGATGAAATGACAGAATTTGCTGATAGGACACTTTTTATGAGAGATGGAAAGATAGATAAGATCCATGAAAAATTAACTATAGATGAGGTTTTAAAAGATGATCAAAGATAATAAAGATTTACAAGTAGCTATGGGAAAAGCTCAAACAGAAACAGATGGTACAGATTCAGGATATACAGGAATGGATGATAGTGGAGATACTTCTACAGTACAAATGAGAAATCAACCAAAACTTATCATCTCATCTTACACTTTAAATCCTAAGATGGTGGAAGCTGGAAATAATTTTGATCTTGCCTTAACCCTTTATAATACCAATAATACAAACACTGTTTACAATTTAAAAGTTAGTATTGAACAAAATGGCCAAGGCCAATCTTCGGGTCAAGGCGGAGAAAATAATGCACTTGTTAGTGATGGTTCAGTTTTTTCACCAGTAAATTCATCAAATACTTTTTATACTGCAGCAATTTATCCTTGGAATTATGTAACCAAAAATATCAAAATGAATGTCCTCCCAAATGCCAAGGCTGGCTCCTATGTCATGGGAGTTACCTTGGAATATGAAGACTACTTGGGCAATCAATACAGGACTACAGAATCTATAGGAATACCAGTTGTTCAAAAAGCACAAGTAACAAGTGGAGAAATAAATATTGACGAAGGACTTGCAGTAGGAACTCCAACAGCTGTTTCCATGAATGTCTATAATACTGGTAAGGATAATCTTTCAACTTTTATGATGAAAGTTGTTGGTAAAGGCTTTACTGTAGATGAGGATACTCATTTTGTGGGAAATTTTGCCTCTGGTGCTACAGAAAATTATTCCTTTAATATAACTCCAACTGATAAAGGTCCTATAGAAGGAAAAGTAATTCTTACCTATGAGGATTCTACAGGAAAAGAGCATAAGGAAGAAAAAACTTTCAAAAAAGAAGTTGAAGAAGAACAACAAGGACCAACTCTTGATGAAAACGGCAATCCTATAGAAATAGATCCAGAAACAGGAGAGCCCATTACAGAACAAGCTGCGGATGGACCGACTTCATTTTTAACTTCTCCTTTTACTTGGATAGGGTTAGTTGTTCTAATAGTCATAATAATTCTTGTAGTTAGTCATAAAAAGAAGAAAAAGAAAAAAGAGGAGGAATTGACCATAGATGAAGACTGAAGATAGGCTGATAATGGCCTTTAGAAATCTTTGGCGAAGGAAATCTAGGACAATTCTTACCATACTTTCTGTTGTGATAGGAACTATTTCTATAATAATGATGTTATCCTTAGGATTGGGCATGCAAGAACAGCAAAAGCAAATGGTAGAATCTTTTGGTGGTCTGGAAAATATAGAAATAATGACGGATGCTACTTCGTCACAAAAGATTGATCAAAACACTGCTAATAAATTTAAAAATATTAAGGGAGTTAGGGTAGTTATCCCCCATAAGGATGTATATGCTGAAATAAAAGTTAAGGGCAAGGATAAGTACAATGTTGAAGCCTATCAAGGAATTAGAGTAATACCAAATGAAGTTTTTAAGAATATAAAAAAGGAAGACTTTGATCAAGGAACAAACCTAAGCCCATCAGATAAAAATTCTCTTTTGCTTACATCCCAAGTAGAGGTAACAGAAGAAATAAAATTGCCTGGTCAAGAGGGCTACTCACAAGAAAATGTAGAAGATTTTGATTTTCTTGGATCAAACTTCTATATAAGACTTGGCTATAAGGATGAAGAGGAAAGTCCAAAATTTGGTTTAGAACAAAACTTACCTGTAAATGGTGGTGAAGAAGATACTAGCGATAAGCCAAACTATGCAGATATACCAGTAAAAGTAAAGGGAAAACTTTCCAAAAATTCATTTTTAACAGGTAGTTACGGTTTTATAAACGAAAGTACCTACAAGACTTTGGAAAAAGAAGATAAAAAACTTCAATCTTCGCAATTAAACACTGACCTAGACTCTATGGGTAATCCTGTAAAAAATAATTCCAAATATATTTATACTGGAATATCTGTTGTTTGTAATGACTATCAGTCTGTAAAAAATGTAGAGCAAGAAATAAAAGAAATGGGCTATCAAACTCAGTCTAATACAGAGATGATTGATAATATAAATGATGCAACAACAAAGATTATGATGATTTTAGGGGGGATAGGCTCTATAGCCTTTATAGTTTCTGCTATTGGTATCATCAATACTATGCTTATGTCAATCTATGAAAGACAAAAAGAAATAGGAGTAATGAAAGTAATTGGAGCATCTATTGCCGATATAAGGTCAATGTTCCTATTAGAATCAGGCTTTATAGGATTCTTTGGTGGAGTCTTGGGCCTTGTAATATCTTTGGTGCTTTCAGCCTTATTTAATAAGCTATTTTTAGCCTCAGTTGATCCATCTGTTATGGGAAATACAGAGCCTACCAGCTTGTTTTCAATTCCGGTTTGGTTGGCAGTAGCTGGTGTAAGCTTTTCTGCCTTGGTCGGAGTCATGGCAGGTTATTTACCAGCCAAGAGAGCAACCAAGCTTTCAGCCATAGAAACTTTAAGAAGTAATTAGAAAAAGGCGTCAAGTTTTACTTGGCGTTTTTTTGCTATCAAGATTTGCTAAGAATTATTTTATATTTATGTATTGGTTTATAAAAATTGTAAGCTTCTAATTCTATTTGCTTTATCCATAATTTATCCTAATATATAGGATAAATCCTTATATTTATGGAAATACTTTCAAAATAAAGAAAAAATATTTAAAAAAGTATTTACTTTAAAAAAACAAGGTGGTATAATAGCCTTATTCAAATGAAAGAATATAAATATTTTTTAAAGTTTTTTCATTAATTTATGACATTAAAGGAGGAATTATGGAAAGGAAAGGCTTTAACTCGAGCTTCGGGATGATAATGGCAGCTGTTGGTTCGGCTGTTGGCCTTGGAAATATATGGAGATTTCCTTATATTGTAGGAACTAATGGGGGAGGAGCATTTTTATTAGTTTATGTAATTATTTGTATTGTTCTTGGTGTTCCAATTCTTATTAGTGAAATCTTGATTGGTCGTAGGGCAAAATCTGACAGTATAGATTCATTTAAAAAACTTGCACCAGGCAAGAAATGGTATATATCCGGAATTATTGCTGTGGCTGCTTCATTCTTAATTCTTAGTTTTTATTCAGTAGTTGCAGGTTGGTCCTTGGAATATATAATTAAGTCTATAGGAAATGAATTTGCTGGCAAAAGTCCAGATCAAATAGCAGGCTTATTTACAGGCTTTATATCATCTCCAGTAAAACCAATCATATGGACCTTTGTTTTTATGCTACTTACAATGCTAATTGTAAAATCTGGGGTTGCAGAAGGTATAGAGAAAGTTTCCAAAATACTAATACCACTTTTGTTGCTTATAGTAATTTTGTTAGGAGTAAGAGGAATTACCTTGCAAGGTGGAAAAGAAGGACTTAAATTTTTATTTTATCCTGATTTTTCAAACTTTACCATGGAAGGATTTTTGGCAGCCCTTGGCCATTCATTCTTTACCTTATCTTTAGGTATGGCTATAATGACTACCTACGGTTCTTATGTTAGCGATGATGATGATATAATAAAATCAGCTTTTACTGTAGCATTTTTTGATACTTTAATAGCTATACTTGCCGGCATTGCAATATTTACATCTGTATTTACCTTTGGACTTGATCCAACTCAAGGGGCAGGTCTTGTATTTGTAACCTTGCCAAATGTATTTCCACTAATGCCAGGAGGATATTTATTTGGTATAGCATTCTTTGTATTACTTGCTTTGGCAGCTTTGACATCTACAATATCCCTTTTGGAATCATCTGTTGCCTTTGGAATAGATTCACTAAAATTAACAAGAAAAAAAGCTTCTATATTGGCAGCCCTA
The DNA here is from genome assembly GCA_028723425.1 of Peptoniphilaceae bacterium. Taxonomy (GTDB): domain Bacteria; phylum Bacillota; class Clostridia; order Tissierellales; family Peptoniphilaceae; genus Anaerococcus. The sequence continues at coordinate 3,997 of JAQYEZ010000027.1, read as the reverse complement.
GCTATATTTTTACTATCAATATTAAGCTCTTTATCTAATGAAGAAAATTCAGTTCTTCATATAGCTGGCTTGTCATTCTTTGACTTTTTGGACAAGTTAACATCTAATTATATGTTGACTATTGCAGCCTTTATAGAAATTATATTTTTGGGTTGGTTTTATGATAAAAATGAAGTTTTTGATGAACTTACAAATCACAATAAAATTGAGCAAAAAGCATTCAAGGCTTACTATGTAGCCCTAAAATATATAGCTCCAGTAGCTATGATTTTAATTTTCTTAACTTCTATAGGAGTTCTACATTCAGCCTAAGGCTAAAGAAAAAAGATGTGTAATTTTCTACATGTCTTTTTTTGTATAAGAATTTTTATTATATTGGGTAAGTATATATGTAGAAGAGTATGTATAAAAATTGTGGAGGATAAACTAAAATGAATGATTTTACTTACTATATACCAACCAAGATACATTTTGGCAAAAATGCACTTGATTATTTGGGTCAAGATGCAAAAAAATATGGCAAAAAAGTTTTATTAACTTATGGTGGGGGCTCTATTAAGAAAAATGGAATTTATGATAGGGTTATAGAAGAATTAACCAAGGCTGATATGGAAATCTTTGAGTTATCAGGGATAAAACCAAATCCTAGGATTGAGTCTGTAAGAGAAGGCGCAGATATTTGTAAGAAAGAGAATATAGATTTAATTATAGCCATAGGTGGTGGCTCTACAATAGATGCTACAAAATTTATGGCAGCTGGTGCTAAAGTTGACTTTGACCCTTGGCTATTTATAAGTGAAGGCAGAGAAATAAAAGATGCTTTGCCAATTTTTTCAATCTTAACTATTGCAGCTACAGGTTCAGAAATGGATACAGGAGGAGTTATTACCAACGAAGAAACCAATGAAAAGCTATCAACAGGCTCTGAATATATGAGACCTAAAGTTTCTTACTTAAATCCAGAATATACTTATTCAGTTTCAAAATTCCAAACAGCTTCTGGATCTAGCGATATTCTAAGTCATTTGTTTGAAATATATTTCAATGACAATACTTCTATGCACATGTTAGATCAAATGATGGAAGCTTTGATGAAAACTGTAATCAAATATGCTCCAAGAGCCCTAGAAAATCCAGAAGACTATGAAGCTCGTGCCAATCTTATGTGGGCTAGCTCTTGGGCAATAAATGGATTCTTATCAGAAACATCTCAAAAATCTTGGTCTTGTCATCCAATGGAACATGAGCTTTCAGCCTTTTACGATATAACACACGGTCTTGGTCTTGCTATACTTACCCCAAGATGGATGGAATATATCCTAGATGAGGAGACTGTTGATAAGTTTGTTGACTATGGAGTAAATGTTTTTGGCATAGACAAGAATTTAGATAAGTTTGACATAGCAAAAAAAGCTATAGAAAAAACTTCCGAATTTTTCTTTGACACCCTAGGTCTAGATGATAGCCTAACAAAGATTGGTATAGATGAATCAAAATTTGATATTATGGCTAAAAAAGCATGCAATAATTCATCTATCAAAGGCTTTAAAGAATTAAAACCAGAAGATGTAAAAGAAATATACAAAATGTGTCTATAAAATAATGATATAGCCCTCTTTACTGGAAAAATAAGTAAGGAGGGTATTTTTTTGGAAATAAGCCTAAATAAAAAGAGATTAATACCCTTATTGATTAATTCGTTAGCATAATATAGAATATAAGTACTAAATACAGAAGAAAGTTTTTACTTGGAGTAGTAATGAGAAAATTAAAAGATAATTTAAAAAAAGTAGTTATTAAAATTGGTTCTTCGTCCATTACCCACAAAAATGGCGGGGTAAATATTGAGAGGATAGAAGAATTGGCAAAGGAAATAGTAAATCTTTATAACAAGGGAATAAAGGTAATCTTGGTTTCGTCTGGAGCCATAGCTGCAGGGGCTAATAGGCTTAACCTAAAAAGGCCCAGAGATACTGTTGGCAAGCAAGCCACAGCCGCTGTTGGTCAACTTTCTTTGATGAATACCTACCTTAGATCTTTTGCGGAATATGGTTATATGGTTGGTCAAGTTCTTTTGACCAAGATGGTAGAAACAGATAAAGTGATGTATGAAAATACAACAAATACCATAAATGCCCTGCTTGATATGGGAGTTATTCCTATAGTAAATGAAAATGACACCATATCGACCTTTGAAATTAATTTTGGAGATAATGATACCTTATCAGCAGTTGTTGCAAAGATAGCTGGAGCTGATATGCTTATTTTATTGTCAGATATAGACGGTCTTTATACCGATGATCCAAGAGAAAATAAAGAAGCAAAAATGATAAAAGAAGTTAGGCAAATTGATGATAGACTTAGATCTATGGCAAAGGATACTAAAAATATAGTTGGAACTGGTGGCATGACTACAAAGATCAATGCGGCAAGTCTATGTATGCAAGAAGGAATCGATGTAGTAATTGCAAATTCAAAAGATTTAAAAAATATCAGAAGAATAATGAAAGGAGAAGAGATTGGAACAATCTTTAAGGGATAAACTTCAAGAAATGGGAAAACTTGCCAAAAAAGCAAGTAGAACTTTAGCAAATATTTCAAGTGAAGAAAAAAATTTAATATTGGCTAAAATAAAAGAATCATTAAAAGATAATAAGACCTACATCCTAGAAGAAAATAAAAAAGATATGGAAAAGGCCAAAAAAGAATTAATGGCCCAAGGACTTTTGGATAGGCTTTTATTAAATGAAGCTAGGATAGACTCTATGATTTTATCTGTAGATAAAATAATTAGCCTTGATGATCCTGTTGGAAGGATGTTTGATTTTAGGACTTTGGAAAATGGGCTAATTATTGGCAAAAAAACTGTGCCTATAGGAGTCTTGGCTATGATTTATGAGGCAAGACCTAATGTAAGTCTTGATGGATCAATTCTTGCTATAAAATCTTCTAATTCTATTATTTTAAGATGTGGAAAAGAAGCTATAAACTCTTGTACTGCCTTGGTAAAAGTTATAAGATCTGGGATCGAAAAAGCGGGTTTTGATAAGAATATGGTCCAAATAATAAATGATACAACAAGACAATCCTCTATAGAATTAATGAAATTAAAAGGCTATGTTGACCTACTTATACCAAGAGGGTCAAAAGGACTTATAAATTCTGTCGTGGAAAATGCAAAAGTTCCTGTCCTTGAAACTGGAGTTGGTAATTGTCATCTTTATGTGGACAAGGATTATGACCTTGATAAGGCACTTAGGATATTTGAAAATGGAAAAACTCAAAGAATAGGCGTTTGCAATGCTTTGGAATCTCTTTTGGTCCATAAAGATGTCAAAGATGATTTTTATGATGGTCTAAATAAGCTTATAGGAAAATACAAACTAAAGGTTCACGCCTGTGAGAGATCAATAAAAAAAATACCAGGAGCAATCAAGGCAAGGGATGAAGATTATGGCAAGGAATATCTTGCTTATGAATTCTCTATTAAAATAGTTGATTCATTAGAAGAGGCTATAGATCATATTTATCAATATTCAAGTCATCACTCAGATGCTATAATAACTGAAAATATAGAAAGTGCCCAAAAATTCATAAATCAAGTTGACTCAGCTTGTGTCTACGTTAATGCCTCAACAAGGTTTACAGATGGTCAAGAATTTGGCTATGGAGCGGAAATTGGAATTTCTACCCAAAAACTTCATGCTAGAGGTCCAGTTGGTCTTAATGAATTAACAACTTATAAATATATCGTTTTGGGTCAAGGGCAAGTAAGAAAATAGTTTAGAATAGCGAGGAAAGTTTCCTCGTTTTTTTCTACTTGGAAAGCATATCTTTTTGGAATAATTATTAATAGTCTGTCAAGCGCAAATTAAAATGTCAGTAAAAATATCAAAACATTAGCCCGGTTTTTTCCTTGGGGCTTTGCCCCAAACCCCATCCTCGAAGGATTCGTCAGCCAATTAAATTGGCTGGACACAATAGGATATTTTTTTCT
>JAQYEZ010000026.1 GCA_028723425.1 Peptoniphilaceae bacterium | reverse complement strand
GAAGAGGCGTAACCCTAACTTAGGAAGACAAACTTCAAGGAGGATGACTACGACCTCTATCTATTACAATTATTATCCCATAATGGATATGGGATAGAAAAGAGAATGTAGTTTTTAACTACAACATTATTATACGAGGAGAAATAAAATTCCTTCTATACCTTCTAGGCCTGTTTTTGGGTTTGAATTTTTACTAGGGGCTTTGTATTCTTTTTGTTGTATTTCTTTCTTATTTTCTTTTTTGCTAATTTTCTTTTCTTCTTTAGCCTCAGATTTTAAGAGGGAATTAGCTGAAAGTCTTGTTTTTAAGGCATCTATTGCACTGTCAACAGTTTCTTGGCTAAGAGTTTTATCTTGAAGTACTTTTTCTGCTTCTTGTATTGAATCTAGATAAGCTTCCATGTCATCAAATACAACATCCTTAGATAGAGATTTTGCCTTGTCTATTGCTTTTTTTAGCTTTTCCTTGTTGTTTGCTTCTACATAATTTATACCATTTTTTATAGCATCTTCTGTTTTGGTGATTGTGAACATATCTTTTATTTCTCCACTAACATCTTTTGTTACAAGTTGGAATTGGTGTTTGGAGAAGATTAACTTTGCAAAAAGTTGGCTTCTATCATCCAAAGATTTTGCTGCATACCAAGAATCTTCTGAAATTGGATTGTAGAATTTTGAACCAGTAGAATCTGACATGGTTAAAAAGATTGTTCCTCTTGGATTTGTGATTTTGTTTCCATCATATTTTACAGGAATACCATCGACAATTACCATGTCTTTTCCATAAATTTTTGTGTTGTATGTTTTGGAGTAACCGTCTTTGACTTGGGCTTTAGGATTATTTATATCTGTACCAAAGGCTTCTTTAAAGCTCATGGCTGTTTCTCCTGCAAGCATAGGGTAAGTTCTTGCGTAGATATGGTCATGGCCATTTAAAACAAGGTCTATTTTATTATCGTTAAAGATTTTTACCATTTCTTTTCTTCTTTGTATTATATCATCATCGGCTGTGTGAGTAGCTGTTGAATATGGGGAGTGGTGGAAGGATACTACTATCCAAGAAAAATTTGATCCTCTTTTACTTGTGGCTTCTTTGATAGCATTTTTGATAAACTCTTCATGAATAGCTGAGTCTTCTTCGTTTGAGTTTAGATTTAAAAATAAACTGTCTCCATAAGTGTAGTAGAAATCTCCAGGCAAATATATAGGCTTACCTTGTTTTGTAAGGCCTACTATGGAGCCTTGTTTAGCTTCATTTGGTTGATAGAAATGATCTTTAAAGACTGTGTTTTGGTCTATTGGGTCATTTTCGTCTGTATATGTTTCGTGATTTCCTATTACTGATGTAAAAATAGCTTCTCTAAATAAGTCGTTATCCAAAAATGCATCATATTCGCCTTCATAAGTTGCAACTTCAACATTATCTCCCATAGATATAAAGAAATTCGGATTTTCTTCTCTAGCTTTTTTTATTATTTTTGCAAAGTCGGCCTTATCTTGTTCAACCTTGCCTTGACTATGTTTTTCTAGACCTTTAGAATCCCATACACTATCACCAGATCCTATTTGTGGATCTCCAAACCAAGCGACTGAAAAAGACTTGTCTTTGCCAAAAGCCTTAGTTTTTAGGTTATATATAGGAGATTTATTATTACCTGTTTGTACATAATAGGAGTAAGTATTTCCTGGAACTATTCCATCAATAAGAGCTCTGTAAGAATAATATCCTTGATTATCTCCAGTTTTACTACCATAAGCCTTATAAGTTTTTCCGTCAAATACTACCTTTGAATCTTGGTAAGGAGCTTTTCCAAACCATGTAATTGCAATTTGATTTTCGTTTGCACCTTGGTTAACAACTATATCTTTTATTGGATCTGTGTTTTCTTTTAAGTTGTTTTGACCATAAGGTCCTTCTTTTTTACCATATTGGCCCTTAGTTAGATCAAGTTTTTCTTTAACTTCTTTTTCGATATTGTTTACATTTTTATCTTGACCAAAAGTTTCTCTTTTTGTTTCTGTTGATCTGTTAAATTTGTCTGTACCGTCATCAGTTCTTTCTTTGCTTTCATTTTTTTGAAAAGTTAAGTTTTCATCATCAAGATAAAAATCAGATAGTTCTTTATTTTCCTCACTAAAATCTTCTTGATTTGACTGATCTGTTGTTGTCTTTTCTTCGTATGAATTTTCTAAAATATCATCATATGAAGAAGCTGCTAAAGAGTTTTTTGGCATAGCCATTATGGATATATTAGCCAAAACAAGCAAAAAGACTAACTTATTATTCTTTTTCATATTATCCTCCTAATAATTTTTACTCTTTTATAGTAGGATATAAATATTTGATCTTATTTTGATACTTGTAAGATTTATGTAAGAAAAAAAGGCCTTTGCAAAGCTTATGTAAGCTTTAAAGACCTTAGATTTTTGATTTTAGATTTCTATTTGGTAATTATCTTTGTTTAAGAAATGAATTTGAATTTCTCCACCTATATGTTTTTGGATATTATTTGCCAAGAAAGTAATAGCTTCTTTTAAGTCATCTTTTCTTGTAGGATCAACAGATTCCATAAATAGGATGGCATTTGTTGTATCATCATTTATCATTGTTCTTTGTGAGTCTCTCCAGTTAAAACATCTACAAATTGCACCCTCATCGTCTTTGTAGCATAATTCTCCTTCTAGAGTAGGGGAGTTTTTATCTTCTCCTATAGGAATAAAGGAATCTCCACCTTCAGTTATCTCAAGAAATACATCTCCAACAAACTTATCAGTATCTTCAGCTCCACATGGTAGGGCGTATAAAAGAGAAGCTGAGTTGTAAATATCTACTAAAGGATTAATTGAACCAACAGGATTATCCTTTGAAACTCTTTTTAATAAGGCTTCTATAGAACAACGAGCGCCTTTCTTTGTTTTGAAAAGCTTAAAAGCATCTCTCCAAACCTTAATTACAGGATTTTCAGAAAAAACAGGTTGAGTAAGGTAATCGTAGGCCTTCTCATTTGCTTCATAGAGCATATCTCTTATTTCTTTAGAGGATTTATCCTCAATTTTTATTCCTTTTACACTAATAATTCCAATTTCTGCCTCTGGGAAAAGTTCCCAAAAAGATTCATTTGCTATAAATTTTGCCATAATAGTTCCTTTCATTATTTTATTAATATTATATCATATCAGATTTCCATCTGAATCTTGATATTTTATGGTAGACCTAAATTTGCTAGGAGAAACGCCTGTAATTCTATTAAAAGCTCTTTGAAAAGTTCTTGTTGAATTATAGCCAACCTTTAGTCCAATATCAATGATTTTTAGGTCAGTCTTTTTTAATAGCTCACATGCTTTAGATACCCTTAATACATCTAAATATTCGTAAAAACTTTTTTCAAATTGGAAATAGATTAATTTATTTACATCAGATGTCGATAGACCAAATTCCTTGGCAATTTTTCCAACAGTAAGATCTTCATCTTGGAAATGATCTCTTTGGTATTTAATTACCTTATCTAGTAAGTCTATATTAGATGATTTCAAATCACTTTTTTTAACGTCATAAAATGATCTAAACTCACCAGGAGTCATGCCTTCTGAAGCTTGAAAAACTTTTGTGAAGTGAGAAGAGTCAGTATAGCCTACACTTTTGGCAATTTCATTATAGGAAAGTTCAGAATACATCAAAAGATCTATAGCTTTAGAAAATCTCATTTCGCTTAAAAGTTCCGAAAAAGTAAAACCGACATTTTCTTCTATATATTTAGATAGGGAAGATTTAGAAGTAAAAAATGTTGTAGCTAATTTTTCTAAAGTTAACTTCTCTGCCAGATGAGAATACATGTATTTTAAAATTTGATTAGCATCATTTTGTCCATTTACTAAATTGTGTTCCTCTTTACTGTATATATATTCATATCTTAAGAATTTAATCAATATTATCAAAAGTTGTGAGATAATAAAGACGTCGGAAAATTCTTTAGGAGCGATTTCTTCTTGATAGGAATGATTGCCAACCTCATCCTTAATTTCAATAAATGATTTTTCCATATTAAGATAAGTTTTTTCATCCAAAAGTTTGATTGGATGTTTATATAGATTATCGATAGAGTTTATCTGTTTGTGACTTATGTTGCATATATTTCTAAAACTATCATTAATTATAGAAAAGTTGTAAACTATTTTATAAAATTCAAAATCTTCATCTACCTGAGTAATAGTGGTGATGTCCCAAGGTAAAATAACTATCATAGTGTTTGGTTTTACTGGATATTCAACACCATTAATAAGAAATTTTCCACAACCTTTTTTTATCAATAAGAATCTTGCTGTGGAATGAATTAGTGCTGTTGTAGGCTTATCTTGAAATTCAACTTCAAAATAACAAAGTTTTGAAAGATCTGAAGTCATTGAAATCTTTTTTTGTATATTGCTTGATAACATTAGTATACCTCTGTAGGTTAGTAAAATTTTTGAAAAAAATATAAATAAGTAACTTAATTTAAGCAGGTCAATAAGTGCTTTCCATTATTATTATATCAATGAAAATGATTTCTTTCAAATTCTATTTACAATGAATGGTAAAAAATTTGTCGTGCATAAAAAAACTGTTGTTATATACTAAAGATGTAAGTGCAAAAGAGTTTTTTGTTAAAGTAAGAGATTAATAAAAACTCGAAAAAATTTTTTAGGAGGAAACAATGCAACCAATACAAGTAAGAAGCGAAATTAAGCAACTTAAAAAAGTTCTAGTACACAGACCTGGCGAAGAATTGCTAAATTTAACACCATCAACACTAGAAGAACTATTATTTGATGATATTCCAGATTTATCATTAGCTCAAGAAGAACATGATAGATTTACAGATATCCTTAGAGATAATGGTGTAGAAGTTGTTTATCTTGAAGACTTAATGGCAGAAACACTAGATGCTAATGAAGGTTTAAGAGAAAAATTCTTAGATCAATATCTAGAAGAATCTGGTACTACAGATAAAGATATTCTTGAGAAAGCAAAAGCTTATCTAGAAAAAATCGAAGATACAAAAGAATTTGTTGAAAAAACAATGGCTGGTTTAACACTTAAAGAACTTGGCCTATTTAAAAAAGAAGATTTACACCAAATGGTAGTTGGAAAATCATATCTTGCTATTAACCCAATGCCAAACTTATACTTTACTAGAGATCCATTTTCTTCAGTAGGTAACGGTGCAGTAGTTAACAGAATGTATTCTGTAACAAGAAATAGAGAAACAATTTACTGTGATTATATCTTTAGATTCCATCCAGAATATAAAGCAGTACCTGATCTTTATGGTAGAGATAACCCATATCATATAGAAGGTGGAGATACATTTAACGCCAATGAAAATACATTATTAATTGGTATTTCACAAAGAACTCAATATGAAGCTATAGAATTATTAGCTAAAAAATTATTCTTTGGCGAAAATGAAAATAAAATTGAAAAAATTTATGCATTAAAAATTGATGAAAGTAGAGCATTCATGCACTTAGATACTGTATTTACACAAATCGATTATGATGCATTCACATACCATCCAGCTATAATTAAAGAAATGGAAGTTAAGGTTATTACTCCTGGTGATAACAATGAACTTCACATTGAAACAGCTTCTGGAAAACTAGAAGATATTTTGGCAACAGCACTTGGAATAGAAAAAGTACGTCTAATTCCATGTGGTGGTGGCGATCCAATTGCAGCTGAAAGAGAACAATGGAACGATGGTTCTAACACATTGACAATTTCTCCAGGTAAAGTTTTGGTTTACAAGAGAAATGTAGTTACAAACCAAGTATTGAGAAACGAAGGTATAGAAGTTCTTGAACTAGATGCATCAAACTTAACAGTTGGTCGTGGTGGTCCAAGATGTATGTCAATGCCATTAGTAAGAGAAGATTAAGTTAAAAAAATAATTAATAAAGGAGAACATATTAACATATGCCAGTAAATTTACAAGGAAGATCAATCTTAGGATTAAAATATCTAACAGAAGCTGAAATCAAATACCTAATCGATTTAGGAGAAGAATTCAAAAAATTAAAATTGACAAGAACACCTCACAAATATCTTGAAGGTAAAAATATAGTATTACTTTTTGAAAAAACATCTACAAGAACAAGATGTTCATTTGAAGTTGCAGGAATGGATTTAGGAATGGGAGTAACATATCTTGATCCAGGTTCAAGCCAAATGGGACACAAAGAATCAATAGAAGATACTGCAAAAGTACTTGGAAGATTCTATGATGGTATTGAATATAGAGGATTTGACCAAGAATTAGTTGAAAAACTTGCAAAATACTCAGGAGTACCAGTATGGAATGGTCTTACAGATGAATTCCATCCAACACAAATGATAGCAGATATGCTTACAATAAAAGAAAACTTTGGCTACCTAAAAGGCTTAAACTTTGTATTTATGGGTGACTGCAGAAATAACGTAAGTAACTCATTGATGGTAGCTTGTGCTAAGTTAGGTATCAATTACACAGGTTGTGGTCCTAAAGAACTTTGGGCAGATGAAAAATTAGTAGCAGAAGCTAAAGAATTTGCTGCTGTTCATGGCTCAAAAGTAGAATTTACAGAAAATGTTGAAGAAGGGGTTAAAGGTGCCCATGTAATCTATACAGATATTTGGGTATCAATGGGAGAACCAAAAGAAGTATGGGAGCAAAGAATTGAACTTCTACACCCATATCAAGTAAACCAAAAGGTAATGAATTTAGCAGATAAAGATGCTATTTTCTTACATTGTCTACCATCATTCCACGACCTTAATACAACAACAGGCAAAGATGTAAATGAAAAATTTGGAGACAAATACGATCTTGATGGAATGGAAGTTAAAGACGAAGTATTTTTAGGAAAACAATCAAAAGTTTTTGACCAAGCAGAAAACAGAATGCATACAATCAAAGCTATAATGTATGCAACATTAAAATAGGAAGTAACAATAAATAAATAATATGAAGAGACAAAGAATAGTTATAGCTCTCGGGGGTAATGCCTTAGGTTCTACCCCTGAGGAGCAATTAGAATTAGTAAAAAAGACAGCCAAAACAATAGTTGACTTATCTGAAAACTATGATATTGCTATCGGACATGGTAATGGTCCACAAGTAGGAATGATTAATAATGCCCTAGAATTTTCAGCAAATAAAGGCGGAAAAACACCAGAGATGCCATTTCCTGAATGTGGAGCTATGAGCCAAGGTTATATAGGCTATCACTTATCTCAATCAATAAGAAATGAGTTAAGAAATAGAAATATAGAAAAGGAAGTTGCATATATAGTAACCCAAGTTGTAGTTGATGAAGATGATAAAGCTTTCCAAAAGCCATCTAAACCAATTGGATCTTTTATGACAAAAGAAGAAGCAGATGCAAAACACGCAGAAAATGGTTACGAATATGTTGAAGATGCAGGAAGAGGCTACAGACGTGTAGTTGCAAGTCCTATTCCAAAGAACATTGTGGAAATAAAAATAGTAGAAGACCTAGTTAAAAACTCTAACATAGTAATAACAGTTGGAGGAGGTGGGGTACCTGTAATAGAAACTAGCCAAGGCTTAAAAGGTGTACCAGCCGTAATAGATAAAGACAGATCATCAGCTTTACTAGCAGAAGAATTACATGCAGATAAACTAGTAATTCTAACAGCAGTAGACCAAGTTATGATTAATTTCAATAAACCTAACCAAGAAAGTATTTCTGAAATGAACCTAGATCAAGCAAAACAATATATAGAAGAAGGACATTTTGCACCAGGTTCAATGCTACCAAAGGTAGAAGCTTGTATGGAATTTGTTGAAAAGTCTGAAAACGGTGAAGCCTTAATTACATCTCTAGAAAGGGCAGCAGAAGCACTTGAAGGAAAGACAGGTACCGTAATTAAAAAATAGGAGACTTTTATGACACAAGAAAAGAAAAAGAAGAAATCATTAAGTGCCTTTTCTATCTTAATGATTGTACTTGCTGTAGTTTGTTTAATCACTTTATTGACTAATGGTAAGCCTATTGATTCAGATATCATAAAATCATTAGATCCAGAAAAATATGGTGAATTAATTGACTCAGTAAATGCAGGAGAAACTGTTACAGTACAAAGTGCAAAGTTTAGCGACTTTATCATGGCTATTCCTAATGGATTTATGGATGCTTCAGAACTTATCATCTTTATATTATGTATTGGAGGTTTTATTGGTATAGTAATGAGCACTGGTGCCATGGAAGCTGGAATCCGTTCTCTAGTAAAAAAGAGTAAGGGAAGTGAAGGAAAACTAATTGCTACTTTAATGTTCTTATTCTCAGTTGGTGGATCTACTTATGGTATGGCAGAAGAAACTATTGGTTTCTATCCACTAATAACAGCAGCTATGGTTGCAGCAGGCTTTGATACAATGGTTGCAGTTGGTACAGTTCTTCTTGGAGCTGGAGCAGGTGTACTAGGTTCAACAATAAACCCATTTGCAACAGCAGCAGCTATGTCAGCTTTAGAATCAGTTGGTATAAAATCTGACCCAACTATAGTAATGATTGTTGGTGCAATTCTTTGGTTATCAACAGATATTATTGTTATTAGATTCGTATTAAACTATGCGAAAAAAGTACAAAAAGATAAAAATGCATCAATACTTACTCCAGATGAAAAAGCAGATATGAACCAATACTTTGCAGAAGATACAGCTAAAGAATTAGAATTTACTGGCAAACACAAGGCAGTACTTACAGTATTTGCTATTACCTTTGCTATTATGATTATTTCTTTGATATCATATGTTGATATCAACTTCCACGGTGATGAAGATGCTTACTTGAAGGCCTTTGGTTGGTCAGACTTTCTTACAGGCTCACCTTTAGGTTGGTGGTACTTCAAAGACTTAGCAGCCTTATTTACCTTGTCAGCTATAGTAATTGCATTAGTTGCAGGTATAAATGAAAAAGAATTCGTAGATGGATTTATAGCAGGAGCAGCAGACTTACTTTCAGTAGCCCTAATCATAGCAGTTGCTAGAGGTATTACTGTAGTTATGAGTGCTACCCACTTAGACTTCTTTATTCTACAAAATTCTGCTAAACTATTAAGAGGTGTATCACCATTTGTATTCGCACCACTTGCTTACCTAATCTATATGGTTCTATCATTCTTAGTACCATCAACATCTGGACTAGCAGCCCTTTCAATTCCAATTATGGGTTCTCTAGCTCACCAATTAGGATATAACCCTAATATCATGATTATGATATTCTGTGGTGCTTGTGGTCTAATTAACTTTGTAACCCCAACATCAGGTGTTGTAATGGGTGGTATCGCAGCAGCAAAAGTAGAATATGCTACTTATTTGAAATGGGTAAAAAAACCATTTATCATTACAATGATTGCAAATATTATTATCCTATCTTTGGCAATGTACTTTATGTAGGATATAATTATATATTGATTGTCATAATTAGATTTAAAGAGACTCTAAGGGATAAACTGGTCCCAAGGGTCTTTTTAATTGCTTAAAATCTTATAAAAGAATTCTCTTCTTTACATAAGAGCTAAATTTAAACAAGCAGTGCCTATAATAAATTTATTTGTATATTTAAAATGACACATTTTCAACAATATTATATATAATAATATGGATATAAAATTTTATGGGCTTTTGCCTATGAGGAGGATGTTATGAATAGAAGAAAATCAGGCATACTTGGAAACTTCTTATCAGGCCTAGTAGGTGCTGTTATTGGAGCTTTCATAGTTCTTGCTATAACAGGTAATATTTTTACAAATAAAAAAGACAATAATACTCAAAGCCAATCAGATAGCGATTCAAGTTCAAATAATATAGTAATAAATCCTGGTAAAGACGATGAGTCAATGGAGACAGCCGTAGTAAAAAAATCAATAGATTCTGTGGTAGGGGTAACCACAAAAACAGAAAAAACAGAGCTTTCATTTTTTGGTCCACAAACAGGCTATGTTGAAGGTGTAGGTTCTGGTTCTATAGTTTCTGCTGATGGTTATATCTTAACCAATTCCCATGTAATAGATGATGGTGATGCTCAAGAAATAAATGTATTACTAAAAAATGGTAAAACAATGCCAGCAAAATTAGTTTGGAATGACACAACCTTAGACCTTGCAATTATAAAGGTTGATGGAAAAAATCTTCCAGTAATGGAATTTGGCGATTCTGATAAAATGCAAGTAGGATCAAGAGTTGTTGCTATTGGTAATCCCTTAGGGCTTGAATTGCAATCAACAGTTACCAGTGGTATTATTTCAGGTCTAAATAGAACTGTATCTTTTCAAACTGGTGCTTCTATGGATGGACTTATGCAAACAGATGCAGCTATAAATGCTGGTAACTCTGGTGGAGCTCTTTTAAATAGCAAGGGAGAGCTTATAGGAATTAATACTGCAAAAGCTGGAAACTCTGATGGTATAGGTTTTGCAATACCAGCAAATCTTGCTAAAAAAATTGTAGACAAGGTAGTAAAAACAGGCAAGTTCCAATCTGTATATTTGGGCATTTCAGGAGTTGATTTAAGTCTAATAACTAATTCTTATAATATAAATACAAAAGCATTGGGAACAGATAAGGGAATTGTCGTACAAAATGTATTTGATACTAATCTAAAATCTATAAAAAAAGGTGATATAATAACTGCTATTGACGATAAAGAAGTAAAAGATATGTCTAACTTAAAGAAAGTTCTATTGGACTATGAGGTTGGCGATAGTGTAAAGATTAAACTCTATAGAGATGGTAAGGAAAAAAGTGTTGATTTTAAATTTTCACTAGATTCTTCATCAGTAGATGCCTATAAGGGGGCAAACCCAAATAATGAAAAAAATAATTCAAATCAAGACGACACAAAGGATGAAAATTCAGAATTACCATTTTGGTTTAGACCATGAGTAGATAAGTTGACTAGGGATAATAAAATGTCCCTGGTTTTTAAAACATTTTTAGTAATATATACATAAAGTTAACAAAGGAAAAAAATGAGGTTTTTAGATAATAAGACGATTTCAAAAAGTAGACAAGAAGCACTGACAAGTAGGCTAAAGCCTAATATTTTTCTATACATAGTATTGGTAGTAGGGACTATGTTTATAGGAGAAGTAATTTCTCTTATACTATTAGGTCTTATATTTGGTTTTGATTTTATAAATAAGGCTAGTCTTCTTAGATCAGATATATTTAATATAATTTCCTTAAATTTTAGAGTTTTTACCCTAATAATTAGTCTGATTTTAGCAAAAAAATACTTAAATAGGTCTAATTTTTCCCTTGGGCTTAGAAAAGAGAATGCTCTTAGGGATTATAGTCAAGGCATAATAATTAGTTTTTTCCAAATAGGCTTTGTAGTTTTGATGGCCTTTGTCTTAAATAAGGCAAGTCTTAGGTTAAATAAAAGTTTAAATATTAAATATCTCATATTATTTACCTTAGGATGGATTATTCAAGGCTTTTGTGAAGAATTAATTTGTAGGTCGCTTTTTATGAATGGTTTTACGGCATTTTTCTCTGTAAAATCTTCTATATTATTTAATGCCTTGATATTTGCAGCCCTTCATATAGGCAATGATAGCGTAAATTTAATAGCACTTATAAATCTTTTTCTATCAGGTCTTGCTTATTCACTACTATTTTATTTGAAAGATTCAATTTGGATAGTAGCAGGTGCCCATTCTTTTTGGAATATGATTCAAGGAAATATATTTGGAATATCTGTATCAGGATCACCTATTATAAAAGCTAGCATCTTTAGAACTAGTCTTTTGGGATCAGATTTAATTACCGGTGGTAGTTTTGGAATAGAAGCAAGTTTACTCTGCACTATAGTAGAAGTTTCATTGATTATTACAAGTCTATTTTTACTTAAAAAGAAAGGACTTATAAAAAAATAAATACAGGGAAATTACTTAAATTTTAACTTTTTGGGGTCAACAAAAATACTTGACAGCTATGAGAATTCATAGTATACTCTTATAGTCAAGTAAAAAACTTGACCCCAGAATTTATGGCTACATAAATCGATAAGTATCATTTTAAATAAGAAATTAGGGTGATATATGGAAAAATTAGTGGAAATAGGGCAATTATTTGATGTCTACAAAGCCTTGTTAAATGACAAGCAAAGAGATGTAATAAATTGCTACTACAATGAAGATCTATCATTAAACGAGATAGCTCAAAATAATAATAAGAGTAAACAGGCTATTTCAGATATGATTCAAAGATCAGTTGACAAATTGTTTGAGTTTGAAAAAGAGCTTTCTCTACTTTCAAAACGTGAAAAGCTAAGGGCTGATTTATCGGAAATTAGAGAATTGGTAGAAAGTTCAAATGATAAAGAAGCAATTGATAAGTTAGATATGATACTAGAAAGAATTTAGGATGTGTAAATATGATTTTTTCAAACCTTTCTGAAAAATTGCAAAATTCTTTAGCAAAGCTTACTGGAAAAGGAAAACTCAGCGAAAAAGACATTGACGAGGCAATGAGAGAGATAAGACTTTCACTTTTGGAAGCTGATGTTAATTACAAGGTTGTAAAAAGCTTTGTAAAAACAGTTAAAGAGAGATCTATGGGAGTTGAAGTCATGGAATCTCTATCTCCAGGCCAAATGGTAGTCAAGATTGTTAACGAAGAGCTTACCAATCTTATGGGAAAAGAAAATTCTAAACTTGACTTGCAAGGCTCAACCCCTCATATGGTTATGATGGTTGGTCTACAAGGTTCAGGTAAAACTACCCACTCAGGAAAATTAGTTAGAAAGCTAAAAAAAGAAGGTAGAAACCCTATGCTTGCAGCTCTTGATATTTATAGGCCAGCAGCCATAGACCAATTAAAGGTAGTAGGTCAAAAGGCAGAAGTAGAAGTTTTTGAAAGGGGAAAACAAGACCCAGTTCAAACTGCACTAGAAGCAAAAGAGTATGCAAGGCGCAATAATCACGATGTTGTAATCCTAGATACAGCAGGTAGATTACAAATCGATGATGAACTTATGAATGAGCTTAAAAATATTAAAGAAGCTGTAAAACCAAAGGAAATTCTCTTGGTTGTTGATGCAATGACAGGTCAAGAAGCTGTAAATGTTGCCAAAACTTTTGATGATTATCTTGATTTTACTGGTGTAATTCTTACAAAACTTGATGGCGATGCTAGAGGCGGAGCTGCTCTATCAATTAGACAAGTTGTGGGAAAACCAATCAAATTTGTAGGTACAGGTGAAAAACTTGATGATCTAGAGCCTTTTCATCCTCAAAGGATGGCTTCGAGGATTTTGGGAATGGGAGATGTTCTATCTCTAATAGAAAGGGCTGAACAACAAGTTTCCTTAAAAGATGCCAAAGAGTTGGAAGAAAAGCTTAGAAACCAATCTTATACTTTGGATGATTTCGTACAACAAATTCAGCAAATCAAAAACATGGGTCCTTTGGAAGATCTTTTAGCTATGATTCCTGGAGTAAACTCAAAAATGCTAAAGGGAATCAATCTTGACGGAAATGAATTTGTTAAGATTGAGGCATTAATTTCTTCTATGACTAAAGAAGAGAGAATAAAACCTGAGATAATTGGTAAATCTAGGAAAGATAGAATCTCAAAAGGTTCTGGAGTTGAAGTCAAAGAGCTTAATAAATTATTGAAGCAATTTAAAGAACTCAAAAAAATGATGAAGACAGTGACAAATTTACAAGGAAAATCAAAAAGAATGGGCAAAAGATTTAAGATGCCTTTCTTTAAGTAAGAGGAGGAAAATATGGCAGTAAAGATTAGATTAAAAAGAATGGGACAAAAGAAAAAACCATTCTATAGAGTGGTTGTTGCAGACTCTAGAAGAGCTAGAGATGGTAAATTTATCGAAGAAATTGGTTATTATAATCCAATTAGCAAGCCAAAAGTATTTAAAGTTGACAATGAAAAAGCTAAACAATGGATAAAAAACGGTGCAAAACCAACATCTATAGTTGAAAAGCTATTCAATGACAATGATGTTTTAGCATAAGTAAAGATTATGAAAGAATTAATTGAAGTTATAGTAAAAGAATTAGTAGAAGATAAAGAAGCTGTTTCTATAGAAGAAATAGAAAATAATGGCGAATTAAATATCACTATCTACGTAGCAGAAAAAGACAAGGGTCGTGTTATCGGCCGTGGTGGCAATATAATAAACTCAATTAGAACAATAGCGAGATCTTGCGCCATCAAAGAAAATGTTAAGGTTAATATCAAAATATGAGAATATTGGTAGCTGAAATTTTAAGGACACAAGGAATCAAGGGGAATTTAAAAATAAAATCATTTTCTGATAATGAAGATAGATTCAATAAAGGATCAAAACTTTATTTGGATGATAAAGAAGTAATAATTGAAAATTCTTTTAAGCAAAAAGATTTTTATATAATAAAACTTGAAGGTTACGATGATATCAATGAGGTTAGTAAGTTTATTGGACACGAACTTACTATCGATGAAGCGGATTTGATGGACCTAAAAGAAGATGAATACTTTATTTTTGACCTTGAGGGCTTGGACGTTTACCAAGAGGATAAAAAAATAGGCTATATAAAAGAAGTTATTACCAAAGTTTATCCAAATGATATCTTTGTAATAGAAACTATTTATGGTAAAGAAGTATATTTTCCTGCCTTAAAAGCTACAGTGAAAAAAATTGACCTAAATAACAAAAAAATAGAAGTAAAAGACTTCGAGGATTATGAATAAAATAACAATACTAACCTTATTTCCTGAAGCTTTTGACTTTCTAGAAACTTATGGAGTAATTGGTAAGGCAATACAAGGTGGAAAGCTAAAAATTGATATAGTAAATATTAGGGATTATACTAAGGATAAACACAAAAAGGTTGACGATACAGTTTATGGAGGAGCAGCGGGAATGCTTATGACTCCACAGCCTATCTATGATGCTATCATGGATGTCAAAAGCCAAAAATCCAAAGTAGTCTTTATGTCTGCTGCAGGCAAAGTCCTGGACCAAAAAACAGCAATCAAATTTGCAGACTTTAAAGATTTAGTAATACTTTGTGGTCACTATGAAGGAATAGATGCAAGGATTACAAATCACTATGTAGACTATGAAATATCAATAGGAGATTATGTATTAACAGGTGGGGAAATCCCAGCCATGGTTTTTCTTGATACAATTTCAAGATTTATAGATGGAGTTGTTGGAAATGAACAATCTCTTACAACAGATAGTCATTATGATATACTATTACAAAATGACGAGTACACAAAACCAAGAAACTTCAGAGGATATATGGTGCCACAAGAGTTAACCAGTGGCAATCACAAACTTATTCAACAATGGAACAAAAAAAATAGTCTAGAAAAAACCAAAAGAGTTAGGAAAGACTTATACGATAAATACCGCAACAAGGAGGATAGAAATGGATTTAATCAAAAAGATTGAAAATGAACAATTACGTGAAGATAATTACGATTTTAGAGTTGGAGATACTCTAAGAGTATCATACAGAATCAAAGAAGGAGATAAAACAAGATTACAAGACTTCGAAGGTACTGTAATTAGTATCAAAGAAGGTGGAATTAACAGATCATTCACTTTAAGAAGAATTTCTTATGGTGTTGGCGTAGAAAGAACCTTCCTATACAACTCACCAAGACTAGAAGCTTTCAAAATAGTAAGACGTGGTAAAGTTAGAAGAGCAAAACTTAACTATCTTAGAGATCGTCAAGGTAAGGCTTCTAAAGTTAAAGAAAAAGTTAACTATTAAGGCTAAAAGGACCAATTGTAAATTATTTACAAGAAGTCCTTTTTCTATTTTAATAATAAAAATAATACTTATATGCTTAAAAAGGATAATTAGGATAAGTAATAAAAAAGGAAGGCGACTAGTAAGTATTTGTGATTTTCTGTTAAAA
This sequence comes from Peptoniphilaceae bacterium, assembly GCA_028723425.1. Lineage (GTDB taxonomy): Bacteria > Bacillota > Clostridia > Tissierellales > Peptoniphilaceae > Anaerococcus. The sequence continues at coordinate 26,500 of JAQYEZ010000026.1, read as the reverse complement.
TAAATATAAACAATTAATTAAAAGGAGGCCTATATGAATATGAATATCAATTGGTATCCAGGGCATATGGAAAAAACCAAAAAAGATATAATAAATTCCTTAAAATTGGTTGATATAGTAGTTGAAATAATTGATGCTAGGATTCCAAATTCCTCCAGAAATCCACTTTTAGATGATATTATCGGAGATAAACCAAGAATTATAATAATGAATAAAGAAGATTTGGCAGATCCTAAGCAAAATACGCTATGGATAGAAAAATTTAAAGAAGAGTCCATTCCTGCTATATTATTAAATTCTAAAAAAAAGATAAATACTAATAAACTTTATAGTCTTGCCAAAGATCAATTAAAGGAGAAGTTTGAAAAAAATCAAGATAAAAATATAGAAAACCCTATAATTAGAATGATGGTTGTGGGCATACCAAATTCTGGTAAGTCTACTTTTATCAACAATATTTCTCAAAGAAAAGGGGCGAAAGTTGGTAATAGGCCAGGAGTCACCAAGCAAAAACAATGGATAAAAACTAGTGATAATCTACAACTTTTAGACACTCCTGGAGTATTATGGCCAAAATTTGATAAGCAAACTGGTTTAAATCTTTCCTTTACTCATGCTATAAAAGATGAAGTAGTAAATGTGGAAGACTTAGCTTTTAAATTTTTGCAAGTAATAAAAGCTTATTATCCAAATCTTTTAGAAGAAAGATATGGAGTTATTGCAAAAGGAGAAGTTCTTGAGATATATGAGCAAATAGCAAAAAAAAGAGGAGCTATATTAAGAGGCAATGAGATAGATTACACAAGGTGTGGAAATTTAATTATGAATGATTTTAGGACTGGATTACTTGGAAGGATAACTTTGGAAAGGCTATGAAATATTCACCATATAATGAGACAATCAGAGAAGAGATCTATAGAGACTATGAATATATATCAGGGATAGATGAAGTAGGCAGAGGACCCTTAGCTGGACCTGTAGTGACTTGTGCAGTTATAATGAAAAAAGATAGCAAGATAGAAGGGGTTACAGATTCAAAAAAGCTAAGCCGTAAAAAGATGCTAGGCTTATATGATAAAATCATAGAAGATTCATTGGCGTATTCTTTTGGCTATGCCAATAATATAAAAATTGATCAGATAAATATAAAAAATGCAACAAAACTTGCTATGAAAAAAGCAGTTGAAAGTCTTTCGATAAGACCTGATATACTTTTAATAGATGCTGAAAGGATTGATACAGATATCAAACAACTTAATATAGTAAAAGGAGATTTGTATGAATATCAAATATCTTGTGCATCTATCCTTGCCAAGGTAAGAAGGGATAATATTATGATAAAATTTTCAGAGATTTATCCCTATTATTCATTCCAAACAAATATGGGTTATGGCACCAAAAAACACTACCAAGGTCTGGAAAAATATGGTCCCTGTCCAATTCATCGAAAAACTTTCCTAAAGAAATTTTATCAAAGGCAGATGACTTTTTTATGACCAGTAAAAAGAGAATAATAGGAAATTATGGAGAAGATTTGGCAGTAAAATATCTTAAAGATAATTCTTATAGGATACTTGATAGAAATTATTCAAAACCTTATGGAGAAATTGATATTATTTGCCTTAAAGGAAATGTTTTATCATTCGTTGAAGTTAAGACTAGGAAAAATGACTTATTTGCTTCTGCTTCAGAGGCAGTAGATTATTACAAACAAAAAAGAATAATAAGGGCTGCCAAGGCTTATATAATGGAGAAAAATCTTGGAGATTATTTTATAAGCTTTGATGTTTGTGAAGTCTATAGGGATACAGGAAAAATTAACTACATAGAAAATGCATTTGGATAAGAATATGAATAAAAAAGAATTACTAACTTATTTAAACTTTGCCCATGTTACAAACAGGGTGGTCTTACAAATTATAGATCAAATTGACTATGAAAATTTGTTTGCTAGAAAAGATGAATTTAGAAAGATATTGGATAAGTCTACTTACAATAAAATATTTTCCAAAAAAAACTTAGAAGATTTCAAATATTATAAAGACGATCTATATAAGAGTGGGGCAAAGATTGTAACAATTTTTGATAAAGCCTATCCCTACAATTTAAGAAATATAGATGATAGGCCTGCAATTTTATACTACAAAGGATCCCTATCTGATAATGATAAGTATTCTATAGCCTTTGTTGGAGCTAGAAAATGCACAGCTTATGGAAAGTGGGCTTGTCAAAAATTGGTAGAAGATGTTGCATCACAAGGCATAACTACAGTTTCCGGTCTTGCTTATGGTATCGATTCAATCTGTCATACAAGTACTTTAAAAAAAGATCAAAGGACTATAGGAATTATAGGCTGTGGTATAGACCAAATTTATCCAAAATCTAACAGAAGACTTTATCAAGAAATCGAAGAAAAAGGCCTGATTCTTTCAGAATTTCCCCTTGGAACTTTGCCAAGAGCTTGGAATTTTCCACAAAGAAATAGGATAATTTCAGGAATTTCCTTGGCAACTGTTGTAATTGAAGCAAAAGAAAAGTCAGGGACCATGATAACTTCAGCTTGTGCTATAAATCAAGGAAGAGATGTATTTTGTGTACCTGGTAATATCAACTCTATATATTCCAAGGGAACCAATAGGCTTATACAAGATGGGGCCAAACTTATAATAGATGCTAATGACATCATTGATGAATTAAGTCAATTGTCATTTTTTGATAAGAAAGATGAAGAAAAGGACTTTTCAGACCTTGATGAAAACGAGCTTAAAATAATTACATATATAGAAGAAAATCCCAATGCAAACGCAGACTTAATTGCTTTGGATTTAAATCTTTCTATAGATGATGTAAACTACTTATTAACATCTTTGGAACTAAAAGACTATATAGAAAATATTGGTGGGAATGAATTTACAATAAAAAGCTAAAAACTTAGTTAAGAGATAGAAAAAGCCTAGCTATAAAAGTAGAATAGCTAGGCTAAATTTCTAATAGCTCACAAATTCTATTTCAGGAAATTTAATATCTTCCATATTTGCCATATTTAGGGTTTTTTCATAGGTGTACATCTTATCAACTATACCAATTGAATAGAAGTAACAACGTATTTTGTGGAGTAATTCGACCGCCTCCTCATAGGTATCTACCCAAGTTTTTTTATTTATTTTTCCGAAAACAGGATCTTCCATATTTTTTACTTTTATCCATAAATCCATATGATTATAGCCGAATTTATATAAAGTTATAACATTTTGATATAAACTATTATATGCTTCTACTAATAATTGTAGGTTTTTATTTTTTAGGATAAGCTTTGCTTCTTTTTCACTTACTATTTCTCTCTTATTTTTATAATATGGGTTTTCTTGCTCACCCCTTGTATCAGCGATTGCACTTATAGGTAGTAAATACATACCGTCTTGATACCAGCCATCACCTTTACCAAATTCATCTGATGAGGCAAAGGCTTTAAAATTTGGTATAAGGATTATTATAGCAAGCATATATAGAGCAAGTTTCTTAAGAAATTTTTTCATATTGCCCTCCTTATTATATTACTTACTTGCTATGTAAGTTTCATACTTTGTAGTTACTATTATTTTTATAGATGGTATTCTACAGCTTTTTTGTGACAATTTAAAATTAAACAAGCTTATCATTATCAAAATTATTTACATAGAGACAAATTTTCCAAGAAATTACTATTTTATAAACACCTCCTATAAATTATATTATGAAATCGTTTGTATGACGCGTCAATTAATCTATTTAAATTATACACTATATGCGAAAAATGTCAATATATAATTTTTAAATTACCTCTAGCATAAGATTTGCATTTTTTCTTATATGATGTAAACTATTTATTGATATTATAGAAAAAATAAATATGTGGTTTTAAGATAAATTATAAAAAGGTGATATAATTGGCAAAAAATTTAGTAATAGTAGAGTCTCCAACTAAGGCTAGATCTATTTCAAGGATGCTTGGCTCAAATTATAAGGTAAAAGCTACCTATGGACATTTGAGAGATCTACCTAAATCAAAGCTTGGAGTCGATATAGAAAATAATTTTCAACCTCAATATATAAAAGTTAGAGGAAAAGCAAAAACAATAAACGAGTTGAAAGAAGAAGCAAAAAAGGCAGACAAGGTTTTTTTGGCAACTGACCCTGATAGAGAAGGAGAAGCCATAAGTTGGCATTTGCAATATTTATTGGGACTTGATCCTAATGAAAAAAATAGGGTAGAGTTTCATGAGATTACAAAGACCAATGTAAAAAATGCTATAAAAAATCCTAGAAAAATTGATCAAAATCTTGTAGATGCCCAACAAGCAAGGCGCGTTCTTGATAGGATAGTGGGTTATGAAATATCTCCAATTCTTTGGAAGAGGGTAAAAAGTGGTCTTTCTGCTGGTAGGGTACAGTCTGTAGCTCTAAAATTAATTGTAGATAGACAAAGAGAAATTGATGCCTTTGTACCTGAAGAATATTGGACCATTACAGCCTTGCATAATAAAGATAAGATAGACTTTACTTCAGAATTTTATGGTTCTAAAGACAAAAAGATAAAGATTGCTAACGAAAATGGAGCAGATAAGATTTTAGATAGGATAGATAAGGATAAGTTTAAGCTTATAGAAATAAAAAAGACCAAGAGAACTACTAAGCCAAAAAGTCCTTACACTACATCAACCCTTCAACAAGATGCTTCAAATAGACTTGGTTTTTCTACTAAATATACTATGAGTCTTGCCCAACAACTTTTTGAAGGAATTGATATTGGTAGTGAAGGTTCTACTGGTCTAATTACTTATATGAGAACAGATGCTACTAGACTTGCTAATGAGTTTGTTGATGATACACTTAAGTTTATAAAAAATGAGTATGGTGATAAGTATGCTTCTAAGGGCAATACTTATTCCAAGAAGAGCAAACAAAGTCAAGATGCCCATGAAGCTATTAGACCAACTTCAGTTTATAGGACACCTATTTCAATTAAAGAATATTTGACAGACCAACAGTATAAACTTTATAAATTAATTTGGACTAGAACTGTACAATCACAAATGAGTCCTTATGAATATTTGTCAACATCAATAAGTTTTGATAATAATGGAATGATTTTTAAGACTAATGGTAAGCTTTGTCTTTTTGATGGCTTTAATAAAATTGCTACAGGCAAGGAAAATGAAAATATGCTTCCTGATTTAAAGGAAGGAGATATTTTAGAAGCTAGAAAAATTGATAAAGAACAACACTTTACCAAACCACCTGCAAGATATACTGAAGCTTCCTTGGTTAAAGTTTTGGAAGAGTTTGGCATAGGAAGACCTTCAACCTATTCTTCAACAATTAATTCTATTTTATCTCGTAACTATGTTGAATTTGATCAAAGGCAAATTGTCCCAACCAAGCTTGGGATTACTGTAAATGACTTTTTAGAAGAAAATTTTGGCGATATAATAAATGTCGAGTTTACAGCAGATATGGAAGATCAATTGGATAGGATAGCATCGGATGCTATTAATTGGAAGGATGTTATAGGAAATTTCTATACAGGTTTTGAAGAAAATATTAAAAAAGTAAAAGAAGATTCTACAGACTATAGAATAAAGGATAAGGTCCTTGATGAAAACTGTCCACTTTGTGGTCACAAACTTGCTGTAAAACATGGAAGAAATGGAGAATTTATTGGTTGCACTAATTTCCCTGAGTGCAAATATACCAGATCAATTATAAAGACTACAGGAGTTACCTGTCCAAAATGTGGTAAGGGAGAACTAATAGAAAAAGTTTCCAAAAAAGGTAAAAGATTTTATGGCTGTTCCAATTTTCCAGAATGTGACTATGCAACCTGGGATAAACCAACAGGAGAGAAATGTCCTAAGTGTGGAGATCTTTTGGTTCATAGAAAAAATAGAAATACAGACGAAATAAGATGTAATTCTTGTGACTATATAAAAGAAAAAATAAGATAAAAATAGAGGCTTTTGAAGAATTTTATTCTGTAAAAGCCTCTATTTTGATACAATGCTTAATTTTCCAAATTGTTTTTATAGCCTTCAAGTTTAGATGTACAATTTGGGCATCTAGTAGCTCCAATAGGAATTTCTGTCATGCAATGTGGGCATATTTTTGTAGTAGCTTCTGCTGGGGCTTCTTCTTTTTTAAATCTGTTTAATGATTTTACTATAAAGAACATGAAAATAGAGATAATTAAAAATGTAATAATAGCGTTAATTACTGCGCCGACTTTTAAGTCAGCCCCACCAATACTTACAACTATGTCTTCGTAGTTTACTCCAGCTGTAAGGCCTGTGATAATTGGCATTAATATATTGTCAACTACAGCTGTTACTATAGCTGTAAAAGCAGATCCCATTACTAGACCAATAGCCATGTCTATGACATTACCTCTTGATATAAATTCTTTAAATTCTTTTATCATAATTTCCTCCTTGTAAGATTTATTATACCCGCATTTGGAAGTTTGACATGAGCCATTAAAATTTGTATGATTTAATTAAGAGGTATAATATGAAAAATATACAAGTTGATGATAAATTTTACAATAAAATAAGAAAATATGCGGTTTTTATTCCAATAATAAAAGTAGATGGAAAAAACCATATTTTATTTGAAGTAAGGTCTTCTATAGTAGCTCAACCTGGGGAGGTTTCTTTTCCTGGAGGAAGTCTTGAAGAAAATGAAGACTTTAAAATGGCAGCCATAAGGGAGACTAGAGAAGAATTAAATTTACATGAAAAAGACATAGATTTTCTTGGATATTCATCTATGACTATGACTAGAAATAATAGACATATCAAGGCCTTTTATGGCAGACTTAATAAGAGTTTAGAAGAAATTAGCTATAATATGGAAGTTGAAAAATTATTTACTGTTGATATTAATTATTTGCTTAAAAATCCACCCCAAAGATATAAGGCAGAGTATAAGATGATTTTTCCAGATGATTTTCCTTTTGAAAAAATACCTGGTGGAGAAGAATATAATTTCTATCCTCTCTATCATTATATGTATTTTTATGATACAAAACCTGTAATCTGGGGACTTACTGCTGAACTTTTAAAGGATTTTATGGAAAATATTACTACAAATAAGATAATACTATAATATTTTGTTAAAATTTATTAATATTTAGGCAAAAGTATTGTTTTTATGATAAAATACTATATTGAAAGGTAAAATCAAAAAATATAAGAAAGTTTTTAGAAAGAGTGTGTATATGCAAACCTTTATAAAAGAAAAGTTAAGGAAATATGCCAATGAAAAAGAACAAATTTTAGCCTTATTTTATGTAAAATCTAGAAATCAAAGCAAGGAATTTACAGAAGTTTATACTGTTGTTGATGAAGTTATAGTTTCAAAGATGCTTTTAGAACTAAGTGATATTTTTGATGATGTAATTCTTACAAATAAGAAAAAAGATTCTTTTAAGCTTGACAAAAAATGGCAAAATTATACCATACTTGAAGTCTTTACAAAAGAAGAAGGAAAGATTTCTGAGAGTATAATATCTCATGATCTTGCCAAAGACTTTATCAAAAATTTGCCCAATGACTTGGAATTTTTGTATGATAAAATGGACCTTAAATCATTGACACAAGACTATAATTTTGTTTATGAACTACCCAAGGAATATGAATTTGACCAATGTATAAGGCAGTTTTTCTCCTATGCCATGGAAGTATCATCTTTACTTGTTGACAAAAATCAAATAGCTGCCTCTTTAAAAATGGACTATTTAAAAAAAGAGCTTCTAAAGATGGTCGATTGGTATATTAGAGATAGATTTTCAAAAACTAAAGATATTGGTAAAGACTTTGAAAATTTGGCCTATTCTTTGGAAGAAGAGTATAGGGTTCTTTTCCTTGAAACTTTCTTTAATGCTGATTATTTGGAAATATATAAAGCTTTATTTAAGGCATGTGATCTTTTTAGAAAACTTGGTTTAAAAGAGAGTACAAATCTAGGATTTAAGTATCTTAAAAAAGAAGATGTAGAAGTTCTTAAAGTTTTAAGAAATAATTATAAGAAGATAGAAAGCCTAGTGCTTTAAATTTGATATAAACAAATAGGATAAAATATGAAGATAAGAGAAAAAATTGCAAGTTTATTTTTTAGTTTTATAATACTTTTTAGTCCAAGTCTTGCTTTTGCTAAAAATCAGGATCAGGTAGTAGGCTATGATTCACAGGTTAGATCTTATATTATAGGCAATCAAGCAATAGGTGAGATTTTTTATGAAAAAAATGCCGATAAGTCTTATCCTATAGCTTCTATGTCTAAACTTATGACCTATCTTTTGACAAAAGAGGCTATAGCTAAGGGAGAAATTTCAACTGACCAAACAATAAAAGCAAGTAAAGAAGCTGAAAAACTAACAAGTTGGGAGTATTCTCATCTTGGACTAAAAGAGGGAGAAGTTTACACTATAGATGAACTTCTAAAAGGGCTGATGGTAGTTTCTGGCAATGATTGTGCCTATGAACTAGCTAGGGCTGTTGGTGGCAGTGAAAAAAAATTTGTAAAACAAATGAATGAGAAGGCCAAAAGTCTTGGTCTAGACAGTCAATCTTACTATAATGCGGATGGCCTTCAAACTGAAGATGAAAAACAAAATTCTTCATCAGCTAGAGATATGTTTAGGCTAAGTCAAGTAATTATAAAAGAATTTCCAGAAGTTCTAGAATATGCTAAAATAAGAAAGATTGAAGATAAAAAAAGAGACATAGAAAAAAATTCAACCATACCCTTGGTAGATGAAGTAGAAGGAGTAGATGGCCTAAAAACTGGCTCTACAGCAGAAGCTGGCTTTTGCGTAACAACGACTGTCGATATGAAAAAACTTGATGATAATGATAGTTTTAGGACCATAGCTGTAGTAATGGGAGCTGAAAGTGACGAAATTAGAAATTTAGCTATGAAAGACTTGATTTATTATGTGTCAAAGTATTATAATAGTAAAGAAGTACTCAACACCAATCTAGCTGCAGAAACATTAAAGTTAAATACTGTATCTAGTGGCTATGTAGAGCTATATCCTGTTAAGTCTTTAAGTTTTATAATTAAAAATGGGACTGTGCCTGCTACAAAATATAAGATTAAAGATAATATAAAGGCACCTATCAAGGCTGGCGAAAAGCTTGGTGATGTAGAAGTATACTACAATGATCAAACTTATGATGTTGCCCTTGTTACAAAAGAAAAACAAAATCAAGCTAGTAAATTTATTAGACTTGTAAGAGTATTTAAAGATACATGTAACTTTTTGTTAGAATGTATTATAGCTAGATAGAAATATTTTTCTATCTTATGTCCTGGTAGCTCAGCTGGATAGAGCACCGCCCTCCTAAGGCGGGTGTCGGAGGTTCGAATCCTCTTCGGGACGCCAGATATAAGGTTGAAGCAGAATAATTTATTTTGCAACAACCTTTTTTTTGAGGTTTGTTATGGAAAGAGTTAACAAAGATGAATTTTTTATGAGACAAGCTCTCATGGAGGCAAGACTTGCGAGGAGTCAAGAAGAGGTTCCAGTAGGTTGTGTAATTGTACAAAATGATGTGATTATAGGCAGAGGCCATAATTTAACTATGCAAAAAAAATCTGCTATTTTTCATGCGGAGATGGTAGCTATTAAAGAAGCTTGTGATTACATTAATGATTTTAGATTAGAAGCTTGTACCATGTATGTTACCATGGAACCTTGTTCTATGTGTGCAGGGGCTATAATTAATTCTAGGATAAAAAGACTTGTTATTGGTCTAAGGGATGAAAAAAGAGGCGCATGTGGGTCCAACACCAATGTAGTTTCAGATAGGTCACAATTTCATTATGTAGATCCAGAATTTGGACTTTTGGAAGAAGAAGCAAAATATGAGCTGCAAACATTTTTTAAATTGTTGAGAAAAAGGTCTAAAGATAAGAAGAAACAGGCAAAAAATCAGCTAAAAGATTAAAGAATGACCATTATGTGTTATAATAATCTTATAAGAATTATAGGAGGTTAAAATGAAAGTTAGTTTAATAGATCCTTTAACAGTTGATGATGATATTATAATTAAACATAAGGAAAAGATAGAAAGCTTAGGTCATGACTTTGAATATTTCAAAGAAAGTGCAAGTTCTGACCAAGAAATAATCGAGAGATTAAAAGATACAGATGTTGCAATAATTACTAATAAAAAGCTTACAGGAAACGTTATTAAAAACACAAATTTAAAATTATTAGATGTTGCTTTTACTGGTGTTGATCATATTGATCTTGAGGCTTGTAAGGAAAAGGGAATCATTGTAGAAAATGCTTCTGGTTATTCTGATGATTCTGTAGCAGAACTTGTTATTGGGCTTGCTATAGGCCTACTTAGAAAATTTGATAAAAACTATGAAAATATGTATCAAGTAAAAAATAATTTTCTCCTAGGTGGTTTATTAAGAGATAAAAAGGTTGGAGTTATTGGAACAGGTAAAATTGGTATTAAGACAATTGAACTTCTAAAGGCCTTTGGTTGTCAAATAATAGCTAATTCAAGAACAGAAAAAGAAGATGTAAAAGCTATGGGAGTTAGCTATGTAGATATAGAAACTTTGATGAAAGAGTCTGATATTATTACTCTTCATATTCCAAACAACAAGCAAACAAAAGGTTTTATCGATAAAGAAAAACTAGACATGATGAAGGAAGGAGCAATTTTAATCAATTGTGCAAGAGGACCAATAGTTGATAATGCTTATCTAGCAGAACTTTTAAATCAAGATAAAATTAGGGCTGGTATTGATGTCTTTGATATGGAACCACCTATACCAGAAGATTACCCATTAAGAAATGCTAAAAACTGCATTTTAACTAACCATGTGGCATTCTTTACAAAAGAAGCTATGGAAATTAGGGCTGAGATTGTATTTAACAACTTGTATAAATATTTTGACGGTGAGATTGTAAATCAAGTGGAGCTCTAATGGATGTTAAGATAGTCGCAGTAGCAGGGGGGTCTGCTTCTGGTAAAAGTTCAATAGTAAAATCTTTGGATGACTATTTTGTGGATGATTTATTTGTCATAGGCCATGATAATTATTATAAGGCTCATGATGATTTACCTTTTGAAAAAAGGCAAATGCTCAACTATGATGAGCCTTCTGCCTTTGACAATGACCTTTTTTATGAACATTTGATAAAAATAAAAAATGGTCAGTCTATAGACATGCCAACCTATGATTATACACAACACACCAGAAGCAAGAAAACTATTAGAGTAAATCCTACCAAAATAATTCTGATAGAGGGAATTTTGGTGCTTTATGATAAGAAAATCAGAGATTTGACTGATACCAAGGTTTTTGTTGATGCTGATAGTGATATAAGACTAAAAAGAAGAATATTAAGAGATACCAAGGAGAGAGGAAGGTCTCTTGATTCTGTCTTAAATCAATATATAAACCAGGTAAAACCAATGCATGAAAAATATGTTGAGCCTAGCAAAAAATATGCTGATATTATAATTCCAAGAGGAGCAGAAAATACTAGAGGCATAGAAATTTTGATAAAACATATAGAACATTTGATTGAGGCTTAAGATGGAGATAAGAATTCACGATATTGATAAGAAAAAAATACAAGACTATCTTGATGGAAAATCTACTTGGGGTCATAAAATATTTGGACCAATAAAAGATGGTCATGGTTATACCTTTAGGATTTATGCACCAAGAGCTGATAGGGTTTTTATCAAGGGCGATTTTAACAAGTGGCAAGAAGAAGAGCTTACAAAAAATGTTGAGTTTGGGTATTTTTTTAAATACATAGATGCAAAAATTGGAGATTATTATAAGTATATAATTGAGTCTAAGGGTAAGAGAGTAGAAAAAACAGATCCTTTTGCCAAAGAAATGGATTTACCACCAGCTTTTGCCTCAAGAATAACAGACGAATCTTATAGCTTTAAAGATGAGTTATGGCTTAATAAAAGATCAAAAAACTTTGATCAACCAATGAATATTTACGAAATACATGTAGGCTCTTGGAAAAGATACACAAGCAGGGTAAACTTTCTTGATATAGTGGATTCTTTGATAAAATACTTAAAGAAAATGTCCTACACTCATGTTGAACTAATGCCTGTAACTGAACATCCCTACTATCCATCTTGGGGTTATCAGTCTACGGGATTTTTTTCAACATCATCAAGGTTTGGTAGTCTAAAAGATTTAAAAACTTTTGTAGACATACTTCATCAAAATGATATAGGTGTAATATTAGATTTTGTTCTTGTTCATTATGCGGCAGATGATTATTCCCTTAAATTTTTTGATGGTCATGATTTGTATGAATCTGAGTATAAGGATTTGCAATATTCCCAATGGGGATCATTAAACTTTGATTATTCCAAAGGCCATGTCAGAAGTTTTATGAAATCGGCTATTTGTTTTTGGCTAGAAGAGTGCCATTTTGACGGGATAAGGATGGATGCTATATCCAACATGATTTTTTATGATGGCAACCAAAATCGTGGTCCTAATATAGAAAATATTAATTTCTTAAAGGACCTAAATTCAGCTATAGCTAAAAAATTTCCAACTGTTATGAAGATAGCTGAGGATTCTTCAAGCTATCCTAAAGTAACCTACCTTGTAGAAGATGGGGGACTTGGCTTTGATTACAAGTGGGATATGGGTTGGATGAATGATACTATAAAATATTTTGAAATAGACTCGATAAATAGAAGATCTTATCAAGAAAAGATTAATTTTTCGATGTTTTATTTTTACAAGGAAAGATATCTCCTTCCTTTGAGTCATGATGAAGTAGTTCATTTAAAAAAACCAATGATCAATAAGATGAATGGTTCCTATGAAGATAGATTTAAAGAACTAAAAGTATTAAATATGTATCAATTGACTCATCCAGGCAAAAAACTTAATTTTATGGGCAATGATATAGCTACTTTTGATGAGTGGAATGAAAATGAAAGTATAAATTGGGATATACTAAAATTTCCCAAACACGATGACTTTAACAGGTTTAACAAAGATTTAAATAATCTATATATTAATAATGAAGCTTTTTACAAGGATGATTATAGGAATGAGGGCTTCAAGTGGCTTGTAGTTGATGATAAGATAAATTCAGTATTTGCCTATGAAAGAAGATCAGAAAATCAAAGATTTCTTGTTGTCTTAAACATGGCTAATGTTTATCATAAAACTTATCAATTTCCTATTAGGGGAAAGATAAAATTGATTGAAAAAATAAATTCCTTGGATGAAAAATATGGCGACTACAAAAAAAAGCGCACAGATATTATCTTAGAAGAAGAGGAGGTACTAAGACTAGAGCTTTGGGAGTATGAAGCTGTAGTGTTTGAAATAATAGAATATGGAAGATAAGACTATAAATCTTTCTTGGCTAGTAGAAAAATGGACAGTATGGGATGATCCATATATCAAAAGTATATGGTTAAATTTAAAATCTCTTGATTTAATTAGGATATCAGAAGGATTAGAAACAGAAGAAGATATGAAATTTTCCTATATTGATATTGAAAATAATCCTGAGGATTATGTCTGTATGCCTAGTAGGGAAGAATTAGATATAAAAACTTACAGGGACTCTTTTATTAATAGCCTGGGTTTACAATTAAGAGACCAGTTTACTGAAAACTATAACACCTATTCTGGAGAAGAAGAGTTTTTGGATAAAGTGTATGAATTAGGCCTAGAAAATGATTTACAAAACTATAGACAAAAAATAGCAGCTAAGATTATTTGGGATTGGGCAACAGATGAAAATATTAAGGTAAGAAAAGATATTGATTTTTAATTAGTAAAAATAGACTTATATAAAAGAAATCTAATTAGTTAAGTTTAAAAGGGGGCATGCTCTTTAAGGTATGCCTATTTTTTATGAGTTTTTGATAAAGTACACTAAAAAAATTTAAAAATCAAAAGCTTAATAATCTTGGAATTAAAAGGAAAATATTGTATAGTTATATAGTCGATTTTTAATATAAGGAGAACATAATGAAGAAAACATTACTTATAATTCTTTCTCTCTCGTTAGTCCTAACAGCCTGCAAGAATGAAAAGACTAATAAAGAAGAAAATATAATATCACCTGATTCTATGGATAATCAGTCTCAAGTTACTCATACTAAGGAAGGAGATGCTGAAAAATTCCAAGTTACAATTTATGATTATTTTGATACTGTAACAACCTTCACTGCTTATAACAATAGCCAAGAGGAATTTGAAAAGTATAAGAATATAGTTGAAAAAGAGATGGGATATTACCATAAACTTTTTAACTCTTATGATAGCTTTGAGGGCGTAAATAACTTCTATACTATTAATCAAAAGGCTGGAAAAGAACCTGTAAAGGTTGATAAAGCAGTTATTGACTTAATTAAAGTAGGGCAAAAATGGTACAAGGAAACGGATGGGAAAATTAACATTGGGGCAGGATCCTTATTGGGTATTTGGAACAAGTTTAGGGATGATGCAAATGCCAATCCTGAAAAAGCCAAGCTTCCTTCAAAAACAGAACTTGAAAAAGCAAGCCAAAATATGGATATAAATGCTATAGAAGTAAATGAAAAAGACTCAACAGTTTATATAAATAAGAAAGATGTTCAAATAGATATAGGTGCTATAGGTAAGGGCTATGCAACAGAACTTATCAAACAAGATTTGATAAAGGCTGGCTTAAAAAATGGTATTTTATCTGTAGGTGGAGATGTCGCTATAATCGGTGATAATCCAACAAGGGATAAGAAAAAATTTGCCATAGCCGTACAAGATCCTGATTTGAGTAAAGAAGACTTTTCATCTGTTGTCTATGTAACAAATACTTCTGTTGTAACTAGTGGGGACTACCAAAGATACTTTGAAATAAATGGAAGAAAATACCACCATATTATCGATATAGATACTCTAGAACCATCAACAAAATATAAATCAGTAACTGTAATCATGGATGATATAGGTCAAGCCGATGCCCTTTCGACTGCTCTATTTGTGGAAGATAGAGACAAGGGAGAAGAACTTGCCAAAAAATACAAGGCTCAAGTCTTTTGGATAGCTACAGATGGAAAAGAATACAAAACACCAGGCTATGAAAAATTAGAAAAGAAATAAAAATAAGAAATTAAATTATCTATAAATTCCTATAAGAGTCCTAAAAATTTGATATAATATTAACTGTATGTAAAGGGGGATGAGATGAAAAAAATTGCTTTTGATAACGATAAATATATAGAATTACAAACGAAAAAGATTTTAGAGAGAATTTCGCATTTTGACAAACTTTACTTGGAGTTTGGAGGCAAACTCTTTGATGATTCACATGCTTCTAGGGTACTGCCAGGATTTTTACCTGACACAAAACTACAAATGCTTTTAAGATTAAAAGATAAGGCTGAAATTATCATAGTAATTAATGCCAATGATATAGAATCTAACAAAATTAGAGGAGATTTGGATATTGGTTATGATAGCGAAGTTTTAAGACTAAGAGATTCTTTTGAACAAATAGGACTAAACGTCACTGCTATAGTTATTACTCAGTTCGATAACCAACCATCAGCCGTAAAGTTTGCCAAGTATTTGGACAATGAAAATATAAAAAATTACAAAACATATGATATAGAAGGCTACCCAAATAACGTTCAACAAATAGTTTCTGAAGAAGGTTTTGGTAGAAATGATTGTATAGAAACAACCAAGCCTCTTGTAGTAGTAACAGCACCAGGACCTGGAAGTGGAAAACTTGCTACTTGCCTTTCACAAATGTATTTGGATCATAGAAATGGTATAAATGCTGGCTATGCAAAATTTGAAACTTTTCCAGTATGGAATCTACCCTTAAAGCATCCTATTAATATGGCTTATGAGGCAGCAACAGCTGATTTAAATGATATTAATATGATTGATCCATATCATTTGGAAGCCTATGGAGAAATGACAGTTAACTACAACAGAGATGTTGAAGCTTTCCCAATCCTAAAATTAATGTTTGAAAAAATAATGGGAAAATCTCCTTACAAATCACCAACAGATATGGGAGTAAATATGGTAGGCTTTTGTATAGCAGATGAACAAGCAGCAATAGAGGCATCAAAGGCAGAAATAATTAGAAGATACTATACAACTCTTGTTAATATAAAACTTGCCAAAGAAGAACAAAAAACAGTAGAAAAGATAGAATCTTTGATGAGTCAGTTAAACATAGAAGCAAAAGATAGACTTGTAGCTACAAAGGCTATAGAAAAAGCAGAAAAGACCAATACAGAAGTCTTTGCTATAGAACTTGATGGAGGTCAAATTGTAACCGGTAAAAAATCTGATTTACTTGCTGCAACTTCTGCTTGTGTATTAAATGCCCTAAAAACTCTAGCAAAAATAAATGATGAGATACCCCTACTTTCTCCTCATGTAATAGAGCCTGTAGTAAAATTAAAAACTGAAATATTAAAAGAAAAAAATACTTCACTTTCCTTGGATGAAGTTTTGACAGCTCTTTCTATGTCAGCAACTACAAATCCCCTTGCTCAACTAGCTCTCCAACATCTTCCTTATTTAAAAGGACTTGAAGCTCACTCATCAGTAATACTTGATAGTGTAGACAAAAATGTCCTAAGAAAACTAAAAATGAACTATACAGAAGAACCTATATTTGGTTCATCAAATGTATATGACCTATAAAATTGTCAAGCCTTGGCTTGGCTTTTTTATTTTGTAGGAATAAAGTTAAATTGAATAATTTTATATTTTTTTAATTTTTATTTAGTAGGTTTAATAGACAAAAGTTTCTAATAAATAAAAGATTTATGAAAATGTTTTTTTGGGTATATATGTGAAGGATAATTATTTGTAGTAAAGGATATCTTTATAGCTAAAGATAGAAAATTTTTATGAGGAGGATAAAATGTTACACGAATTGAAATTTAAGTCATTTAATGAAAGAGATGATATCTATGGATTTATTAATGTCCCTGCAAGCGAAATTAAGGGAATAATTCAATTGATTCATGGTTTTGGTGAACACTCCAGAAGATATCTACATATGATCTCAAAATTTGTAGATAAGGGTTATATAGTTTGCTATGATGACCATGTTGGACACGGAAAAACTGCTATAGAAAATAATAGCTGGGGAGACTTTGGAAATAAGGGTTATACTACAATGGTAGAAGATGAATATAGCCTTTATAAGAAGACTATTGAACTTTATCCTAACTACAAATACTTTATTTTTGGGCATTCTATGGGATCTATGATAGCTAGACAATTTATGGCAAGATATAAGGATACAATAGATGCAGTAACTATTTGCGGAACAACTGGTACTATAGAAGGATCCAAAGAAATAAAAGCATATCTTGAAAAATTAATTGAAGAAGGTAAGGCAGATCAGGCTAACCCTGATGCTCTTGGGGAGATATTTAAGAGTTTCTTTGTAAAAATAGATGAAGAAATAAAACTTGGTAATGAATGGATTTGCCATGATAAGTACGTACAATTAGACCATGCCAAAGATCCGTTTAATGCTTTTACAAAACCAACTAATAACCAATCTTTGCTCTATTTTATCCAAATGCTAGAGGAAATTGATAGCAAAGAATGGGCAGAGAAAGTTCCGAAAAATTTGCCTATATATAATATAGCAGGTGATGAAGATCCAGTTGGAAACTTTGGTCAAGGAGTTAAAAAAGTATCTACTTGGTTAGAAGAGACAGGTCATGATGTAAAGACAAAGATATACAAAGGCTATCGTCACGAGATACATAATTATCCAGATATCAGGGATGAAGTAGAAGATGGAATAATTAGTTTCTTTGATAGCAAGCTTTAATAATTTTAGCAAACAATTTTTTATCAAAATATACTATAATAGAAAAAATTTGATTTTTATATCCTAAATTTTAAAAGATACTAAAAGCTAAAAAGCGCTTAGTATCTTTTCTTTAAGTACATATAAAAACCAAAAGCCACAGTCAAGGCGTTTGATAAGAGCATAGCAATCCAAATACCAGTGGAACCTAGGTTTGTTGTATATTTTAGGATTAAAATTATAGGAAGTCTCAAAGCCCAAAGCCTTGCTAGGGATAAGAGCATGGTGAATTTTGTTTTTCCAATTCCTTGGAAGAAACCATTTATTGCCGAAAAATATCCCATAAAGAAAGTTATAACAGAAGTAAAATACATATATTCACTTGCCTGTTTATAAAGTTCTACATCAGACATATCCTTTATAAATATAGAAAGTAGTGGATCTTTGAAAACTATTAGGCAGATTGCCGTAAAAAGGGAGAAGAAAGTTATTATTATATTTGCTTTTCTAAAAATTTGTTTTAGCCTTTCTCTGTTGCCTGCTCCATAATTTTGACCGATTATTGATGTTAGAGCCATTCCAACGCCCATAGATCCTTGGTTAAATAAGTCTGCTAGCCTGTTACCCATAGAGAAGGCGGCAAGGGTTGTGGTTCCGTAAGATTGGATAAAACCATTAAGTATTGTAAATCCAATAGCCTCTCCACTACTTCCAAGACAAGCAGGAATAGCCATTGAAAAAATATTTATAACTATAGCCATATCAAATTTGAAATCTTTGAAAGTAACTTCAATTTCTGATTCTTTTTTTACTACCCTAATAGAAATAAGGACCAATAATAATTTTGAGATAACTGTGGCTATAGCTGCTCCTCTTATGCCCATGTTTAAGCCAGGAAGTCCCAAAACATTATCAAAGATAAAGAAAGGATCAAGGATAACATTGGTAAGAGAAGAAATGGTAGAAATAATAGTCATTGTTTTTGTTCTACCTTGGGAATTTAGAATAGCTTGATAACCAGAAAATATAGTATCAAATAATAGGCCAACAGAGTTAATTGCTAGAAATATTTCTGATTTTTGAGCAAAAGAACCTCTTGCACCCATCCACCTAACTATAAATGGTGATATTAGATAGCCCAGTATGGAAAAAATTATACCTAAAACCAAGGTAATAAAAATTGTATGCGAAGCGTAATTTTTGCATTGGTCAAATTTTTTGGCTCCAAGTTTTTGGCTCATAAGGGAAGTAGAAGCTACATTTACACCAAGTCCTACAGCTATAAATAAAAATAAGACTGGCCAAATAAATGCTGTAGCGGCATAGTCTTCTGAAGAAATACGGGCCACATATATTCCGTCAGTTATAGTATATAAAGTTTTAATCAAGTTGCTAATCATAAGTGGGATCGAAAGTCTAAAAATAACCTGGCTTACATCACCCTTAGTAATAAAATCTATATTGCTTTTTTTATCTGCCATTGTATTTTTCCTTTATTTTAGTGTCAAATTAATATAATTATACTAGTTAAGCTAGCAAAATATCAAATAAAGAATATTTCTGATAATTTAATTATTGAAAGAGCCTATCTTATTTTATATATTAGGGGTAAAGTAAAGAAATGAAAGAAAAGGAAAATTTATGAGATTAGACAAGTATCTGGCGAATAAGGGACTTGGTTCACGCAAAGAAGTAAAAAAATATATAGAAGAAGAGAATGTATATATTAATGGTCTTTTAGTTACCAAGGCAAATAAAGAAATTAATCCAGAAAAGGATAAGCTAGTTCTAAAAAATAAGGATAAAATTTCTAAAGACTATCTTTATCTTATGATGAACAAACCAAGTGGCTTTATTTGCCAAACTAAGTCCTTATCAAAAAAGACAGTTATAGATCTTTTGCCAAAAGATTTACAAAAAAAAGACCTTTCACCGGCGGGCAGACTAGATTTAGATACGGAAGGCTTGGTGATTTTGACTAATGATGGGCTTTTTTTGCAAAAAATCATTAGTCCATCAAGCACTATATATAAAAAATATTATGCTAGGGTTGATAAAGCTATGGAAGAAGCTGATATAAAAAAATTTGAAGAAGGCATATATATAAAAGAAGAAAATTATAAGTGCTTAGCTGCAAAACTTGAAATTATTTCGCCCAAAGAATGTTATGTCTATATCAGAGAGGGCAAGTACCATCAGGTTAAGAGAATGCTAAAGGCTTGTGGTAAAAAAGTCCTATACTTAAAAAGACTTGCTATAGGAAAAGTATATTTAGATAAAAATTTAAAAAGTGGTTCTTATAGGAAACTAAGCGATGAGGAAATCTACCTTTTAAAGAAAGATTTTGATTAAAAGGGATGATTATTACTTGTTAAAGTTTAGATTTTTAAATTTATTAGAAAGACATTTAATGCTATAATTAATATAAACAATTTTGTGTGGAGAAACAACAATGAGAATTTGGCTTACAAGACATGGACAAACTGATTTAAATAAGAAAAAATATATGCAAGGCTTGATTGATTCTTTATTAAATGAAAAAGGCCTAGAACAGGCAAAAAGCGCTAGAGCAAGTATCGGTGATATAAAATTTGATGCAGTTTATGCATCTCCTTTAGAAAGAGCTATAAAGACAGCTGAAATCATAGGAAATGTAGAAAGGGATAAAATAATTATAGACCAAAGATTAATAGAAGTTGATTTTGGCAAATATGATAATAGATATTTTGCAAGCTTAGGCTTAAAAATGTCCTTATATTGGCTATATCCAGAAATAATAAAAACGCCTAAGACTGTAGAAACTTTACAGTCTATGATTGATAGGGCTTCTAGTTTTTTGAAAGATATAGAAAAAAAAGACTATGAAGATGTCCTAATAGTTTGTCATGGTGGTATTATCCGTGCCTTGTGTGGTTATCTAGAAGATAGACCAAATGGTATAAAATGGAGACCAAAACCAAAAAATTGCGAAATAAGGATCTATGAATCTAATAATGGAAAACATAAGTTTATTAAAAGCTTAAATAAGTAAGGCAAAAGTTGAGAGGTTTTATGAATTTGGATAAAAAAAATAAATTTTATAGGCGGATACTTCTTCTTATTCTTATCCTTTTGTTTTTGTATGGCTTTGAATATGAATTAAACTATTTTTATTATGAGAAAGCTAGGGCAAGTGACTATCTAATAGCCTTAGCTTCATGTCTTCTTTTGCTTATATACATTATTCCTTTAAGCTATATGCTTTTTTTCTTATCAGATAAGCTTTGTCTTGATAGAAAGCATACAAGTTTATATTTGCTTTGTGGTATGTTTATACCAGGTTTTCTTTCTGCTTTTGCAAATGATACAGGGCAAAATTTAATCAAAAATCTTATATCCGAAGATTGGGGCTTGGCTTTTACAGCACCTATTAACGAAGAAACAATAAAACTATTTGTTGTTTTGCTCATACTTTTTTTATTAAATAAAAATTCACTCAAGGATTTTTTCATAAGTGGTTTTGCCGTAGGATTTGGCTTTCAAATAATGGAATATATTTCTTATATTGGTAGCGATGGACTTAGCAATATGGATGATTTATTCCCTATGGTTTTGTCAAGAATTTCAGGTGCCTGGTCCTCACATTGGGCTTATACAGCCTTGTTTGCTTTAGGCTTTTATTTTTTGTTTAAAAATAAAAATAAAGCTTTGGGAATATTTTTAATATTGTTTGTTCTGTTTAACCATTTTTTGTGGGATAGTCCAATTTTTGAAGAAAGCCTAGGATCTATCTTCTTGGGTGCAAGTATAATAATATGTTTATTAATTGTTTTAAAAAAATATTTAAAGGTTGATTTTTTTGATTTAGAGGAGTTTATATGAAAAATATTGGCGTATTGGTAGCAGTTGAAATAGAAGCGGTTACAGGTAAGTATAAGAATGATTTGATTGTAAAAAATAAAAATGGCTTTGATGTTTATATATTAGAAAGAAAAGATTACAGATTGCATTTTGTTCATTCAGGCGCAGGTCTTATTCGTGCAGCAGCAGCCATACAAATGTTATGTGATATTTATAAGATTGATTTTTTGATTAATTTCGGAGTTGTAGGGGCTCTAAGAGATGATTTAAAAGTATATGATAATTGCTTTGTAGAAAAGGTAGTCCATTATGATATGGACACTTCTGCAATAGATAATGTAGAAGTTGGAAGATATATAGAATATAAAGATATCTACCTACCAGCATCAAAAAATATACTTGAAAGAGTAAAAAAAATGTATCCACAAATACCAGTTTTTGTGGCAGCTAGCGCAGATAAGTTTGTTCATAAGGATTCGGACAAGAAAGCTTTAAATGATAAATTTGGTGCAGATATTTGCGATATGGAAAGTGCAGCTGTGATTTTAATTTCTGATATTAACAAAGTTCCAAATTTAATAATCAAGACTGTTTCAGACTCTATAACAGGTGGAGCTGATGAGTTTGAAAAAAGATTTAGACAAGCAGCAGAAATGTGTATAGATATAGTGGAAAATATTATAGATTCTAAATTAATATAAGAAAATATTTGCACTTAGAGATAGTTTCAATTTTTTTTGCTTATAAATTTTAAGAAACTTACAAAAAAATTAATTTTATTTTTAAGGGGTATATATTAATATATAGCTAGGGCAGATGCCCGTTATAAAAGGAGGCAAAATTGAAAAACAAGAAAATAATTAAAGTACTTTCTATGTTTACTTTATTAGCAGCTTTTGCAGCATGTTCTAATAATGCACCAAAAACTAATCAAGCATCTACACCAAGCGTAGAAAATGTTTCAAGTGATGTTTCAACAGAAGATAGCAAAGCTGATGAAAAAAGTATAGAAAGTAATAACATGTCAACTGAATCATCTGATCCTAAAGCTTCTAACAAAGTAGAAGTTACAGAAGATGAAAAAGCAGTTGAACAAGTTAATGACGGTAGCTATATAACAAATATGCTTTTATCTAAGAAGGGAGAAAGAATAGAAGACATAGATGCTGGTACTACTTACCAAATAGCTATAGAAGATGGAAATCTTATAGTAAAAGGAACTATGGACTATAGTGATGGCAAAGAAGATAGTAATGGTCAAACAAATCCTATAGAAGGTAATGAACATTCCTTCAAACTTGCTGATGATGTTATATTCCAAGCAGTAGGTGGAACAGCTAAAGCAAAAATGTTTACTCAAGAAGAATTTTTGAAATATGCTAAAGAAGTTGAAGACTCTGGACTTGCTTTAATTATTAAAGTAGAAAATGGACTTGTTACTACTGTTTCCATTTCCTCTTAAGTATAAATCTAATAACAATATGTGAAAAAAATAAAGGAGGACTTTTGGACAAACTTTTCCTGTTTACCCAAAAGTCCTTAGCTTTTATTTAAGGTAAATGTTTTTATTTAGGAGAAACTATAGTAAAATTATAGAAAATAGGAATATTATTTCTCAATTAAAGATATTTACTTTTATTTATGTAAGGAGGTTTTAAGTTTTTATGTTATCATTTTCAAGCGACTATATAGCAGGGGCACATCCGGATGTTTTAAAAGCTTTAGTAGATACTAATCTAGAATCAATGGCAGGCTATGGAAACGACATTTATACTCAAAAAGCTATTGAAAAAATAAAAAAAGAAATAGACAAGCCTGATGCACAAGTTTATCTTTTGACTGGTGGAACACAAACAAACCAAATAGTAATTGATACTATGCTTGATGATTACCAAGGAGTTATCTCTGCTACTTCAGGTCATGTTAATGTGCATGAAGCTGGTGCTATAGAATTTTCTGGTCACAAGGTTTTGACGGTAGATACAGTTGATGGAAAAATAAATGCAAAGACAATAAGATCTTATCTAGAACTTTTCTACAAGGATGGATCCTATGAACATATGGTCTTTCCGGGCATGGTTTATATTTCATATCCAACAGAATATGGCAGTCTTTATAGTAAAAAGGAATTAGAAGATATATATTCACTTTGCAAAGAATACCAAATGCAATTATTTATAGATGGGGCAAGGCTTGCCTATGGGTTAATGTCAGATGAATGTGATTTGACTATGAAAGATTTGGCAAGACTTTGTGATGTATTTTATATTGGTGGTACCAAATGTGGAGCTCTTGCTGGGGAAGCTGTGGTCTTTACTCACAATAACCAACCAAAAAGATTTAACACCCTTGTAAAACAAAGGGGTGCCATGATTGCCAAGGGAAGGCTCTTGGGAGTAGAATTTGATGCCTTATTTACAAATGGACTTTATTATGAGATTGGTAAGATAGGAATTGATAAAGCTAAAAAATTAAAAGAAATCCTTGCTAGCAAGGGTTATGAGTTTTTTATGAAAACTTCTACAAACCAACAATTCATTTTAATAGAAAATAAAAAAATGGAAGAATTAGCAAAAAAAGTAGACTTTGGTTTTACTCAAACTTATGATGAAAATCATACTGTGATTAGGTTTGCTTCTTCTTGGTCAACAACAGATGAGGATTTAAAGCTTTTGGAAGAATGTCTATAAATTTTGTCAAAGAGCCTTCTTTCTGGAGGCTTTTTCTTTTGGAAAATAAATGTCAAAAATTAAGCCATATGATAAACTTGTAGATATTAGTTAAAGGATTAAAAGTTAAGAATGTATAAATTTTTAGAATATTTTTTTAGGCATAATGAAGATGGATACACTAGCTTTAATATGAATATGATAAGGTTGGCTTTTGTGTTTGGAATTTTTTTGGCCTATAAACTACGAAAACAAAAAACTATATTAAAGCTACTTTTGATATTGGGTCTATTATTTCAAATAAGTCTAATGTACTGGTACAAGGGAGCTGATAATATTTTTTTGACAGAGGGTCTTCCACTTTACCATTGTAGAATTGCTACTATAATGATGGCTATATCATATTTTTCTAATAGGCAAAAACAGGCTAGGTATTTTGCTTGGTTAGGTATTCTTGGAGCTTTCATAGCCTTTATGATACCAGATCCATCCAAATATCTATGGCCTCATATAACAAATTTGACCTATATAGGGAGTCATTTAACTTTGGTAATGACAGGAACAATGATACTATTAAATTCATCTGTAAGAATAGATTACAGAGATATCTTTAAGTACACTATTATAGTAAATTCTCTTATCTTTATTGCTAACTTTATATTTTCAAGCAATTATGGATATTTATCAAAATTGCCCCAAGCTTTAAATATAGATTTGCCAAAACCACTTATATTCATGGCTATTACAGGGCTTATTACAGTGTGCTTAGGATTTTTTGAAACTGATTTATGGAGAGTAAATAGAAGAATACTTGCAAAAGAGCCACTTAATTAATAAAAGGACTTGTTTTTAAAGTTTATGGTTTTAAACTCTTATATTTAGCTATACTAATCACTATTAAAATGTTTTGGTATAGCTAATCCTATACTTTTAGAAATAAATTAATTATCAGTTGAGTAAAAATGGGCAAAAAAAATGGAGCCACTTCCCGGCTCCGCAGTTTTTGGTTAAGTGTTGAAATTTCAATGTTTAATTTTTTGTTTTTTGCCCGAGTTACCAACGTGTTACCAACGGAGATTTATTGCATTTTTTTCATTTCTGCTGCTAAATATTCTTCGTCGTTTAGAATATAATATTTATCTGTTATGTTAAAGTTTGTGTGTCCCATTTGGGCAGTAATTGCTTTTTTGTCTACTTTGGATCTATACATATTGGTTGCGAATGTATATCTGCCGTTGTATGGTTTTCTTCTTTTTAGTCCTGCTTGTTTTAAAGCTTGATAGTATTCTTTGTAGAATGTATTTTCTGATACGTGTTTGCCATCTTTTTCGTAGATATATCCTGTTTTGGATTCTTTTACTAATTGTATGAGTATTGGTTTTATATTTGGTAGGATTATAACTTTTCTGTCCATTCCTGCTTCTGTTTTTATTCCGAAGTTTTCTATTACATTGTCTTCAAAGTTTATGTTTTCTGTTTTTAAACCTCGATATTCGCCTGTTCTAAGTCCTGTAAAGCATAAGACTATCAAATGGTTAAGGAAGGGGATTTTTTCTCTTAGAGAGTACATTATCCTTATTTCTGATGGTTTGAAAAGGTCCTTGCCTTTGGTGGTGTTTTCTTTTTCACCCTTTACTTTTAGTCCTTTTGCTATGTTTATTTTTAGCATATTATTATCTATGGCAAATTCAAAGACTTTTACTATTGTTGTTTTTAGTTGTCTTATGGTTGCTTTACTATAGTTTTTATGGACTTCTTTTCCATTTTCTACAGTGTAGTAGCCTTCTTCTACTTTGTTATCGATTACTTTTTGCAATTGGTATCTGTTTATGTTGATTATTTTTTGTGTATGCAATTGCTCGAAGTGGGAGAAGGCTGTATCGTATTTTACTTGTGTTTTTCTTGTTAGATCTCTGAAATCTTTCGATTGTTTGTAGGCATTGTATATGTCTATTAATTTATCGGCTTTGTTGTCTAGTCCGTTATAGTTTAATAAGGCCTCTTGTGCTTCGTTATAAGTTCTAAAGCAACCTATTACTTTTCTTATTTCTTTTCCTTCGATATCGTAATATGCTGGCAGTCTTGCCATGTATGGACTTAGTCTGTTTTTTCCGGCTTTTGTTTTGCCTAATTTTGTTAT
>JAQYEZ010000025.1 GCA_028723425.1 Peptoniphilaceae bacterium | reverse complement strand
AACATCTAATCCTTGGGCTAGTATTTGCATTAATTCTTTGTTAAAATTATTCATAAGAGAACTCCTTGTTTTTTTAGTCAACAAAACTTTACAAGTTTGAGTTCTCTTTTTCCACTTTACACAAAATATTTTACACTATGGTTTTTGTAAAAAGACATAAATATATTTTTGATTAATTTGAACTTACAAGTGGTATTATAATAAAAAGTAAACAAAGGAGATAATAATGATAATAATATTAATAATCGTAGCTATACTAGTAATATTTGCTATAGCTACTTATAACAGCTTAGTAAGAAATGAAGAGATGGTTGCAAACTCTATGGCACAGATTGCTGCCCAAGTTGAATCAAGGTGGGATGCTCTTAGAAATTTGATGGATGCTACCAAGCACTATTCTAACTTTGAGCTTGAAGCTTTTGAAAAAATCACCCAAAATAGATCAGCTATAAACAAAAAGTCTTCTCCTTCTGATGTAGAAGAAGACGACCAGGCTTTTGCTGGTGCTATGAGATCTTTCTATGCAGTAGCAGAAAACTATCCTGACCTAAAGAGTTCTGAACTTTACAAGGATACCATGGCTTCTATCAACAAATACGAGGATAATGTAAGACATTCAAGGATGATTTATAATGATACAGTTACAAAATTTAACAGATCTATAAAGACTTTCCCTCAAAATTTATTTGCTGGCATGCTTGGTTTTTCTGAAAAAGAATATTTTGCAAACGACCAAACCAAGGTTGATGCACCTAGATTTAGTGATTAGTATGAATTTTGTTAAAAAATTTAGGTACCTATTTTTATCCCTCCTACTTTTCTTATCATTTGGCTTTACTTCTTATGCTGATGACTTTAATTCTTTGGATATTAATGTAGCTATAGATAAGAATGCAAATGCCAGTGTTAAGGAAGTTTGGGATACTGTAGATGAAAATGGAACAGAAAAATACAAGCCTATAGAAAATTTAGGTCAAATTAAAATTACAGACTTTAAGGCGAAGGTCAACGGCAAATCCTTCACTCAAGTTAGCCCTTGGGATGTGGACAAATCTTTTGACGAAAAAGCACATAAGTATGGAATAAACAAAACCAACAAGGGCATAGAGCTTTGTTGGGGAATTACAAGCTACGGCCACAATATACATGAAATTTCCTACAAGGTAAATCCTATTGTTATAGAATTAAATGACTATGACATGCTCTATTGGAAATTTATCAATGATTCTATGGATCCCGAACCAGAAAAAGCCAAAATCACTATTAAAGCTTACAAGCCTTTTGATAAGGAAGTTAAAATGTGGGGTTTTGGTATGGAAGGCGAAATTCATAACAAAGATGGAGCAATTGTTATGGAGTCAAATGGAGATATAACCTATGGAGTTGTCATGTTAAGATTTCCTAAGGGTTATTTCCAAACTCCTTATAAAATTGATAGGAATTTTAAGGCTTATGCCGATATGGCTATAGAAGGATCTGATTGGCAAAATAAACAAGGTTCGGTAGATGAGGATTCAGAAAAACCTCCCCTTGCATTAATTATTGCTATTCCAATAATAATTGTTTTATCAATTATAGGTATTTTTAGTGCTGTAAAGTCAGGATCCATTATGGGTAAGCTTGATAGAGATAAAAAATTTCCAAAAGTCAAAGCCTTAAAAGGTCAATATTTCCAAGAAGTACCTTACGATAAGGATATAGAAAATCTCTATATCTTTGCAAAAAAGGCCTACCCTAAAATAAAACAAGATAATTTCCTAAATGCTTTTATCCTAAAATGGATTTACCAAGGGAAGATTGAATTTAAGGAAGAAGAAGCAGGCTTATTTAAGAAAAAGACCCAAGCCATAAAATTACTATCAAAGCCTGAAAATATGGGAGAGTTGGAAGGATCTTTCTTCGATAAATTGACAAAAGCTTCTCTTAAAACAAAAGATGGGATAATAGATCAAAAAGCTCTCGAAAAATATATAAGAACTCACACAAAAGAAATGGAAACTTTCTTTGATAAATTTGAAATAAATTCTGCCCTAAAACTAGAAAATGAAGCCTATATAAAATCTATAAGACAAAGAAAGACCCTTGTAAAAATTACAAACCTTGATCCAACTGATGAGGGTATAGAATTATATGCAAATCTTATCAAATTCAAAAACTACTTGTTGGATTATTCTCTAATTAGAGAAAGAGATGTAAATGAAGTAAAGATTTGGGATTACTTTATGATCTATGCTGCCATGTACGGCATAGCTGAAGAAGTCTTCGAAAACTTAGAAAAAACCTACCCAGAATACACTTCAAACTCTATTTATTCTTATAGGATGATAATGTGGTCTACATCCTATGCAAATAGCATAAACACTTCTTATGAGAATTTTGTTGCCCAAGGATCTGGAGGAGCAACATCCTTCGGTGGCGGCGGAGGTTCTTTCGGTGGAGGTTCTGGCGGAGGAAGTAGGTAAAAACTATTAACTATTCCTAAAAACCGCCTTAAATTTTAAGATGTTATAAAAATTAGTAGTAGACATTTTATATATGATCATAAAAGCCTATTTTATATATTAACATTAAAGCCTATAAAGAACATAAATGCATGCTTTATAGGCTTTTGCATTTTTATATCTCATCCTTTCCTTGCCCATATGTTTTAAAGCCTTCAGAAACTTCATCAATTTCTTCAGCCGTTAGTAAAACTGGTTTTCCGATACTCATTGCCTTATATTGTATCTTGGCAAGATATTCTATTTCTCTGGCTAAACCATAAGCACTTGGCAGATTTTTTCCACAAGCGACAAGACCATGATTAGCCAATAAGACAGCATCGGATTTACCAGCCGTTTCAACTGCAACCTGGGCAAGTTTTTCTGTTCCATATCTAACATAAGGAGCACAAGGAATTTCATATGCATTAGCATCAGCTATTACATAATGAACAGGATAAATTGGCATTCTTAAAGCAGCAAAAGTTGTACAATAGATTGAATGTGTATGAACAACAGCCCTGGCTTCTTTTTTATTTTTGTAAAACATAGTATGAAGATGCCATTCACTTGATGGTTTTTTATATCCTTCAACAATTTTACCATCTAGTGTCATCACAACAATATCTGCTGGTTTTGTATCAAGGTATCCAATACCCGAAGGTGTAATAAAAACAAGATTTTTACAAGGCTTATATATGCTCAAATTCCCGCTTGTCCCAGAACTTAGCCCTTCCTTACTCATTATTTTGCCATATTCTACTAGTAGTTCTCTCTCTTTAATATAGTTCATTTAAATTTGTCTCCTTTGCCTTATATGAGCAAAATTTATTATCTTTTAACCTACTTTTCCTAACTGAGCTTTCTTTACAAATATTTTTTTACACTATCTTTATACTTTTCCATAAGTAAACTTGTTTTATTGATATTTGCTCTGTTTTTAATTAAATATATACCAAAATCTATAAGTATTTTATCAAGCTTTTTCCTTTTATCTATCTCACTTATTGATGTTATTTCTATTACTTTTGAATCTCCAACCGTCCTTCTAATTATTTCTGTACCAGCATATCCATAAGAATCAGCAATTATTTCATTTATATAGAAGCTCTTATAAGCATCATTTTTATAAAATTTATTTGTTACAGTATCATCATAAATTCTAGATAATTTTTTATTAGTTAGGTTAATTGTTTCTATTATTATTTTTGTCAATTCTTCAATTATTTTCTTATACTTTTCTCTAATAATTGCATTAGTCAAAGGAAAAAATAAATTTCCCCAAATATTGCCTATGTCATAGCCTATAGGCCCGTAAAAAGCAAATTCCGGGTCAATAACCTTAATGCCTTTTTCATTTACAAAAATCGATCCTAAATGAAGGTCTCCATGCAAAAGAGCTTGGGCCTTTGTTTGAAACTTATCTTTTAATTTTAAAACTTCTGTATGAAGCTTTTTGTTATTATATAAATTTTTTTCTACAAAAGCTAAAAGACCTTCACTTATAAGGTTACGACCTTTGTAATCATAATAAGGTTCTGTAAATACCAAGTCCTCACTTATGTCACAAAGATCAGGATTTATAAATTCTCTAACTTTTTCTTTCTTAACTTTTCTATCAATCACCAAGTCCGTAGTTGGAATTAGAGTTTTGCTTATAAAATCTGATAAATTTTCTGCAAGATTTGAATAAAACCTATCTTCCAGTAACTCTTTTCTCAAATTCTTATATTCTCCTATATCCTCCATGACTATAAGAGATTTTTCCTTATCATATAAATATACTTTTGGAACACAGCCAGAAGATAATTTGTATTCTAGGGATAAAGCTTTAGCTTCAATTGCACTTCTATTTATATCTAAAGGACGAGCAGAACTTCTTAGCAAAACATCTGCTTGTTTTACGATTAGTGATTTTTCTCCTTCTTTTAACCTAAATACATAGTTTATGTTGCCATCACCAATTTCTTCGCAACTTATAAAATTTTTATCATTAAAAAAGTCCAAGTTAGAATAGACAAAATCTATGACTTGGTCTTTTTTCATTATTTTTGATATCATGAATATTTCCTTAATAAAATTAATATCAAATTTTTTCCAATATTTTCATTATTAATTTTTTGAAATCATCAGAAGCTTCTTCAGCTATTTTTTCAACTTCACTACCGTCCATATTTTCTATTCTATCAGAGCTATAATTTGTAGCCAAGGATAAGCACAAAACTTTTATCCCACAATGACCTGCTGTTAAAGACTCTGATATTGTAGACATGCCCACAAGGTCTCCACCTAAAAGTCTAATGGCTCTAATTTCAGAAGGAGTTTCAAAAAAAGGTCCTACTGTATAAAAATACACTCCTTGATGTAAAATAAGACCAATTTCTAAGGCGGCTTGCTCAGCTATAGATATAAGATTTTTATCATACAAATTATCAATAGGATAAAATCTTTCTCCAAATTCTTCTAGATTATTTCCCCTAGTAGGAGATATTCCAGCAAAATTTATGTGATCATTTACCACGCAAATATCCCCTGGATGAAGATTATAATTTACTGCTCCAGCTGCATTTGTCAAAATTAAGGTCTTAACCCCCAAAAGTTTTAGAACATATATTGGAGTAGCCAATTCAGCTTCATCATATCCTTCATAATAATGAAATCTTCCTGCCATACAAAGTACATACTTACCAGAAAGTTTACCATAAATAAACTTGCCAGGGTGACTTTTAACCGTAGAAAGTAAAAAATCTGGTATATCTTGGTAGTTAATTTCAATTTTTTCTTCCATTTCATCAAGTAATTTTCCAAGACCTGTTCCTAAAATTATTGCCGTATCTACTTTTTGTCCAATAATATCTAAAATATACTTAGAAATTTTATCATATTTTTCAAAGCTTTTCTTTTTTAACATTATATTCACCTCAATCTTTATTTATATATGGTTCCCTAAAATGAGCATATATAGCAACTAAAATACAATATCCCAAAAGAACTTTCATGCCAAAAGGTCCTATAAAGTCTATATTTGAATAAAATCCTCCTGCAAAAATTACTAAACAGAATATTGGCAATACTTTCATAGCCCATAAAGGTAATTTGAAATAGGCCTTATCGTAGGCTTCTCTATTTTTAATAGGCAAAAAATACACTGCAACTATTGGTAAGGCTGCAAAGATTAAGCCAATATTATTTCCAAGAACAGCTATTATTTCTAAAGTACCACCTGTTAAAATTGGAATCATCCCAATAATGTAAAAAATCAAAATTAAAAAATGAGGTGTACCAAATTTTTTATTTTCCCTAGCTAATACTTTTGGTAACCAGCCATCCTCTATAGCTACCTTCAATCCCTTAGGAGCCCAAGCAAAAACAGCATTTAGAGAAGAGGCAACCGCAAACATTGCTCCACCTATCATAAAGAAATAATAAACAGGTTGTGAAAAAATTTCTTTTGCAACACTGCCTAAAGTTTTATAGGCAACTTTATCGATTGGAAGTACCCCTGTTGCAACAAATCCTACCCCCAAATATATTAAAGAAACTACTAGGGTTGATATTATCATAGCTAAGGGGATGTTTTTGCCAGGATTTTCAGCATCGCTTCCAAATTCATTTATGTATTCTGCTCCAACCAAAGAAAATCTTACTAAAAATATACTGGCAACAAATTCAGAAAATCCATTAGGCATTATCTTTTTAATATCCATATAAGGGGTGAAATCCTTAATTTTAGGAAATCCTAAAAATATAAATAAGCCTATAGAAACAACTAAGATTATAACCAATAAGTTTTGAAATTTTACAGCCGATTTAACTCCTGTCAAATTTATAATAAATATTACTGTCATTACAATAGCCGCAACCAAAGTAGCATTAATACTTGGAACTAACTCTTTTAAATATTCAGAAAAGCCAATTGCATAGTTAGCTAAAACAAGTTGGCCTGCTGCCAATAAAGCTACATAAAAAAATCCTGTTTTCTTGCCAATAAGGTCCCTAACATAAGTATACTGACCACCGTTAGCAGGAATTGCAGAGCCTAAAGTAGCCAGGCATATATTTGTGATAGCCACAATAAGACCTGCTATTATAAAAGCCCAAGTAACACCATGACCAGTTTTTCCAATTGCAATTCCTGTAAGGATCATAACCCCTGACCCAATAATCTGTCCTACTCCTATTCCTACTAAATCTTTCAAAGAAATTTTTGAACTTTTCATAAGTCCTCCTCCATACATTAATACTTATAAAAAAATACTAAAAAGTAAACCAAAATTTTTACTTTCTTTATCAAATTCATTTTATGGGAGAAAATTTCCCCACAAAGTCTTCTAATAAAAACTATTATCTTTTGCTTTTTCAAAATACTCATCCAAATTATCAGAATCATAAACTCCACAATCCGTGACAACTTTTGTAACCAAGCTAGAAGGAGTTTTGTCAAAGGCGGGATAAATGGCATGAGCTTTTGTACTTGCATGAAAAATTCCGTTGGCACTTAAGGCTTCTTTAGGATCTTTCATTTCAATTTCTACATCAAAAAGACTTTTCTTGCCTTTATCTGGTATGCCACTTACATAATATTTTATCCCATAGATCTTTGCAAGTTGGGCAATTTGCAAAGTTCCTATCTTATTTACTACTCCTCCATCTTCTGTTATACAATCGGCCGCCGATGTGAATATATCAACCAACTTATTTTCAAAAGCATAGGCTATCATATTATCTGTTAAAATCGTAGTTTCAAAGCCTTCTTCTGCAAAACAAGTGGCAGTAAGTCTTGCTCCTTGCAAAAATGGTCTTGTTTCTGCACAGTAAACTTTAAATTTTTTATTTTTTTCCTTTGAAAGTGCAACCAAAGCTCCAATTATGGTCTCCCCATAACATTGAGTAAGGATTGATCCATTTTCTGGTATCAAATCAATTAGGTATTCTCCAACTTTTCTCATGGTTTTATACCTTCTATTTAAAGATTTGATATTATCTTCCATAATAATTTTTACAGGGTCTATATCTTTTTCTATGGAATCTTTTGCTAATTTTAAGGCTCTACTTGTTATTTTTTGGTACCTATTTTTTGTAGTCGGTCTTGAATTTTTCAATTCATCTTCAGCTTTTTCTAAAAATTTTATCCTTTCATTTTTTGACAGTTTTCTTGATTCATGACAGGCTAAGGCCATTGCCATTCCCAAAGCCGTATAAGGACCTGCCGATTGGGTTACCATATCTTTTATTGCTCTAACAACTTCCTTATAGGATTTGCACTCTACAAAAGAGATTTCTCTAGGGTAAACTCTCCTATCTAATATTCTTACTGTCCCATTTTCATACCATGCAACGTTTTCATATTTCAATAAAAAAGGCATGTTGTTATCGTACCTATTCATATTATATCATCCTTTATAAATTAATATTTAAGCAAAAAAACGTTATTAATATTATAATATATTTTTAAGCTGTAAATTTCAAGCATTTGGTAAAATTTTATTTAACAGGTTGATTTTTTGACCTTTTGCCATATAATTATTAGTAGCAAAAAGGGAGTAGCCCAATTACCTAGCCGTCATTACGGCTTAAACCCGGTTAGGTAAACCACATTTGGTGGCAAGACTTTTGGTGGATGACCAAAAGTCTTTTTTATTATCTTTTTGCAAAAATGAATGGAGGAAAAAATGAGCTACTTAGGTAAAACAAATGATGTAGTCACAAATTTAGCTACTGACTCATCTAGAGGATTAACCGAAAATCAGGCCCAAGAAAGGCTTGAACAATATGGACTTAACAAATTAAAAGCTGGTAAGAAAAAGTCACTCGGTCAAAAAATTCTAGATCAAATTATTGATCCTATGGTAATTTTGTTGGTTGTTGCTTCTATACTTTCAGCCTTTACTGGGGATATGGTGGAATCTTTAATAATTATTGCAATTGTCATAATAAATGCTATTATGTCCATAATCCAAGAAGGTAAGGCAGAAGATTCTGTAGAAGCCCTACAAAGAATGTCTTCACCTGAAGCATCGGTTATCCGTGATGGGGTAAAAAAGAAAATAAAGGCAGATCAAATTGTTCCTGGAGACCTTGTTGTCATAGAAACAGGAGATATTATCCCTGCCGATATGAGACTTCTTGACTCATCCAACTTGCAAGTTGACGAATCATCCTTGACAGGGGAGTCTGTAGCAGCAGAAAAACACTTTGACAGAGAATACACAGAAGAGGTTGGAATTGGAGATAGGGAAAATTCTGTTTTTTCTTCAACAATAGTAACCTACGGTCACGGAAAGGGTATTGTTGTCGCAACAGGAGAAGATACAGAAATTGGAAAAATCGCTACAAGTCTTGATTCTGTAGAAGATAAGGATACTCCTTTACAAGTTCAACTCAAAAAACTTTCAAAGCTATTGGCAATTCTTGTTGTAGTTATTTGTGCAGCAGTATTTGCGGTAAGTTATTGGAGAGAAACATCCACAATATTGGAAGATCTTATGATAGCAGTCTCTCTTGCTGTTGCTGCTATACCTGAAGGCCTTACTGCTGTAGTTACTATTGTTTTGTCCATAGGAATGAATAGGATGGCAGAAAGAAAGGCTATAGTTAAATCTTTGGTTTCTGTAGAAACTTTAGGATCTACAACTGCTATTTGTTCAGATAAGACAGGTACTTTAACCCAAAACCAAATGACTATAACCAAAATTTTCACCGATGATAAGGAGTTTGACGTAGAGGGTTCTGGTTATGAGCCAAAGGGTCAAATTAAATTTGATGATGAAAAGATCACTGACCATACTCAAATAAAGCTACTAATGACAATATCATCCCTATGTAATGATGCAGACCTTATAAGAGAAGATGGAAAATATTCTATAATTGGTGACCCTACAGAAGGTGCCATGCTAACTTTTTCTGAAAAATGGGGCATAGTCCAAGAAGATTTAAACGAAAAACACCCAAGAATCGAAGAAATTCCTTTTGATTCTGATAGAAAAATGATGACAACCTTCCACAATATAGATGAAAATTACTATGCCTTTACCAAGGGTGCACCTGACATAGTTATAAAAAATTCATCTAAAATCCTGCTTGATGGAAAACTTTTAGACTTTACAGATCAATTAAAAGAAAAAGTAATGGCTGAAAATAAGAAACTTGCCACACAAGCTCTCCGTGTTATGGCCTATGCTTTTAGACCTTTCGATTCTTTAAAGGATGAAGAATTGACTAGTGAAAATGTCGAAAAAGATATGGTCTTTGTTGGACTTACTGGTATGATTGACCCACCAAGACCTGAGGCAAGAGAGGCTGTAAAAGAATGCCATGAGTCTGGCATCGATGTAATAATGATTACAGGAGATTATCTAGAAACAGCCTATGCTATAGGCTATGATTTGGGCATTGCCACATCCAAAGACCAAGCTATAGAAGGCTTTAAGCTTAACAAAATGACAGAAGAAGAAATAAGAAAGGTTGCCCAAGAAAAGAGAATCTTTGCCAGAGTTTCTCCACAAAATAAGGTTCAACTAATTAAGGCCCTACAAAGCACTAACGAAATAGTTGCCATGACAGGAGATGGAGTAAATGATGCTCCCGCCATCAAAAATGCCGACATCGGTATATCTATGGGAATCACAGGTACAGATGTTGCCAAAGATACAGCAGATATGATTTTGGTTGATGATAACTTTGCTACTATAGTAAATGCAGTGGAAGAGGGAAGAATAATTTTTGCAAATATTAGAAAATTTGTATCCTTCTTGCTATCTTGTAATATAGCCGAAGTACTTATAGTATTCTTGTCAATATTATTTGGTCTACCTGCTCCACTAACACCTATTCAACTTTTATGGCTAAACTTAGTAACAGATGCCTTCCCAGCTCTTGCCCTAGGAGTAGAACCTGGTGAAAAAGATATTATGAAGCAAAAACCAAGAGATCAAAAAGAATCAATAATATCAGGAGATTTAAAACAATCCCTCATACTCCAATCCCTAGCTATTACCGCATCTGTGTTGCTCTCCTATATCTTAGGTCTAAAATACTTCTTTCCAAAAAATATAGACGGAGCTCATACAATGGTATTTGCAACCCTAATAACTTCTGAACTTTTAAGATCTTTTTCAGTAAGATCAACAAAATATACGCTAAAAGAATTAGGACTAACAAGTAACAAAAAACTAATCCAAGCCAATATTTTATCCTTTGGACTTTTGCTTATTGTTATGTATATTCCAGTAGTTAGAAAACTTTTTAGGTTAGAATTAATAACTTGGCAATGGCTACCAATACTCCTTATAGCCTTTATTCCATTGGTGCTTGGAGAAATTCATAAGCTTATGAGAAAAAATAAATAAGACTTAAAAAAAGATGCAACTTATCTTTATCCTTAGATAGCTTTGCATCTTTTTTCTTTAGAGTTTAAATATTATGCCCAAAAGTGCTCCTATTAGGATTAGAAGGATTGGGTTAATTTTTTTAAATCTTCTTAAAAGAAATAAAAAGACCAAAAATATTCCTATCTCCAAAAATTTAAACATATCAAGAAAATTTCCTGTTTTTTGGTAAAGACTTTGGTTTAGCAAAGTTAGGACCATTACAGAAAACATAGCTCCAAAAATTAAGCCTGCTGTAGCTGGTCTTAGCATTTGAAACATGTCATTTACTATTTTTGAGTTTTTAAACTTGGCCATGGCCCTACAGATGATTAGGATAATTATAATAGCTGGTGCAATAAGGGCAAGAGTTGCCATAATAGCTCCTGGTAAGCCATAAGCCTTGTAACCTGCGTAAGTTGCACAATTTATGCCTATAGCTCCTGGTGTTGATTCAGAAATGGCTATCATATCCAAAAGCTCTTGTGTTGTAAACCAATCATATTTTTCTGCCATAGCTTGTAAAAAAGGTATGGTTGCAAGGCCTCCACCAACAGCAAAGAGTCCTGTCTTAAAAAATTCCCACATTAAAATTAACATCTATCTTCTCCCAAGCAAAATTCCAAAGACTCCCACAATTATTACCACCAAAACAGGTGAAATTGATAGAAAGGCTATGGCTATAAATGTAAGCAAAAATACAGCAAATTTTACTTTGCTATTGGCGTTTTTTTTGACAAGATTAATTACTGTATTTAAAACCAAGGCACAAACCGCAACCCTTATTCCTGCAAAGGCATATTGAATAAATAAAAGATGGGCAAACTCTTTTAAAAATTTTGCTATTATAGTAATAATAATTATGGACGGACTGATAAAGCCTAAAGAGGCAACAAGTCCTCCCAAATTGCCAGCCTTAGAAAAACCACAGAAGGTAGATGTATTTACAGCTATAATCCCTGGAGTCGCTTGACCTATAGCATAATAATCGAGGATTTCTTCCCTGCTGGCCCACTTTTTATTATCAACTATCTCTCTTTCCAAAAGCGGTAGCATAGCATAGCCCCCACCAAAGGTAAAAAGACCAACTTTAAAAAATGTTATAAATAAGTCTAAATAAATATTCATAATACCTCCTGTAATCGATTATAACACAAAAGTCTTATCCAAAGACTAGTTTTCGTGTTATACTATGTATTAGGTTAAGGTAAACAAATTTTGTACTATTTAAATAGTCTTATCTTAAAAAGAAAATTACTAAAAAAGGAGAAAAAATGAAATTACTTTTTGATTGTGATGGGACGTTACTCGATTCTATGCACATCTGGACTGAACCTTTAGAAGAGATCCTAAAAAAGTATGATTACAAACTTACTAAAGAAGAAAAAGGTAGCATAGAAGCCTTGGACTATACTTCTATGTGCCACTGGCTAGCCAAAAATATAGCCAAAGACATGACAGTAGAAGAGTTGAAAGCACATTTTGACAAAATCATCCATGATGCCTATGAAAATACTCTTATGTCAAAAGATGGAGCTAGGGATATTTTATATAAGTTAAAAGAAAGCGGTTTTGAAATGGCAGTTGCATCCTCCACAGATATTAGGCTTTTGGAGAAAGCTCTTAGAAGACTTGAATTGATAGACTTTTTTGAATTTATAATAACTCCAGACTCCTCACCTTACAACAAGGGTCAAGAAGAATTTTGGGAGCTTGCTTGTCACAAACTTGATGAAAAACGTGAAAATGTCATGCTTTTTGACGATGCTCTTTATGCAATAAAGGCTGCTAAACTTGCTGGCCTTAAAACATGCGGTCTAAAGGACTTCCCTTACAATGAAAAAGAATGGGACTATATCAAAAAAGAAGCTGATATGGTCCTTGATAATATTAAAGATATAGATCCTAGTAAACTAAAATAAGATATTAGCCACCCGTCTATGAACTGACCACCAAAAGTTAGACCTAAAAACTAACTTAAGGAGGTCAGTTCATTTTTAGGCTATTTTTGTTTTAATCTCTTTTTTTATTTTTTCTTCTAAGAGAGCAAAACATAAGATGCCTTTAATAATTGAAGATAGGCTCATTGCTATCCATACTCCAAGTACATCAAAGTATCTCATAAAGAATAAGGAAAATGGAATTCTTGCTATA
Organism: Peptoniphilaceae bacterium; assembly: GCA_028723425.1. GTDB lineage: Bacteria > Bacillota > Clostridia > Tissierellales > Peptoniphilaceae > Anaerococcus. The sequence continues at coordinate 3,539 of JAQYEZ010000025.1, read as the reverse complement.
TTAAAGATAACAGAAATCAAAGCTGGTGTCCTCGTATCTGATAGGCCATTAAAAACTCCTGTCGCTCCTATTTCTATAGCCATAAAAAGTTCACTAGCAGATAAGATTGCAAGGTACTTTGCTCCCAAGGCTATTGTCTCTGGATCATCTGGCACAAAGGCTATAAAGAGTACATTTCTTAGGGCAAATAAAAATATAGTTGCAAAAATTCCAATATAGGTCACAAGCTTTAGTCCTTGTTTGTTTGAATCTAATACTCTTTGATATTTCTCTGCCCCATAGTTTTGGGCAACAAGGCTTGATATGGCCACTTGGCATCCTTCCGTAGTCATCCAAGTGATAGATTCAAGTTGGCTTCCAATAGTATAAACCGCTACTGGAACTGCCCCATAATAGGCCATAAATCTATTTAAAATTATAGCTATAAAAGCATGAATTGTGTTCAATATAGAAGCAGGAAGACCTAATTTAAAGATTCTGGCTTGCCATTTAAAAGAAAATTCAAATTTCTTTAAACTCTCTCCCATAAGAGAATCCCCAGCTTTCATATAAAAAATAAAAATAAGGCTAACAATTGCTTGAGCAGTTATAGTAGCAAGGGCTGCCCCCTTAATCCCCATAGCAGGAAAAAAACCTAGTCCAAAAATCAAAATAGGGTCCATTACAATGTTAAAAACAAGCCCTATACAATTAATCTTAAAGGGTGTCATTGAATCTCCAATTGAATGATAGGCTTGAGAAAACATAGGATTTATAAACAAAAAGCAAAATCCTATATTGATAATAGAAAGATAAGAATCTGTAAGTTGATTAACTTCTTTTTTTAGCTTATAAAAGCCAATAAAAGTGTCTTTAAAGATAATAACCGTAACCATAAATATAAGAGAAATAATAAAGGCTTGTAAGTAGCCGTTAGTCAATATGCTTACTGCTTTCTTCTTGTCATTTTTCCCATAAGCTTGCGATGAATAAACTCCCATGCCAATCTTTGGAATAAAGCCAATAGAATTTGCAAGCCAAATAACAAAAGAAGCCACCCCAACAGCAGCAACCGCATCCGTGCCTAGTCTTCCTATCCAAATAGTATCTACTAAGTTGTAAGTCATTTGCACAAAGGCGGTCAAGGTCAAAGGAATAGAAAGTTTAATTAAAGATTTTTCAATATCATCATTTAAAAGGTCAAGCTGACTTTTCATAATAAACCTCACTTTTTTCCATAGGGTAAAATATTTTATGTAAAGTAGAAAAAGAGAACTCAAACTTGTAAAGTTGTGTTGTATCAAAAAAATAACAAGGAGTTCTCTTATGAATAATTTTATCATAGAATTAAGGCAAATACTAGCTCAAAGATTAGATCTTAGTGAATTTTTTAGTTAGAAATAGCAAATTTAATAGAAAAAAATATGGAAACCACTCTTCTTTATAGACTGTGTAAAATTTTATGTATAAAGCTTCCTGATTAGGGTAAGGATAAAATAGGATAAAAAATACTACATTTTTAAAAAATTAAAATCTCTAAAACACGCTGATTTCAATGTGTTCCAGAGATTTTTTATCTTCAAAGTGTCAAAGATTAGTTTATACCACATTTAGAATACTTAATTAGAGATTAGCACTAGCAACTTCTCTTTTCTTTCTAACATAGAAAGCAACAGATTGATATGATATGTCAAAACCCTTAGCAAGAAGCATCTTGTGAATTTGAACAACAGTTAAAACTTGTTTATGACCTGCTAGGCTAGAATCATTTCTTTTCTCACTTTCTAAAATATGATTAAGATACTCATCTACTTCTTTTGTATATTTGACCTTCTTTCTATTAGAAGAATCATACTTAGGTGCCTTAGCAATTTTTTCTTGAATTAGACCTATATCAGCGTTAGGATCATCTAAAGACTTAATATTCATCTGATATTCATTCCAGTACTTAGCAACAGTCTTTCTGTTAATATTAAGCATTTTAGAAACTTCTCTATTTGAATAGCCTTGATTTTTAAGTTTTAATATCGCATGCTTATACATCAAATTTATCACATCACCCACCTCCATATATTTATTTTACATATGAACCATAAATTAAAGCAAGTGGACCTTTTTTACTTTATCATTTACAATATTAATTATTCTTGAATTCACTATTTGTCCTAATGCCATTTATAAAACATCTTTACCAAAATATAGATAATAAAACAATGAAAAATGATAAACAATACTACATTTTTTTAAAAAATGGAATACCTAAAACATACTGTTTCCAAGCTATTCCAGAGATTTTTTATCTTCAAAGTGTCAAAGATTAGTCTATAACACGAAACCAAAAATGAGAAGTTTTAAATTAAAACTTTTTTGTTCAAACCTGCATCACCACAAGAAAGTCTATAAGCATTTTTAAGAGAATTGGATTTGATAACATTGATTTCATAGTCATCCCAAATAATAGCAACCTGATTTTCTATTGCAATAGCATCAGCTACTTGTCCATAATAGAACTCATCAAAGTCTTTTCTTTCAAGCTCATCATAATGAACACAATTTAAATAAGGAATAATTCCTAAGCCTTTAATCCATTTATATTTTGGATTTTTAATATCTTCTATAAACTCACTATCACTATATCCTGCAATAAACCAGCATATAGATCCTGCACTTAAGCCTGCTAGTACTTTTCCGCTTTTATAAGCGTTTATTAGGGCTTTATCTACTGCATATTTTTCCCAAACCTCCATCATGTAAACAGTATCCCCGCCGCCAACATAAATGATGTCTGCACTTTCAATCTTTTGATTAACATCTTCCAAACTTACTTCTACATTAGATAAATACAAGGTGTCAGTTTCACATCCAAGACCCTCATATAATTCATTGACAGCATCTACATAAAGCTTAGCATCTTTACTTGCTGTAGGAATAAATAAGAAGTTTGGTTTTTCTTTTTTTGATGACTCAACAATAAACTTATCTATGTCGTAAGTTTGATTTTGGGATACTTCCCCGCCGCCAATAGCTATAATCATAAATTTCCTCCAATATTTAAATTTTGTTTTTTAGTAGAAGTCTTGAGCTCCTTATACTTACATAAGTATTTTACTCTATATCTTTTATTGCGCGAAAGCCTTTTTATATGCTCCTATTTATTATACTAATCTCGCTTTAAATCAGTACTATATAGCCAATCTCTATGAGTAATACTTTTAACCATTTCTTTTGTTAAATTATTTATTGTTTTACATAACCTATCTACAATATCAGATAATGAATTAAATAATTCGTTCTTAGATCCCATGGTTCTTATTTGCTTCCAAATTTGTTCTATGGGATTCATTTCTGGTGTGTAGGGTGGTATGTGAATTATTTCTATATTATCTGGTTTTACTAAACCTTTGGATTTATATAAACTTCTCCATCACATACTAATAGAATCTTGTCTTCTTTATATGCTTTTGATAATTCTTTTAAGAATACATTCATACAATCTGTATTACAATATGGCATTATTAGAAAGAAATTTTCTCCTGTAATTGGTTCTACTGCTCCATAGG
>JAQYEZ010000024.1 GCA_028723425.1 Peptoniphilaceae bacterium | reverse complement strand
GTTACCCTGATTATAGATACTAACTATTTGTTTTTTGAAATTTTCTTCATAATGTTTTGTCAATTTAATTTCCTCCTAGATTTGTTATTTATATTATATCTGTTCGGTATTAAATTGTCCTATTTATTGTATCCTATCCATATCATCAGATTCATACATACCGCTTCCATCTTCTTTAACAATATAGGGAACTTGAACTTTTCCGCCAAGTTTTTCCAAATTTTTCTTATTTTCTTCTCCACTTAGGCCATCATTAATATTATAAGAAACATAATCTCTAATATTATTATTATTCAAAAAATCTAAAACCTTCATACAATATGGACATTGTGGCTTAAAATATAACTCAAATTTCAAAATATTACCTCCTCGTACTTATATAATAGTGTTTACCCAAAAGATGATTTTCTAATAATTTTCATTTATCTATTTGCTAAATAGCTTAAAAATTTGCACAACAAAAGCCGAACTTTTTGAGATCCGACTTTTGTTGTTATTTAAAGAAAAATACTAAAGATCCAAAGATTAATATTATTAAAATAAGTGGTGGGAAGAATACTTTCATAGCTGCTAGAAACATAGCCAACCTATCATGTTTTTCTAGGTTTTCCTCGTCCAAGAGCCCTTCTTTTTCCGCTATTTCTTCCTTGGTTTTTCCTTGAAATCTATCTATGGGCTTTTTCATTTATAGTTTAGCCTCTTTTTCTTTTTCTTCTATTATTTTTTCTAATTTCTTTTCTTGTTCTTTCTTAGCTTCCAAGTTCTTTTGGTAGGCTTTTTCTTTTTCTTCTGCAGAAACATCCATCAAGTGGCAGGATACAAAATGACCTTCTTCTAGTTCTTTTAGTTCTGGCTCATATTTTGTGCAGATTTCCATACAATACTTACATCTAGTGTGGAATCTACATCCTTTTGGTGGTCTTACGGCTGAAGGTATATCTCCATCTATTATTTGTAACTCTTGACCCTTATCCACATCAGTTCTTGGTATGGCTTGGAGTAAAGCTTGGGTGTAAGGGTGGAATGGATTGTCAAAGATTCTTTCTGATTCTGAAAGTTCTACCATCACTCCCAAATACATTACCCCTATTCTATCAGATATATATTTTACTACTGAAAGGTCGTGAGTAATAAATAAATAGGTAAGGTTATTTTCAACTTTTAGGTCTTGAAGCAAGTTAATAATTTGTGATTGGATAGATACATCTAGGGCTGATACAGCCTCATCGCAAACTATAAATGATGGTTTTAGGGCAAGGGCTCTTGCTATGCCTATTCTTTGTCTTTGTCCACCAGAGAATTGGTGAGGATATCTGTGAAGAAAGTATGGAGCAAGTCCACATTGTTCCATAACTTTTTGAATGTATTCGTTATAGCCAGGATCTTTTCTTGATTTGAAGATATCATGACCCAAAACTCCTTCTCCGATTATGTTACCAACAGTCATCTTTGTATCAAGCGAACCGTATGGGTCTTGGAAGATCATTTGGAGTTCTCGTCTTAATTCTCTCATTTCTTCGTTATCAAGTCTTGATATGTCTATGCCATTATCCCTAAACGCTTCATATTCATCATATAGGTCATCATCTTTTACTTTTGATCTAAGTTGGTCAATTTTTGCAACTTTTTCTTCTATTATTTGGTTAAGCTCAGATTTTTTTGCCACTAAGTCTTTGTATTTTGGATCATTTTCTAAAGAATTTGCTAGCTCTTTTTTGCCTTCGATCCTTGCTATTTGTCTATCTCTCATTTTGTTAAGTTCAAATTGTATTTTTGCTCTTTCTTTTAGAGATTTGTAGTAGTCAGCAAGGACATTTTTCACTTCTTCAAGGTTGTCATAAGATAGTAGTCCTCCAGCTATTCTAAGCATATTTTCATATTCAGCTTGGATTTCTCTTCTTTTAAACATGGCCTTTTCGTTTAGATGAGCTCTTTTTACATCATCTATATTTGGATCATCTAATTCTTGGTAGATTTGTTGAAGTTCTTCGCTTTCTTTGTTATAGTTAGGGAATTTTTTAGGTATGTCATTTATATCTTTTCCCATATAAGCTGGAGCCATCTCTTCTAAGGTTGTTCCGTAATAAAGAGTTGTGCCTTCTGTTTGTTCATATATTTGTAGAAGTGTTCTTCCAAAGGTTGATTTACCGCAACCTGATTCTCCTACAAGTCCTAGAGTTTCTCCTTGATAGATATCAAGGGATATGGACTCGTTGGCGTGAACGTATTGGTTAGTTTCTCTAGAGAATATTGACTTCTTTTTTACAGGGAAGTATTTTTTGAGATTTCTTACTTTGAATAGGACTTTTTTATTCTTGGTAGCTTCCATCTTCTCTCTCCCTTCTGTTTGGATAATGACATCTGATTCTTTGCTTTTCTGTTACTTGAACTAATTCTGGCATCTCTTGTCTACACTTATCTGTTGCATATTTACATCTGTCTACAAATTTACAACCCTTAGGAAGGTTAAGTGGATGGGGCACGGAGCCTGGTATTATATCAAGTCTTTCATTTCTATCACTTGTTATTGAAGGGATAGAATTTAAGAGTGCTACTGTATATGGATGGTTGTAGTCAGTGATTTCATTTTTGAAAATATAGTCAACTGGTGATTGTTCTACTATTTGTCCACAATACATTACAGCAACTTCATCTGCCATTTGGTTAATTACTCCCAAGTCGTGTGTGATAAATAGAATAGATGTGTTGTTTTTTTCCTTTAATTCATTCATCAATCTTAGAATTTGCGCTTGGATTGTAACATCTAAGGCTGTTGTTGGTTCATCTGCTATTAATAGCTTTGGTTCACAAGCAAGGGCCATGGCTATCATAACCCTTTGGTTCATACCACCTGAAAGCTCAAATGGATATTGCTTGGCAACTACCTGTGGATTAGGAATTTTAACTTGGGCCAAAAGTTCCTCACATCTTGCTGCTGCTTGTTTTTTGTTCATACCTTTGTGAAGCCTCAAAACTTCGCCTATTTGTTTTTCTACTGTAAATACAGGATTTAGTGAGCTCATAGGCTCTTGGAAAATCATTGATATATCATTACCTCTGATTTTTTCCATTTTATCCCTGGAGAATTCTGAGATTTTTTTACCATCAAAGTAAATCTCTCCTTCGTATATTTTTTGATTAGGCTCAAAAAGTTGCAAGATACTCATTGCAGTTTGACTCTTTCCTGAACCTGATTCTCCTACTAAGCCCAGCGTTTTTCCTTCATCTATAGAACATGAAACGCCGTTTACAGCTTTGATGAGCCCTTTTTTAGTAGAAAAATAAGTATGAAGATTATTTATTTCTAATAATGCCATATGTCTCCCCTATCTTTCATTTGCTCTTGGGTCTATAGCATCTCTTAAAGCATCACCTACAAGGTTTACTGAGAATGCTGATAAGAATACTGCTAAGGCAGGTACAATCCATCTCCACCAGAAGATGTTAATTACATCTGATGTTTGGGCTGAGGTCATCATATTACCCCAAGATGGCATAGGTTCTTGTACACCAAATCCAAGGAATGATAGACCAGCTTCTGTTAGTAAGTTTCCAGCATAGCCTAAGGTAGCATTTACTATAACTATTGAAAGAATATTTGGTAAAATATGTCTTACTAAGATAGAACTATTTGTAACTCCTAAGGCTTTAGCCGCTGTTATATAATCCCTTTCTCTTTCGGCAAGGATTTGTCCACGAACTAGCCTTGCTATACCTGTCCAGCCTATGATACCTAAAAGTATCATTATCATCATAAGTCTAGTATTTTGGCTTACATTTACTGGCAAGAGTGCAGAAAGGGTTATGATAAGTGGATAGAATGGGAATGAGGATACAATTTCTGTAAATCTCATCAAGATATTATCTATTTTTCCTCCAGCATAACCTGAAACCATACCTATAAGGACACCAAGTACTACTTGGATAACTACAGATACAAAGGAAATTATCATGGTCATCTTACCACCATGGATAAGTCTTGTGAAAATATCACGGCCTTGGTCATCAGAACCAAAGATAAAACCATCAAGTCCCCAGGTCACTATCTTGCCATCTTCTTTTACGGCATAATTGTTGAAGTAATTAGCATAGATTTGTGTGAATTTTCCATCTTTTGGAGCATCAGTTTCTCCATAGCCATTATTACCCCAAGAATAAATATTTCCCTTATCATCTAAAACAGTGAAGTGACTAGATCCACCTTGGATGTCTACTGGTTTTCCCTTTAATTTTGGAATCTTATCTCCTGACAAGTTATCACTAGATGGACCCCAAACATAAAGTTTGCCATCTTTTGTTATTGCAGCGCCAGACTTTGTAGAAAGGGCTATTTTTTCGACCTTCTCTGTTCCATCTGTTAATTCTTTAGGCATTTTTTTGTCAACTTCTGCCCCTCTAACACCCAATAATCTAATTGATCCATCATCCAAAAGTGCAAGTATGTTTATACCTGTTGTAGAAAAATCAACAATCTTGCCTTGGATTTCTGAAGGAATAAGATCTAATCTTGAGTTCATAGTAGAACCCCAAACTATAATATTATTTTTTTCTGTTAAAACAACAGAATATTGAACACCACCACCAAGCTTTTTTATACCTTCTTGTTTTATTTGACTTTCTGCCATTGGTGGCATTTCAGATTGCTTAAAGGAATCATTACCCCAGCCATAAACTTCATTATCACTAGTAGAGACGATAATATGCTTATCTCCAGCTGCTACATGGGAAATTTTCTTTCCCTTAAGTTTTTTCTCGATTGCTTTTGGCATTTTTAAGACATCGTCTTCGTTATTTTTGCCCCAATAATATAAGTTTCCTTTTTTAGATAGGCCAACACCAAAAGTATTACCTATAGAAACTTCCTTTACTTTCTCACTTTCAAGTTCGGAAGGAAATTTCATATAACCTGCACCAGGAGATACATTTATAAGGGTTCCTTCTGACTTATAAGGGTTAAAAGGTATAAGAGCTGAACCAATAAAGACAACTCCAATTATAGCTAAGAACAAAACCAAACCTATAACTCCAAGCGGATTATGGAAATAGTTTCTTACGGCAATCTTTCCTGGTGACATAATTGCTTCTTCTCTTAATTTGTCATTTTCTAATGGTTCTTGGTTTAAATCTTCTGGTTTTTGCTTTGGATCAAAATTAATATCTTCTGATCTAGTACCAAAGCTAAATAAGGATAAGAGCAAATTACCAAAAGACTTTAAAGATCTTTTTAGTTCTTTTTTCATTCTAAGCCTCCAATTTTACTCTTGGATCTACTAGGGCATAAGCAATATCCATCAACAAGTTACCTAACAAGGTTAAAATAGCATAAAACATTGATAGAGCCAAGATAACATTGTAGTCTTGGGCCAAAACACCCTTGATAAGGAGGTTTCCTATACCTCTATAAGCAAAGATGGTTTCTGTAATTGCAGAACCTGAAAACATACCAAGTATAGCCCATGTCATAGCTGTAACTACTGGTATAAGAGCATTCCTAAAAGCATGTGAATATATAACAGTTTTCTCCCTTAGACCCTTTGCCCTAGCAGTTCTAATGTAGTCTTGGTCCAAAGAATCAAGCATGGCATTTCTTACATATCTTGATATAGATGCCATAGATCCAAAAGTCAAAGTCAAGGTTGGTAATACCAAGTACCTGACCCACTCACCAAAAGAATTACCCCTAGGCATACCATTGGCTGGGAACCATTTTAATCTAAAGGCAAATAAGAAAATTAAGAATAAGCCTATAAAGAATGTAGGTAGTGAAATTCCTATCAAAGTAAAGACTTGGAAGAATCTATCAAAAAAGCCTCCCCTATGAACCGCCGACCTAATTCCTATAAGTATAGATAGGACAAATGAAATAATAGTTGAGCCTAAGTTTAAATAAATAGTATTTCTTAAAGGCTCAGCCAAGTATTTTTTAACTGGCTCTCTTGCTTGAGTAGATTCTCCAAAATCTCCTTTTAAGGTCCTACCCATCCAAAGTACGTATTGTTCAGGCAATGACCTGTCATAACCATACCTATGTTCAAGAGTCTTATATAGCTCTTCTTGTTGAGCTTTAGTCATTCTACCATCTTGAGGTATCATAGCTCTAATAGGATCTCCAGGCATTGCTTTTGATAATACAAATATCAAAACAGATATAATAAGTGCTACAGGAATCAAGTTAATGATTCTTTTTCCTATGTATCGTAACATTTTTCTCCCTTCCTTCTTTTTTCCTTATTATGTAAGACAAAAAACCAACTTTTATATCCACCAAGCAAGTCTTCGATTATCATAATATAAAGAATTTTTTATAAATATTAATATCACTTATTGTATTAAAACTTATAATATCATAACTCATATAATAATATATAGTCCTCTATTTGTCAATTAGTCAACTGATATAAATTTCATTTTATTTAAAACTTATACATATAAATTTATCAAAATTTGTAGCTAAGGAATACTTTTTCATAGTTATAAATTTATATTCATTTTAAATATTTTGCTAATTTTAACCAAATAAGCCTATGAATTTATATACTGTTTAATATATTTATATAATGTGTTAAAGCTTGAAAACATTAATTTTTTTATGATTTATTTGTAAATTTACTATGTACTATAAAAGCAGTGACCTCGCACTGCTTTTATTTGATCTATAAGCCTGCCTTTGTTATAGCATTTACTTAATAAAGGCAAGCTAGATAGATATTTAATTATAATATATTAATATTATTTAAGTTTCATGTTATTGATTTCGTAAGTTACATCCCAATATGGAGTAGCTGTTTCGAAACCTTCAACTCTTTTTGAATAACCTGTATTGTATTGGTTAGAATATAGTGGAATTTCTGGTAGGTTCTTGTTAAACCAAACTTCAAATTCTTCCCATTTATCTAGATATTTTTCTTTATCACCAGGTTTTGTTCTTCTTAACTCTTCAGTAATTTTATCAGCTTCAGGATCATTAACCTTGTCTTTATTGTTAAATCCTTTAGAGTTGTATTGGTAGTATGGGTCAAATGGTGTACCAAAGTTGGTTCCCATGTTGAAAGCTGTATATTCAGCATCTTCTTTAGGGAAGGTTAGGTATTGGAGTAAGGTATTGAAATCTCCTGCTTGAACGTTATACTCCATACCTGCTTGTTTTGCATTGTCTGGAAGTTGGTTGTTTAACAAGGTTGTAATACCAGAGTCTTGAGCACCATATTGGTTAATTTGTAATTTTTTACCTTTTTCGTCGTATCTCCAATAATCAAATCCTGCTGCGTTTGATTGATATTCTTTTTGAGCTTTTTCTTTATCCCATGGAGTTTTTCCATCAGATTCAAATTTGTATGGTGAATTGTCTAATTCTGTGTTTGCTTGGTCAATGTTTAGGGTATAATTTGTAAGTTTTGCTTCAAGATCTGCTCCTCTTTCCTTATACATCCATTGGCTAGTACCATACATACCATTTGTTACTACACCATATCCACTGGCAAAGTTTTGTACAAAGTCATTTCTGTCCATTAGGTAGGCTACTGCACGTCTAACTTCTGCATATTGAGTTGCTGATCTATCGTTAAGGAATACTAGGTTACCATAACCATTTCTATCAAAGGTCAAATAACCACCGATTTTTCCATCATCAGCTGCTTTTCTCATTTGGTCAATTTTAGCTCCTTCAGTTTCTTCTTGCCAAACATCAATATCGCCATTTTCTAATAGATCGATTGAAATTTTTGGGTTAACTACTTGAACTATTACCTTAGGAATTGAAGGTTTTTTGCCTTTGAAGTCTCCAACATAGTTATCATCTTTTTCAAGTTTAACCATGTTGTTCTTAAATTCTACAAACTTATATGATCCAGCAGTAACTGATGGATTCTTTCTGTAGGTTTCTGTATCAAATAGCATAGCTTGTTCAAATAGAAGTTGAGTTGGGTCAATTCCCTCTCCTGATTCAGCTTTTTTCTTTCTATCTTCAAGGCCTGCTATTTTATCATCGTGTGCTTTTTGATCTTGTTCATCAACTTTGCCATCTTCTGCTTCTTTTTTCATTGCATCAAAATCTTCATTTTCTTTGGCAATTTGTTGATCAATAGAATCTGTGTAAGCTTTTTTATCTTCATCTGTTAATTTGTAGTCTGGATTTACTGCTACCTTGTTAACATCTATGATTAGATTTGGTGCTTCTAAGTGCATAGGTCTTAAATCAAATGCTTTTAGAGATTCTTCTTCATAGTATGGTAAGAAAGATGCATCAATTACAGCTTCAAAGGTTAAATCATCGATTTTTTTGATTCCTTCTAGAGCATCTGTTTTTCCACTGTGATAGGCTTCATAGCCTTTGGCAGAGTCTGCACCTATTTCTGTTGAGCCAGTAACTAGACTATAACTTGGACTTGACAACATAAGTGTTTTCCAGATGTAATCATCTGATGTTACAGGTTTGCCATCAGACCATTTTAAACCTTCTTTAAGTTTATAGGTAACTGTTTTTGAACCGTCTTCATTATCTTTTGTTTTTGGTTCTTCTGCAAGTACTGCTTTATTCCAAACCCAAGCGCCTTGTTCATCTTGAACATAGGTTCCATAACCTGTATTACCTTGGATACCCATAAGTTGTCTAATTTTTACATCGTTAGTAGAGTTTGCAAAACCTTGAATAAAATCTCCACCAATTGAGCTTACACCTATAACAAGGGTGTCATCTGATGTAACAGATTCGAATTTATCGACACTTGTAGCGTCTGCTCCTGTTTGCGATCCTTCTGTACTAGCTGATCCAGTAGCAGATCCCTTATTGGAATCCTTTCCACCGCATGCTGCAAGAGTCACCACTAAACCTAGGGCCATTACAGACGAGAAAATTCTTTTTACTTTCATCCTATCTCTCCTTTTCTTCTTTTTTTATATGTATTCATTATATTTTATGCTTATTTTTTTGTCAACACCCTTAAAAAAGAGACGCAACTATAGATTGTTATTAATTAAACATTCTTACTTTCTAATATAAGTATAAAGGATTTAATTCTAAGTATATTTATAAATTTATTTTTATAATAAAGAAGAGAAGTACAGCGAAAACTGTACTTCATAAAGAGAGATTTTATACTAAAAAATCGATTTAATGAATAAGTTTATCTTTTGTTGCTATTTTTTAAGGCATGCTAGTATAGAAAATGTATAGCAAATTAAAGATAAGCTAATTTAATCTATAAGGCTTTATAAGTGCTATTTAGTTATTTAAACTTATAAAGCCTTAATATATTTCTATTATACATTAGTAGAAATTTTTGTCAATAATAATTTATTTTTTTGCATATTCTTCTAGGTTATTAAATTTTTTAGAGCTTATAGCCTTATTGAAATTATTTTTATACTAATACTAGGGAAAATATGAATTTAGTAATTATTTTAGTTTCATATTATTGATTTCATAGGTTGCATCCCAGAATGGAGTTGCTGTATCAAATCCCTTAACTCTCTTTGAATAACCTGTGTAGTATTTGTTAGCATAAAGTGGAATTTCTGGTAAATTTTCGTTAAACCAAATATTGAATGCTTCCCACTTGTCTAAGTATTCTTCTTTGTTTCCTGGTTCTACGCTTCTTAATTCTACTGTTAGCTTATCAGCTTCAGGATCGTTAACTCTGTCTGTATTGTCGTTACCTTCTGAGTTAAATTGGAAGTAAGGGTCATAAGGTACTTCAAAGTTTGATCCCATGTTGAAGGCTGTATATTCAGCATCTTCTTTTGGATAGTATAAGTAATCAAGTAAGGTAGTAAAGTTTCCTGCTTGAACGTTATATTCCATACCTGCTTGTTTTGCATTGTCTGGAAGTTGGTTATTTAGTAGGGTTGTTATACCAGAGTCTTGAGCACCATATTGGTTAACTTGAAGTTTCTTGCCATCCTTATCATATCTCCAATAATCGAAGTTTTCTGGGTTGTCTTGGTAGGCTTTTTGAGCTTTTTCTTGATCCCAAGCAGTTTTTCCATCAGATTCGAATTTGTATGGAGAATTATCTAATTCTTTATTCGCTTGATCAACGTTTAAAGTATAGTTGGTAAGCTTACTTTCTAGATCTGCTCCTCTTTCTTTATACATCCATTGACTTGATCCGTACATACCGTTTGTTACTACACCGTAACCACCAGCAAAGTTTTGTACGAAGTCATTTCTGTCCATTAGGTAGGCTACTGCACGTCTAACTTCTTTGTACTTGGTTGCTCCTCTATCATTTAAAAATACTAGTTTACCATAACCGTTTCTGTCATAGTTTAGGTAACCACCAATTTTTCCATCTTTAGCATCTGCTATCATTTGGTCAACTTTGGCACCTTCCATTTCTTCTTCCCAAATATCGATATCGCCATTTGCAAGAAGATCTATAGATATTTTTTGGTTAACTGCTTGGACTATTATCTTTGGTATAGATGGTTTTCTACCCTTGAAGTCTCCAGCGTAGTTATCATTTTTCTCAAGTTTTACCATATTGTTTTTAAATTCTACGAATTTATATGGTCCAGGTGTTACGCTTGGGTTCTTTCTATATGTTCCTGTATCATATAGCATAGCTTGTTCAAATATAAGTTTAGTAGGATCTAGTCCTTGACCTGATTCTGCTTGTTTCTTTCTTTCTTCAAGACCTGCTAGCTTTTCATCGTGTTTCTTTTGAGTTTCATCATCAACCTTGCCACCAGCTTCTTTTTTGTTGGCTTCAAAATCTTTATTTTCATTTTCTATTTGTTGGTCGATTGAATCAATATAGGCTTTCTTTTCATCGTCTGTTAGTTTATAGTCAGGTTTTACTGCTACTTTATTAACATCGATTACTAAATTTGGTGCTTCAAGATGCATTGGTCTTGGATCAAACATCTTTAGGGATTCTTCTTCATAATATGGTAAGAAAGATGAATCTATTGTAGCTTCAAAGGTATGATCGTCAATCTTCTTTATACCTTCAAAGACTTCATTTTTGCCAGCACGATAATCTTCGTAACCTTTTAATGAATAGTTACCAATTTCTATTGATCCTGTTACTAGGTTGTAGTCACCATTTGATGTCATTAGGGATTTCCATAAATAATCATCAGCTGTTACTGGCTTGCCGTCTGACCATTTTAAGTCATCTTTTAATTTGAAGGTAGTAGTTTTTGAACCATCTTTGTTTTCTACAGTTTTTGGTTCTTCTGCTAAGACTGCACTATTCCAGACAAACTCCCCTTCTTCATTTTGTTGATAAGTCCTATAGCCAACAGATCCTTGGATACCCATAAGGTTTCTAACCTTTATATCATAGGCACTATTAGTGAAGCCTTCGATGAAGTCTCCATTCATTTCTGTTGTACCAATTACTAGAGTATCATCTGAAGTTTGCGATTCAAATTTATCTGCTGATTGACTCTCTGTTGCTTGCGATCCTCCGTTACTAGCTGGCATGGAACCTTCTGTACTTGGAGTGTTGGATTTTTTGCCACCACATCCAGCAATTGAAAATACAAGGCCTAGAGCCATTACAGAGGAGATCAGTTTATTTACTTTCATTTCTTCTCTCTCCTTTAAAATATAATGTAAAATGATTATAAGCTATTTTTATTCTTTTGTCAATATGAATTAAAGTGATAATAAGTTGTAGGAGTAAATGATTAAATTATTAAATTTGATAATTTTCCAACATTTTTTATATTTTCCCAAATCAGGACTTTGACGATCCTAGCATTAGACCAAGGTCGGCATACCAAAAAAGCCTTAGTATATTTTTTCTTACTAAGACTTTTTTGTTATTTGCTTTATTTTTAAATGTATAATCTTCTTGATCCACCAACTAATCTATAATATCTTATCGGATACCCACTGGCATCTCCCATTCTTCCTTTTCTTTGAGTTACGCTGATGCCATTGTCGGTGTAGTTTGAATGGATAATTGTATTTTTATCTAAGATAATACCTGTATGACCTCCTGCTCCAAGACTTTGTCCTGGAACTCCAGCTACAAATATATCTCCATAGTCAATCTCATCTTCTGAAATTTCTTTTAGGACCTGACCTTTACTTCCTAGGCTAAAGAGCGTTTCTGTGTTTCCTATAAATGAACCTTTATCCCTAAAGCCTGCATATATCATAGCCCTAAATACGGCAGATGAACAGTCAGATGCATTGGCAGATGTACGGGCAGCTGACATGCTGTAAGTCATGTTATTGTTCATGCCATCATACATCCAACCTACCAATAGATTTAAATCTTTTTTTGGCTTTCCAGTAGAAACTAGAGTGCCTACTCCATTGCTATCAAAGTAATAGGTTGCATTATCTTTTTCGCTATAAGCATAGTAATTTTTGCCAGGTCCACTTTTGGTTAGATTATAAACTTTTCCATTTATATTTGTAATTCCTTGACAGCGCCAACCTTCATTGTTAGCGTAGTAATCTATGCCCTTGTAATTTACCCAAGTATTTCTTTTTAGGCTAACAACTCCCTTGCTATCTACGCTGTAGAACCTATCTCCTGTATAAAGAAGGGGAAGGTTTTTGACCATACCTGAATTGTTAAAATAATAAGTTTTGCCTGAAATTTCAGTTAAGCCACTTGCTTTTCCACCTTTGTTGTTTACATAGAAAGTTGAACCATTATAATCTAGCCATTGGTTTCTAATAGCAGAGGCTATGCCAAGGTTATTAATCTTATAGTAAGTTCCATTGGCAAAAATTGTTTTATTTGCAGATAGTTTGCCATTTTGTTCAAAGTTATAGGTAGTATTTCCAATCTTTTTTAGGCCTACTTGTGTATAGCCGTTTTGGTTGGCATAATATTTTACTCCATTAACATTGACCCATTTGTTTTTGGCTACATTTGCCTTTCCTTGGGAATCTAGGCTATAGAATTTGCCATTTAAGACTGTATCCTTATTTTTTTGCAAAACGCCATTGTCATAGTAGTATGAATTAACTCCATCAGATTTTAGGACATATCTACCATCAGAAGTCTTATCTACTACTTTTAGTTCTTCTTGTTTTTGACTATTATTGGTAGAAGTATTTGAACTTTTATTTGAATTACTTGTAGTAGAAGTATTCCCTATTAGGCCATTATCCAAATCTATAGATGTATACTTATAAACATCACTATAAGAAAAAGATGATGAATTTGTTTGAGTATTGCTCTTATTAGAAGAATCACTAGCTTTTGTTGATTCTTTACTTGTTGTACTTTTTGTATTGGTTGTATTGCTATAGGTTTTTACTTGAACTTTTTGAGGAGTAACTGAAATAGACTTTGCTTTATTTACAGGAACAGACTTATCATTTAAATCTGTATCCTTCTTAAGGTCTGTAGAATCTTCATTTTCTACTTCTTTGTTAGAATCGTTTGCTATATTTTCCAAACTTTCTTCTTTACTAGCTTGTGGTTTATCTTCGCTAAGCTTATAAGTATATACTTTTGAAGTGTCACTTGCTTGTATTTTTTCTGTATTGTTGTTTGACTTATAGTAGTATATATCTTCACTAGCGGCATGGGCTTTTGGTGAAAATATAGTGGATAAAAGAACAGTCGATGCTAAAACTGTTATTTTGGGAATTTTTTTCATGTTTAACCTCACTTTAATCATATTCATTTTTAAAGATCACTTCTAGTATATACCTAATCTATAGTAAAAGCAACAAAATTATTACAAATTCTAGCTTTTTTTGAAATTTTGTAACCTTTTTGCAATTATTGGACCTATCTTATTTTTTGTAAATAGGGTATTATATATATGATTAAATAGGAGGAGATATGAAAATCAAAAATATAAGTTTACTAGTAGCTTTTTCTCTAGCCCTTGTTTCCTGTAAACAAATTAGCAGTTCAAATGTAAATACTAAGGATACCAACCTAGTCCTTGATGATTATGAAAAGGATAAAAAGCCTAAGAAAGATTTTTTATCAACTGATGATAAAGACATTAGTTCTATTTTGAATAAAGATAATAATCAAAATAAAGAAAATTCAACAAAAGAAATTGACATTGAGGCTTGGAAGAAAAAACTTGTAGATATTGGTCAGTTTAACAAGGATTTTGTTGATGGCCTTGCTAAGGATAGGATTAGGGATTTGGTAAAAAAAGCCCAAGATCTTTCTGATAAGACTGGATATTGGGATGTAAAAGATTTTGTATTCCAAGAACTTTCTAAGGCCTTTCCCGATCAAAGTAATAAATTTCCTCTAGCTTCTATAGATGAAATCTATGATTGGGAAATTTCTGATGATGATAAGGGTGTGGATAAATATCAAAGTGAAAGAAAATATTTGGTGAATGAGGGCTTGGATTCAAATCTTGCCTATCAAATTACAAACTCCGATCTAAAAAAAGCTTTTAGAAAAACCTATGAAGAAAATGAGGATTATTATTATGAGGACTATATTAAGGCAGTAGTTAATATGTATAGTAAAGAAAATAATGGTAAGAATACTGATAATAATAATAATAATAATGAAGGAAATGTAAAAGCCATGTATGATAATGAAGCTCTTTATGACCAACTAAAAAAAGACATGGTAGAACAATATGGTTTTGATCCAGATGTAGTAGCAAAGATTCCTAATAAAGACATAGATATAGCCAATGCTAGGGCACAAAAAAGACTTGAAGAAACTGGTTTTGGGGATATAGGACTTGTTTTTGATGAAATTGGAAAAATGTATCCTGGCTCATCTACTATGTATCCAGGAAATTAAATATTATAAATAAAGCCGGTAGATTTTTCCTACCAGCTTTTATTGTCCTTATTTTCTTTATTTTTTCTATTTTTTAACAAAGCTTTTTAACTTTGTTTTTCTAATTCTTGGGTGAATTTTTGCAAAATTTTCTTTTCTAGTCTTGATACAGTCATTTGACTTATGGAGAGTTTGTCTGCTATCTCTACTTGAGTTCTTCCTTCATAGTAGCGAAGTTTTAAGATTTGCTTTTCCATATCATTTAACCTTTTGGTAGATTTTTCTATTAAATCTCTTAGTTCAACTGAGTCGAAATTTTTGTCATCTTCTCCTATCATATCAGATAAGTCTACAGATGATTCTCCCTTTTGGACTTGGTATTTCATATCTAGACTTTGGGGAGAGTAAACTTTGCTTGCTTCCATGGCTTCAAGGATCATTTCTTCATCTTCTCCCAAATAGTCTGCTAGGTCTTTGACTGTTGGAATCCTTTGAATTTCCTGTGGGAGTATTTTTTTTGCTGAGTTTATTTTTTTATAGAGATTTTGGATTCTCCTTGGAACTCTTATAACCCAGCCCTTATCTCTAAAGTATCTTTTTATCTCTCCCATGATAGTTGGAGTCGCAAATGATGAAAATTCAAAACCCTTGCTAGGGTCATATCTATCTATGGCATAGATAAGGCCAAGAGAGGCTACTTGGTATAGATCATCTCTTTCTATTCCCTTGCCTACATATTTATTAGTCAAAATATCAACTATATAAAGATGGTCTTCTATAAGCTCATCTCTTAGTTTTTTATCTTTAGTCTTATAGAATTCTTCGAATTTTTTCTTTGTTTCTTCTTTAGAAAGTTTATTGTTTGTCATTTTTTACTCTCTTTACCAGTCTAATCTCATCTTCTGAAACATATGCTTCATCTGCCAAAACTTCTAGTATTAGGTTTCTCATTTCCAAAGCTTGTTTGTCAATTTTTTTATCTTTTCCTAAGACTAAAACTGTTAGAGAATCTTCTTTGACATAAAATTTTATATCTACGTATTCTTGACCTAATTTATAATTAACAGCTTCAGATACAACCACTCTTATATCTTCAACAGCTTCTATATCAAAGCCCATATCACTAGCTATAGAGGCTGATAAAAGTCTAAGTGATTTTAAATAGTTTTCTTTTGCTGGTACTCTTATTTCTATTTTATCCATTATTTCTCCATATTGAAAAGTTCTGTCAAATCTGTGATTTTAAATAGTTTGTAGATATTATCCTTTGCATTAATAATCTTGATGGACTTATTTTTTTCTTTTTGGTTTTTATAAAGGTTCATAAAAAGTCCAAGTCCAGTAGAATCTATATAGTTTAGATATTTAAAATCAAAAACCATATCTATATCTTCATTTAAAAGATTCTCTTTTGCAAATTCTTTGAACTCTTTTTCAAAA
The DNA here is from genome assembly GCA_028723425.1 of Peptoniphilaceae bacterium. Lineage (GTDB taxonomy): Bacteria > Bacillota > Clostridia > Tissierellales > Peptoniphilaceae > Anaerococcus. The sequence goes on along the minus strand of JAQYEZ010000024.1, from coordinate 22,232 downwards.
TACACATCCAAATCGCCTTTTAGTTCTACTGTTAGTAAGTCATCTGTCCTTGTGATTTTTTTATCAAACATACCTATCCCTCATCTTCTTGCCTTGATTCTTCATATTTGGTTACAGAAACAATTTTGTCGTTTTCGTTGGCCAAATTTTTAAGTTTTACTCCAACTGTACTTCTTCCCATTGTGGATATATCCCTAGATGAAATTCTAATCATATCCCCCTTTAGGGATACCATCATTATATCATCTTCTAAATCTGCAGGAAGGCTGTCCACTATAAGTCCAGTTTTTTCAGTTACCTTGTGGCATTTTAAGCCTTTGCCACCACGATTTTGATTTTTGAAATTGTTAAATGATGTTTTCTTTCCATAGCCATTTTCTGTTACTACAACAAGGTAGGTTTCATTTTCCACTATATTCATAGAAACTACCCTGTCATCATCATTAAGTTTTATAGCTTTAACTCCTTGAGCTTGTCTGCCCATACTTCTTACATCTTTTGATGAGAATTTTATAGCCATGCCTTGACTAGTAGCTACTATTATATCTTTTGGTTCATTTAATTGTCTAACTGAAATAAGCTTGTCACCCTTATTTAGACCTATGGCTATTATTCCATTTTTTTGAATGGAAGTGAAATTTTTTGCATCTGTCTTTTTTATTAGGCCTCCTTGAGTTTGAAGGATAATTTGGCTATTTTCATTTAAGTCAGATAGAGCTATTATTTCTGTTATTCTTTCTCCATTTTCTAGCCTTAATAAGTTTATTATAGCTTGACCCCTTGATGTCCTTGTCCCTTCTGGAATTTCGTAGGCTTTTAATTCATAAACTTTTCCTAAGGAAGTAAAGAATAAAAGGTCTTCGTGGGTGTTGGTGGTCATAATTTTTTTGATATAATCATTTTCTTTTGTAGATCCTGCATTTATGCCCTTGCCACCACGATTTTGCACCTTATAAGTATCTATAGGAAGCCTTTTAATATAGCCATCGTAGGTTAGAGTAATAAGCACATCTTCTTTTTCTATTAGCTCTTCTATCTCAAATTCTCCTACATCTGCTACTATCTTTGTTCTTCTTTCATCTTGGTATTTTTCTTTTATTTCTGTTAATTCATCTATTATTACTTCCATCAATTTTTCTTTGGAGGCAAGTATTGCTGATAAATAGGCAATTTTTTCTTCCAATTCCTTATCTTCAGCCATTAATTTCTCTATTTCTAAACCTGATAATCTTCTTAATCTCATATCAAGTATAGCTTGGGTTTGCTCATCTGTTAAGGCAAATCTTTGGTAGAATTCTTTTTTGATTTGATTATCATCATAGGAAGATCTGATAATTCTAATAACTTCGTCTATATTATTTATAGCAATTATCAAGCCTTCTACAATGTGTTTTCTCTTTTTAGTCTTATCTAAATCAAATACTGTCCTTCTTGTTACTACATCTACTTGATGGTCTATATAATATTCAATTAATTCTTTTAGGTTTAAAATTTTTGGTACACCATTTACCAAGGCTAGATTTATTATCCCAAAGGTATTTTCTAATTGGGTGTGCTTGTATAGTTTGTTTAAAACTATATTAGCGCTAAAATCTCTTTTTACTTCTATTACAATTCTCATTCCTTTACGGTCTGATTCATCCCTAATATCAGAAATTCCATCTATTTTTTTATCCTTAACTAATTCGGCAATTTTTTCTATTAATCTTGCCTTATTTACTTGGTAAGGAATTTCTGTAACTATTATTCTTTCCCTATTTTTCTTAAAGGGTTCAATAGTAGCAACAGCCCTTTGTTTTATCTTTCCTCTTCCTGTTTGGTAGGCATCTTTTATACCGCTTTTTCCAAGAATTAAAGCTCCTGTCGGAAAATCAGGTCCTTTGATTATCTCTGAAAGTTCCTTTATTGTGATGTCATTATTTTTCATATAGGCTATGCAGGCGTCTATAGTTTCCCCTAGATTATGGGGAGCCATATTGGTTGCCATACCTACTGCTATTCCGTTTGAACCATTTACTATTAGATTTGGAAATCTTGATGGCAAAACCAAGGGTTCTTTTTCCGAATTATCAAAGTTTGGTCCAAAATCTACTGTTTCTTTGTTGATATCTCTAAGCATTTCTTTGGCAATCTTGCTCATTTTAACTTCGGTATAACGCATAGCTGCTGGGTCATCCCCATCTATTGAACCAAAGTTACCTTGACCTTGAACCAAAGGATACCTAGTTGAAAAATCTTGGGCAAGTCTAACTATAGCATCATAGATAGCTGAGTCCCCATGAGGGTGAAATTTACCCATAACCTCCCCAACAACTCTGGCAGACTTTCTTGTTCCTTTGGATGGATCTAGTCCAAGACCTTCCATACCATAAAGAATTCTTCTATGTACTGGCTTTAGGCCATCTCTTACATCTGGAAGCGCTCTTGCAACTATTACTGACATAGAATAGTCAAGGTATGCTTTTTTCATTTGCTTTTCAAGTTCAACTTCTAGAATATTTTGTTTATATTCTTCTGTCATTTTTCCCCCTAAATATCCAAGTTCTCAACATATTTTGCATTGTCTTGGATAAATTCTCTTCTTGGTTCTACTTTTTCTCCCATAAGCATTGAGAAAGTATCATCTGTTGTCGTAGATTCGCTATCTTCGTAAACTTTTAACAAAACCCTATTGTCAGGATTCATTGTTGTTTCCCAAAGTTGGTCAGCGTTCATTTCACCAAGTCCCTTGTATCTATTTTCTAGCTTGTAATTTCCTTCTCCAACCTCATTTATAATATCGTTAAGTTCTTTATCGTCATAACAATATCTTTCTTTGTTACCAATTTTTAGTTTATAAAGGGGTGGTTGGGCTACAAATACATGGCCTTCGTCTATTAAAGGCTTCATATATCTATAAAAGAAAGTTAAAAGCAAGGTTCTAATGTGAGCTCCATCTACATCGGCATCGGTCATAATAATAATTTTTCCATACCTTAATTTAGATATATCAAATTCTTCTCCAATACCAGTTCCGAAAGCTGTAATCATATTTTTTATTTCTTCCGAATTTAAAATCTTATCAAGTTTTGCCTTTTCTACATTTAAAATTTTTCCTCTTAGGGGAAGGATAGCTTGAATCCTATTATCTCTTCCACCTTTGGCTGAACCGCCGGCTGAATTACCTTCGACTATAAAAATTTCATTTTCACTTATATCTGTAGATTGGCAATCTGCAAGTTTGCCAGGAAGTGTGGCAGAATCTAAGATAGATCTTTTTCTTGTTAAATCTCTGGCTTTTCTTGCTGCTTGTCTAGCTCTTCTTGAGGCAGCAGCCTTTGAGACTATAGCCTTTGCAATTTGTGGATTTTCTTCTAAAAAATATTCTAAGTGCTCTGAGAAGAAGGCATCAACTGCTCCTCTAACTTCAGAATTTCCTAATTTTCCCTTTGTTTGTCCTTCAAATTGCGGCTCAGATATCTTTACAGAAACAACAGCTGTCATTCCTTCTCTTACATCTTCTCCAGAAAAGTTTTCTTCATTTTCTTTTATTATGTTGTACTTTCTTGCATAATCATTGATAGTACGGGTTAGGGCTGTTCTAAAACCTGATAAGTGGGTACCACCTTCTATAGTGAAAATATTATTGGCAAAAGTTAAGATTGATTCAGAATAAGAATCTGTATATTGGAAGGCTATTTCTACTTCTGTTTTTTCTTGTACTCCTTCAAAGTGAGCTATTGTAGGACTTAAAGGATTTTTATTTCTATTTAAGTATTTTACAAATTCAGAAATTCCACCATCATACTTAAAAGTTTGAATAGAATCTACCCTTTGGTCTTCAAATATTATTTTAACTCCCTTGTTCAAAAAGGCCATTTCTCTGAATCTGTTTTCCAAAGTTATTTTATCAAAAACTGTTGTATCAAAAATTTCTCCATCAGGTTTAAAAGTTATAGTTGTACCTGTTTGGTCAGTTTCTCCAATAACTTGTAAGTCAGTTTGTGGTATACCTCTTTTAAAGGTCATTCTATTGATTTTTCCATCTCTTTTGACTTCTGCTATCAAGTATTCTGACAAGGCATTAACAACACTTACACCTACTCCATGGAGTCCTCCAGAAAACTTATAAGCCTTATCGTCAAATTTTCCACCTGCATGAAGAACTGTAAGTACAGTTTCTAAGGTTGATTTTTTTGTAACTGGATGGACTTCTACAGGAATTCCTGATCCATCATCTTCTACTTTTACTACATTATCTTTGTCAATTGTAACTTTTATATAGTCACAACGACCAGCCAAGGCCTCATCTATAGAGTTGTCCACAACTTCATAGACCAAATGGTGAAGACCTCTTTCACTTGTTGAACCTATATACATACCAGGTCTAAGTCTAACAGGCTCTAGTCCTTTTAGGACTCTTATGTTGGATGCATCGTAGTTGGATTTAGTCATAAACTTCCTTTCTAGCTTAAAATGTGTCCATCGGATATTTTTCTAACCTTGGATTTGTCTACATTTTCTAGCGATTTTATATTTGTTGCTGTTATTATTGTTTGATAAGCTCCTAAATTATTTAATAGAAATTGACTTCTATTTTCATCAAGCTCCGAAAAAACATCATCAAATAAAATAATTGCCTTATCTGATGATGATTCTTTAATTAACTTAACTTGAGCAAGTTTTATATTTAAGATAACCGATCTTTGCTGTCCTTGAGAGGCAAATTTTTTGACTGCTTTGCCATTTATTTTTATGTCTATATCATCTCTATTAACACCAGATGTTGTGGTCATTAGTTTCAAATCATTGGCTATATTTTTTTTAAATTCTTCTTCATATTGGTCAAAACTTTGAGCAAATATATCAGGCTTATAAGTAATTTCTAAGTCTTCTTTATTGTTACTAAGACTTTGGTGGTAGGACTTGGCAAAACCATTTATTAGTTTTACAAACTTTTCTCTTCTTTGGTAAATTGTATAAGCTAATTTGATAATTTGTCTGTCAAAGGCAGCAAGTTGCTCTTTAAAATATTTAGATTTTTGATTCTTTAGTAATTTATTTCTTTGGAAAAGTATTTTTTCAAAATTCTTTTTTATAATACTATAAGAATAATCAACACTTACTATTATATCATCAAAAAGTTCTCTTCTAAAATTTGGACCTTCTTTAATTATACTTAAATCTTCTGGAGTAAAAAGGACTAGCTTAAAAAGAGCCTTCAAATCCTTATTTTTAGAATATTTTATGTCATTAACATAAATATCCTTATCCTTATCATTTACTTTTATAGAAACATTTTTAAAGGAATTTTTCTTTCTAATCTTTCCTTCAAGTTTCATGGAATTTTCCTTAAACATGATTATGTCCCTATCCCTTACAGTTTTAAAAGATCTGGCATTGGAAAGATAGTAAACTGCTTCCAAAAGATTTGTTTTGCCTTGGGCATTATCTCCCAAAAAAATATTTATATCCTCATTAAAATCTATATTTTCATAAAAATAATTTCTAAAATTATTTACTTTTAAATTTTGAATCCACATTATACAATCTTTATAAGATAATGATCAAAAATTACCTGATCACCCTTGGTAACTTTTTTACCAGGAATAAAGCAAGGCTTACCATTTAAGATGATTCCTTCTTCTCTAATGATATTTTTTGCCATACCACCCGAAGCAAGCATAGATGTTTTTTTTAATAAATCCTTTAGCCTTATAATTTCTGCTTTAAATTCTATTTCTTGCATAAAAAACTCCTAGTTTGCTAATCTAACTGGTAAAGCCAAGTAGATGTAGTCCTCGTCTTCTCTTGTACTATCTTTAGGATAAATAAGACAAGGATTTAGAGATGATTTAAAGTTCATTTTGATAGTATCTGTATCACAAGCCCTTACACCATCTAAGAGATACTTTGCATTAAAGGCTATATTTAAGTTATCCCCTTCTTTATCAATGTCTATTAGCTCTCTTACATTACCTATTTCTGAGTTTGACTCTATAAGCATGGTAGTATCTTCTATGCTTATTTTTATTAAATTAGCTCTTTGAGAATCTGTTAATAATTGAGCTCTCTCCAAAGAATCAATCAAGGCTTTCCTATCAATATATACAGATGTAGTAGATATATCAGAAATAATATTGGTATAATCTATATAATTTTTGTCTATTACCTTGCATGCCATAGTAGTAAGGTCTGAGTCAAAGATAAGGTCATTATCTGATTTATAGATTTTGGTTATTTGTTCATCTCCTATTATCCTTATCCATTCTGTTATTGATCTTTTTGGTAGTATCAACCTAAGATTTTCCAAATCACTCGGATAGGAAATATTTAATTTTTTTAAAGCAACCCTGTAACCGTCAAGGGCAACAAAATTTAAAAATCCCTCTTTTAGCTCAAAAAGAATTCCAGTTAAGGCAAGTTTTGTTTCATCAAGTGATGTCGCAAACTCTGTTTGGATTATTGATCTTTTTAATTTATCATTATCTATTTCTATAGGGTCAACTTCAGGTATTTGTATATCTTCTTTTTCATAATAATCAAAAGCAATGATATTAAATTTGGAATCCTCGCATTGTATAGTAATTTTTCCATTATTTAATTTTATAGTTACTAAATCATCTGGCAATTTTCTTACTATATTAGCTATAATATTTGCATTTACAGCTAGTTCTCCTTCCTCTTCTACTGAGCAAAAAACTTTAGTTTTTAAAGCTATTTCTCCATCAAAAGAAGACAATAAGAGACAGTCATCTTTGGCTTGAAAGTATATTAATTCATGAATCTGTATATTTGTTTTTTTGGATACTGCCCTTTGAGCTATAGAAATTCCATTTAATAATTCTCTTTGATTAATCTTTAGTTTCATATTGTTCTCCTAATAGTTATATAAGTTTAGTTGTAGTAGTAGTAGGTGATGTATAAAAGTGGATAAGTCTAGTTAATGTTAGTATTTAAAAGTTTTATTAATTTAATAAAATGTGGAAAGTACTAGGAAAAATTGCCTACTTATCAACATAATCCACCTTGATTTTTGGAAAAATTTTATAACTTTACTTATTAACAGCTTTATCCACAGACTTATTCACAAATTGTGGATAAGTTCTACTTTAATTCTTTAATTAAATCTTCAATATCTTGACGCAAAATTTCTGATTCTTGCATTTCTACTTCGATTTTTTCATAACCATGCATAATTGTTGTGTGGTCCCTATTAAATTCATTGGCTATAGAAACCAAGGACGTACTCAAAAGTTCCCTACACAAGTACATGGCTATTTGCCTTGGTATAACTATTTCCTTTTTTCTGGATTTTCCTTTTAAATCATTAAGCTTTATATTATATTTATTGGCAACTGCTCCTTGTATATCTTTGATAGTAAGTCTTTTTACCTTTTTATCACTTACTCTAGATTCCACTCCTTGGAGGGCATCATCAATAGTTACTGTTATTCTGCCATCAGACTTTGCACAAGCTATAGCTGTGGATAAAGCTCCCTCTAAATCTCTTATATTGGTATCAATATTTTCTGCTATATATTCTAAAATGTTGTTATCAACATCAACCCCAATTTCTTCTAATTTCTTTTGGAGAATGGCTACTCTTGTTTCAAAATCAGGCTTAGATATATCTGCCAACAAACCCCAACCAAACCTTGTAACTAGTCTATCTTCCAAATCATTAATTTCTTTTGGAGGTTTATCAGAAGATATAACTATTTGTTTGCCTGAGTTATAGAGGTCTTCAAAGGTATGGAAAAGTTCTTCTTGGGTTGATTCTTTGCCTGAGATAAATTGGATATCATCTATTAATAGGATATCAGCCGACCTATATTTTTCTTTAAAGGCTGGCATTTGCCTTTTGCCAAGGGAGGTTATCAACTCATTGGTGAACTTCTCACTTGAAATGTACATAACGTAGGCATCATCACGATTTTCTAGGACCCTATGGGCTATGGCTTGCATTAAGTGAGTCTTGCCTAGGCCAGATGCCCCATATATAAATAGTGGATTATAGGATCTTATAACTTCTGATCTACTAGCATTTTTGGCTACAGATTCTGCAACTGTTAAGGCAAAAGCATTAGATTTTCCTTGGACAAAATTTTCAAAAGTGTAGGTTGGGTTAAGGATTGGTCTTGGGTAGGATTTTACAGCATCCATTACAAGTTGACCATTTTCATCTGTATTTCTTCCCAAAGCTAGGATTTTTTCATACTGGTCAGAATCTTTGGCAACTACATCTATTTTAAGGTTTGTTCCTTCTTCTTTGTTGATTTTATCAAGACAAGCTTGAAGTTGAGGAACCCAAAGCTGCTTGTAGATAAAAATCATATCCTCTGATTTGTCAATTTCTAAATAGATGACATCCTTGTATAAATTTAAGGGTTGAATAATATCTATCCAAGTTTTATATTGACCTTCATCAGGAATATTCATTTTCATTTGTTTTTTTAATTCATTAGTAATGTATTCTATACTCTTCATTATTTCTCCGATCTTAAAAATAATATCCACAAGGTAAAAATACTGATAAAATAATAGTTAAGCCTATTTTTATCTACTTATCCACAATTTGCGGATAACTTGTGGATAAGTATTTTGTGGATTATTATTTTATTGGAAAATAAGGATTTTTTTTAATATAAATAAAAAAAAGAGAAGATTTTAAAAACTTATCCACAAAAACATCTCAAAAATATTAGGAAAAATCCCTTTATTAATATCTTATACACATCAAATTATACACTAATTATGCCATTCAATCAAGTTATCCACAATTTGTTGATAAGTTTTGGATAAAGTATAGGGAAATATATTTTAGCTTAACATTTTGATGTGGATAAAGTGGATAAGTTGGTAAATTATTAAAATAATGTAATAGTTTTATTTATTTGTTCCTAAATTAAGGTGATTGGAAAATGCTCTATTAAAAAAACTAATTTTTTATGCAGTAAATTTTTAAAAAAATCTATCTTTATTGGTTGTGGATAAAATATTTATAAAAAAACTTATCCACACATGATTACTTATGCAAAATTAGCTTAATTCTGCATAAAATTTTATTTATTAAATGAATAATTAATTTATCTAATTTTACTAGGTAAAACCTTGACAGTATAGGCTTTTTTAAATATAATTAAGACTAGCGTAAATTATTAACAGGAGGTGATAAAGATGAAAAGAACTTATCAACCAAACAGAAGAAAGAGAAGTAAAGTACATGGTTTTAGAAAAAGAATGTCTTCTCCAGGTGGAAGAAGAGTATTAAAAGCTAGAAGGAAAAAAGGTAGAAAAAGATTATCTGCATAAGAAATAGCTTATGGCTTTTTTATATTGTAGAATTTTGAGAATGGATTCTAATGGAAAAACAATTAAGTTTAAGGAAGAATACAGACTTTGAAAGAGTTTATAAAAAATCAAAAGCTTTTTATAACAGAGACTTTACAATTTTAATAAAAAATAATGGTTTAGACCATCCTAGATTTGGCTTTTCCATTTCTAAAAAAGTTGGAAAAGCCAATCGAAGAAACAAACTTAAAAGAAGACTTAGAGAAATTATCAGACATAATTATAATAACATCAATAATGTAGATATAATTATAATCCCGAAAAGACATACTGTAGACTATACATATGATCAACTTAAATCTTCTATTAATCATATTTTTGGCCTTGCCAAAAGGAAAAAGAGAATTAGATATGGTAAATAAACTTTTTCTTAGATTGATTAAATTTTATCAATTATATATTTCTCCACAATTGGGTTTTGGAAAATGCAAATATTATCCTACTTGCAGTCAATACGCTTATGAGTGCTTTAAAAAGTATGGTTTTTTCAAGGCATTTTTTAAATCAGTGTGGAGAATTTTAAGATGTAATCCTTTTTCTAAGGGTGGATATGATCCAGTTGAAAAATATTAAAAGAAAAATTTTTTATATGCTATTATTTATTATTTTCTTTTAATAAATAAATTACTATACAAATAGGAGAGATATATGAATTTTATAGCCACTTTACTAGGTGCACTAATGAGATGGATATATGAAACCTTGGCTAATAACTTTACTGAATCAGCCGATGTAAGTTTCTATGCTATTTCTATCATAATAATGACAATTATTGTAAATATTATTACAATACCAATGATGTCAAACCAAAAAAAGACTGCAGAGAAATCAAGCCAGTTAAAACCAAAAATGGATGAGATCCAAAAAAAGTACTCTTATGATCCACAAATAATGCAACAAAAAATGCAACAATTGTATAAGGAAGAAGGGATAAGTCCTGGAATTTCCTCTTGTTTGGTTATGATTTTCCAACTTGTAATTTTGATGGCTTTATATAGAGTTATTAGAGATCCTAAAGCTTATGTATTTAAGGAAGGAATCGAACATATTAAGGATAATTTTTATTGGGTACCTACCCTACAAGAAAAAGACCCACTATTTTATGGTCTACCTTTACTTACAAGTTTGACTCAGTTTGCAAATTCCTTATTTTCTATGAAGACAAATCCACAAATGTCTGGTGAAAATAACCCTATGAGTTCTATGAACAATATGTTCCTTATTATGCCGCTCTTATATTTCTTTATGTTTAGAAATTTACCAGCTGGACTTCCACTTTATTGGACAACAAGTTCTGTAATTAGGTTGATTATGCTAGCAGTTACTTATGTTATTGGTAAAAAACAAGGCGAAAAAGAGGTAGAAGATGAAAAAAACAATAATTAAATCAGCAAGGACCAAAGACCAAGCCATAGAAGAAGCTTTGCGCCAAATAAATAAGATTATTGATGAGGTTGAAATAGAGGTATTAGAGGAAGAATCTAATGGATTTCTAGGCTTGATAGGTCAAAAAGATGCTGTAATAAAGATAACTTACGATGATGATATAAACGAGGATCTTGAAGAAATAAAAGAAGATCTTGAAAATGAAAGTCTTTTTGATGAGCTTGAAATTTTAAATGACCAAACTTACCAAGAAGATGTGCTTGATGATGATAATTTACTAAAAGATCAAGCAAAGGAAAAAGAAGAAGTTTTTGAAAATCAATCTGATCTGTATTATAAGCAAGAAGAAGATGAAAATGATCTTGATGAAAATCAAAGTGAAGAGGATAGGCAAAAAAATAATATAGAAAGATATTATAGGGCCAAAGAATTTTTCAAAGAAATCCTTGAGGCTATGCACTTTGAAAATGTTAAAGTTATAGGAAATCTTGAGGGAAATATCATAAAACTTGAGGCAAAAATCGATGAAAGAGATACAGGTATAGCTATAGGCAAGGGTGGAAAAACAATAGATGCTATAGAATTAATAATTAGAAAATCTTTAAAGGCCAAAGCTAATGATCTCAAAGTAAATATTGACATTAACAACTACAAAAAACGTAGGGATGATAAAATCATAGAGCAAGCTGATTATGCGGCAAGAAGAGTTGCAAAAACAAGAAAAAAATGGAATTTAAAATATATGAATTCCTATGAAAGAAGACTTGCTCACGAACAAATTGCAAAATATGAAGGCTTAACTTCTTATTCTGAAGGTCAAGAACCAAATAGATATGTTGTTGTAGATATTAAGTAAAAGCTAAGGAGATGTTTCACGTGAAACATCTCTATTTGTTTAAAGAAAATTATCTTTAAGATTAGATTTGTAAAAAGATTGACAGGTGCTAAAATATAAATATAATCAAAGAATAAAGTTTATGTCAAAGGTAAACTATCGTTAAAAGAAAGGAAGAATTATGAGTGAAAAAACAATAGCGGCAATTTCAACTCCTCCTGGAACAGGGGGGATATCAATAGTTCGTATGAGTGGCGATGATTCTTTTGACATTATTAATAGAATCTTTAGGCCTAACAAGGGTGGACCAATTGATAAGGACAGAGATAATAGAAAGTTAAGATTTGGCTATATTTATGATGGAGAAGAGCTAATTGATGAGGTTATGGTTGCCTTTATGAAAGGACCCTACACCTATACTAGGGAAGATATTTGCGAGATAAATTGCCATGGGTCATATATTTCTGTTAAAAAAATCCTAAATCTACTATTAAATCAGGGAGCCTACATGGCAGATAGAGGAGAATTTACAAAAAGGGCTTTTTTGAATGGAAGAATTGATCTTTCTCAGGCTGAAGCCGTTTTGGATATAATTAATTCAACTAATGAACTTTCACAAAAATCTGGTCTAGAACAACTTTCTGGCTCATTAAGAGATGCTATAGCCGATGTTAGAAAGAGTCAACTGGAAGCTCTATCGAGGATTGAATATTCTATTAATTTTACGGAAGATGGGGAAGATTTGCCTGTCGATAATATTATTTCTTACATGGAAGAAGCGAGGGCTAAGATAGATAAACTTGTTAGTACATCTAAGAATGGCAAAATTGTCAAGGAAGGAGTTAACACAACAATTATTGGCAAGCCTAATGTTGGGAAATCTTCGCTTTTGAATGCTCTTTTAAAAGAAAATAGGGCCATAGTTACAGATATACCAGGTACTACTAGAGATTCTATAACCGAATATATATCTTTAGGAAATTTGACTCTAAAGATAAATGATACTGCAGGTATAAGAGAAACTGATGATCTTGTTGAGCAAATTGGTGTTGATAGGTCAAAAAAACTTGCCAATACTTCGGATTTGATTATTGGAATTTTTGATTCTTCAAGGCCATTTGATAGAGAAGACCAAGAGATAATAGACCTTATTAAGGATAGAACATCTATTATTATTTTAAATAAGACAGACCTTGATCAAAAGTTTAATTACAATAAAATAAAAAATTTGTCTCTACCAATTATAGAAGCTTCTGTGAAGAATAATGTTGGTATAGATAGGTTGGAAAATTTAATTTCAGATATCTTTGATACCAAACAGCTAGAAAAAGAACCAGTCTTAATCACAAATCTAAGACATGAAAGACTTTTAAAATCAGCCAAACAAAAGCTTGAAAATTCTCTTAGAGATATAAAGAGGCAGGTACCAATAGATGCTATAGAAGTTGATCTTAGGTCATCCTATGAAGATTTGGGTCTAATAATTGGCGAAGCTGTTTCTGATGAAATTATGGATAAAGTATTTAAGGAGTTTTGTGTTGGAAAGTAATAAGAAATATTTAGATCAAGCCTATGATGTTGTAGTAATAGGGGCAGGTCATGCTGGCTGTGAAGCTTCTCTAGCAACAGCTAGAATGGGTTTTAAGACTTTAGTCTTAACAACATCTATGGAATCAGTGGCAGATATGCCATGCAATCCCAATATAGGTGGTACTGGTAAGGGTCATATAGTAAGAGAAATAGATGCCTTAGGTGGAGAAATGGCAATCAATATAGATAAGACCTTTATCCAATCTAGGATGTTAAACACATCTAAGGGTCCTGCTGTTCACTCTTTAAGAGTTCAAGCAGATAAGATTAAATATCATACTGAAATGAAAAAGACTTTGGAAAATGAGAAGAATCTCGATTTGTTTGAACAAGAGGTTGACAAGATAAATGTTGAAGATGGAAAGGTAGTTTCTGTTGAAACTGTTCAAGGGGCTATTTTTCCTACAAGAGCAGTTATAGTTTGTACAGGGACCTATCTAAATGGAAAAATATTAATGGGAGAATTTTCAAAAACTTCAGGACCTCATGGACTTTCTGCAGCAACTCACCTTTCAGAATGTTTGGAAGATTTAGGTTTTAAGCTAAGAAGATTTAAAACAGGTACTCCTGCTAGAGTAGATTCTTCAACTATTGATTATTCTAAGACTGAAATTCAAGAAGGTGATAAGGAGGTCATCCCCTTTTCCTTTATGAATGAAGGCAAAGACTTTTCAGATAGAGAGCAATATCCATGTTATTTGACCTATACCACTGAAGAAACCAAAGAAATTATTATGGATAATCTCGATAGAAGCCCTATGTATGCAGGAATAGTTAAAGGAGTTGGCCCAAGATATTGTCCATCTATAGAAGATAAGATGGTAAGATTTCCAGATAGAGACACCCACCAAGTCTTTATAGAGCCAGAATCCTTATCTACCAATGAAATGTATATACAAGGGGTATCTTCAACATTGCCTCAAGAGATCCAAAAACAGTTTTATAAAACTATAGTAGGTCTTGAAAATGCTAAAATAATGAGACCTGCCTATGGTATAGAATACGATATGATTGATACAAGAGATTTAAAAAGGACTTTGGAAGCAAAAGCTTATGAAAACTTGTATTTTGCAGGCCAAATTAATGGATCCTCTGGTTATGAAGAAGCAGGCGGTCAAGGTCTTATAGCTGGTATCAATGCGGCTTTAAAACTTAAAGGCGAAGATCCTCTAATTTTAGATAGGTCAGATGCTTATATAGGAGTTTTGATAGATGACTTGGTAACAAAAGGTACAAACGAGCCCTACAGAATGATGACATCACGTTGTGAATACAGACTTACTATGAGACAAGATAATGCTGATTTAAGACTTACACAAAAAGGTTACGATATAGGACTAGTTTCAGAAGAAAGATACCAAAAAATGCTTAAAAAAAAGAAAAATATTACAAGTGAAATTGAAAGATTAAAATCTGTTAATATTAATCCAACGGCAGAAGTTAACAAAAAGCTTGAAAAACTAGGTTCAAATCCTATAAAAACTGGCTATAGCCTGTATGATCTTTTAAAAAGACCAGAATTGACCTATAAGATGCTAGAAGTATTTGACCCTGATAGGCCTACTCTTCCAAAATTCCAACAAATTCAAGTACAAACAGAAATAAAATATGAAGGCTATATAAGAAAGCAAATGATTGATATTGACAAGTTTAAAAAATATGAAAATAAAAAACTAAGTCCCAATATCGACTATAGCAAAATTTCAGGCTTAAAAAAAGAATCAGCCGAAAAATTAAACAAAATAAAACCTGACTCTATAGGACAAGCTTCAAGAATTTCTGGTGTATCTCCTTCTGATGTTAATGTCCTTTTAATAAGAATGAAAACAGGAGAAATACATGGATAAATTTGATCTCTATAAGCAAATGCTTGTAGAAACCAATAAAAAATTCAACCTAACGACTATTACTGATTCTTGTCAGATAGATTTAAAGCATTTTAAGGATTCTCTTACAATCCTTCCTTATATAAAAGAAAATAGTAAGGTATTGGATATAGGTTCAGGTCCTGGTTTTCCAGGCATTCCTTTAAGGATAGAAAAAGATTTTGACCTAACCCTTATAGATTCAGTTAATAAAAAAGTTAATTTTATGAATCAAGTCATAGAGGCCTTAGAGCTTGATAAGACCAAGGCTATCCATACCAGGGCAGAAGATTTTGCAAAAGATCATAGACAAGAATTTGATTTTGTGGTTTCTAGGGCTGTGGCAAATTTATCGACTTTACTAGAATTAAGTCTACCTTTTTTAAAAGTAGGTGGGATTTTTATTGCCATGAAAGGACCAAAGGCTAAAGAAGAAATTGACCAAGCCCAAAATGCCCTAAAGATTTTAGGTGGAAGTTTAGTAAAAGTAGACCAAATAAATCTTTGCGGTAATCAGAGAAATAATATTCTTATAAAAAAGATTCATCAAACTTCAAAAAAATATCCAAGAGGGAAAAACTTACCCAAGAAAGAACCTCTATAAAAGATTAGGCTGTTGTTTAGTGACGGCCTTTTTTATATGTTTCATGTGAAACATTGTACCAAGTGGCTATTTTTTGTTATACTTATTAAGAAGAAAAGAGGTAGTATGAAAGGACAAATTTTTTCTGTAGGGACAGAAATATTATTAGGAAATATAGTAGATACCAATTCACAATATCTAGCACAAAGACTTGCTGAACTTGGGATAAATGTATATAAAATGTTAACTGTAGGAGATAATTTTGATAGGCTTTATTTTGAAATGAAAGAAGCATCAAAAACTTGTGATTATATTTTTGTTACAGGAGGGCTTGGACCTACTCCTGATGATATAAGCAAGGAAGTTGCCATAAAAGTAGCAGAAAAAGAAGATTTGGTAGAACTTAACCAAGCTGCCTTAAAAGCTCTTAGAAATTATTTTAATGATAATAAAATAGCCCTAGAAAATAATATTAAACAAGCTAAATTTCCCAAAGATGCTATAGTTTTAGAAAATGAAGTAGGTACTGCTCCAGGTTGTATAATAGAAACTAAAAATGCTTGTAAAATCATCTTGATGCCGGGACCACCAAGAGAAATGAAGAGGATGTTTGAAAATCACGTCTTAAATTACCTTAAAACAGATGGGGTTATAGAGTCTAGAATTTTTAAGATCGGAATCTTGGGTGAATGGGATATGGCAAGACGAGTCGATTTTAGGGGAGAAAATCCAACTCTTAGCCCATATTTTACAGACGATGGTGCTTATATCAGGGTATCTGCCAAGGCAGAAAGTAAGGCTAAGGCTCTTAAAATGATAAAAGAAAAAGAAGCTTATTTGGATAAAATTTTTGGACCCTTGATTATCTGCAAAAATGGCCAAAGAAAAGAAGAAATTCTTCTTGATCTATTAAGATCGAGATCAGAAAAAGTCGCTACGGCAGAATCAATAACAGGAGGTCTTATTGCTTCTTCAATAATAGATATAGCAGGTGCTAGTGATTGCCTTAAAGAATCTTATATAGTATATTCCGACCAAGCTAAGGAGAAAATCTTAAATGTTTCACATGAAACATTGGAAAAATATAGTGCAGTAAGTAAAGAAACAGCAAGAGAAATGCTACAAGGCTTATATGATAAGACTAGGGCAGAACTTTGCATAGTTACAACTGGTTATGCCCACTTAGGTCAAGTGTATCTTGGTATAAAATATCATGAGCAAAGTCATATTTTAGAACTTAAATTTGCACCTGATAGAAATAAGGTTAGATTATTTACAAGAAATAGGGCCATAGATGCTTCTATAATTATAATGAGAGGTTCATATGAAAGTTATATCAGTTTTTAATCAAAAAGGAGGAGTTGGCAAGACAACAACTGTGGTAAATCTTGCTACTGCTTTGGCTTTAAAAAATAAAAAAGTTTTGGTTATAGACCTAGATCCCCAAGCTAATACAACAACAGGGCTTGGCTTTGATAAGAATAAACTTGAAAATACTATCTATGATTTATTTTATAGGGACCAAGAAGACTTTGATCTAAAAAAATATATTAAAGAAAGTCCTGAGAAAGTATCTTTGATTTGTTCTGAATCGGCCCTATCAGGTCTTGAGGTAGAACTTGTTAGTCTAGAAGAGAAGGAAAGAACCAAACAATTAAAAGAAATCATAGATCTTTTGGATAAGACTTATGATGTAGTTCTCATTGATTGTCCACCATCCTTGGGACTTTTATCTATAAATGCTCTAGTAGGTTCAGATTCTATTATAATTCCTATTCAGACAGAATATTATGCCCTTGAAGGGGTGAGTGAGTTGTTAAAAACTTATGAATTAGTCAAAGAATCCTTAAATCCTAAACTTGAGATTGAAGGGGTACTTTTGTCAATGTTTGATACGAGAACTAAACTTTCCTACGAAGTTGCAGAAGAAGTTAAGGCATATTTCAAAGCAAAAGTTTTTAGAACAATGATTCCTAGAAATATCAAACTGGCTGAAGCCCCATCTTTTGGACAAGCGGCTGTTATTTATGATAAAACATCAAAGGGATCTAGAGCTTATATGGAATTAGCCGACCAAATAATAAAAAATTTGGACAAATATGAAAAGGCAAAGGAAAAATCTAAAAGTCTTACACCAACAAAAAAAGCTAGCAAAGAAGATAAGGATGATCTAAAAGAAGAAAGTCTTGAAGTAATTGATGCTAAAGCAGGAGAAAAAGAGGACCATCATGAATAGAAGATCTTTGGGAAGAGGTTTAAATTCTCTTATCCCTGATACAAATTTTGATAAAGAAGAAGGAAAAATAAAAAAAATACCTATAGCTGATATTAGGCCAAGAAAAGATCAACCTAGAAAAAATTTTGATGGGATTGCTCTGCAAGGCCTATCTCAATCTATAAAACAATATGGCTTACTAAATCCAATAGTTGTTACAAAAAAAAATGATAAATATGAAATTGTTGCTGGAGAGAGAAGATATAGGGCAAGTAAGCTTTTAGGTCTTGAGTACATAGATGCTGTGGTTAAAGAAATAGATAGTAAGGATCTTGATATACTTTCTATAGTTGAAAATATTCAAAGAGAAGATTTATCTGCCATAGAAGAAGCAAATGCCTACCAAGAACTTGCAGATAATTACCATATGACACAAGAAGCTATCTCTAAAACAATTGGAAAATCAAGGTCTTACATAGCTAATACAATGAGGTTGTTAAAACTTGATGATAGGACTAAAGATGAACTTGAAAAGGGCAATATTTCTTCATCTCAAGCAAGGACACTTTTGGCTATAGATGACTTGGACCAAAGGATGACTTATTTGGATGACTTTTTAAATAATAAAACCAATATAAGAAAAGTTGAAGAAAAAAGTAAAAAATCAAAAAAAAATAAGAAGGTCATAAAAGAAGATAAGGATACTGAACTTGATAGGATTTTGTTTGAAGATTTTGAAGAAAAATTTATTAATTTGGTTGGTACAAAAGTTAATATAAGTAAATCCCAAGATATATATAAGGTGACCTTTGATTGTTTTTCCATAGATGATATAGAAAATTTGTATCGGAGATTGAATAAAAATGATGATTGACTTTACAGTAGACAAGCTTTTAGAACAAACTAGGAAGAAAAACGCAAATCCTGGTGGGGGTGCTTTGGTAAGCCTTATAGGAAATTTGGCTATAAATCTATTATTGATGGTAGATAGAAAATCATATCCCACGATAAATCTAGAAATAAAGGCCCAATATAGGAAAAAAAGACTTTTAGAAATCTCAAAAAGACTTGAAGAAGTAATGCAGGAGGATATAGATAAGATAAATATCTTATTAAAGGCTTATAAAAATGAAGCAGATCAAAAAGAAATAGAAATAAAAACTCTATCTGCCATAAAACCTCCAAGACAAACCATAGACCTAGTACTTGAAGCTATGGATATTTCAGATTTTTTTCTAGAAAATGGAAGAATAGAAGCAATCTCTGACGGACAAATAGCCAATAGACTTATGAAAGAAGCGGTAATGAGTTCAATAATTAATATAGAAATTAACCAAAAACACGTGACCTATGATTTTGATAAAGAATACATAATTAATAGATGTAATAAGCTTTATGATAGAAACGTAGAAATAATAAAAGGAAGGAATAAATGATAGGAATATATATAGGCTTAGCAATATTAGCTCTTCTAGTAATAATTGAATTATCCATGATAATGACCCTAAATCAAAAAATGAAAAGACAAAAAAGAAGATATGATCATCTTTTAAGAGGAACAAATCCTGATGTGAATATAGAGGAACTGATTTTATCATTAAATGATCAGATAGAAATATCAAATAAACAATTAAGGAATATTGACCAAAGATCTCTTGATACTAAAGATACATCTATGGGAGCGGTATCAAAAATGGCAGTATTACATTATGATGCCTTTGAAGGGCAAACAAATGCACTTTCCTTTTCTTTGTGCATGCTAGATTCTTATCACAATGGTTTTATCCTCACTAATCTTTACTCAAACGAGGGATCAAATATATACTTGAAAGAAATAGTTAGAGGAGAAAGCAAGGCGATTTTGTCTAAAGATGAGAAAGATTGTCTAAATAAGGCAAAAAATTGATGCACAAATTCTATATACGAGTATAATGATATGGCTTATAGATTATAAAATTTAGGAGGAGAAAATGGCAGAGTCAAAATTAGGCGTTATGGAATTAGCTATTCAAAATATCAAAGGAAAAAATTACACAATAGTATTTCCAGAAGGCAAAGATAGGAGAGTTCTTAGGGCAGTTGCAAGACATCTAAAGGATGGACTTATCACACCGATAGTTCTTGGAGATGAAAATGACATAAAAGAACTTGCTAATAAAGAAGAAATAGATATTACAGGCCTAAAAATAATTAATCCTAGACAATCAGATTTACTTGAAGAATTAGTTGATAAATATGTTGAATTAAGAAAGGGTAAAAATACCAGAGAAGACGGTGAATATCTATTAAAGACAGATCCAAACTACTTTGGAACCATGCTAATTCAAACAGATAGAGCAGACGGTATGGTTTCAGGAGCTACAAATCCAACAGGAGATACAGTAAGACCAGCCCTACAACTTATAAAAACCAGACCTGGAGTAAAGAGAGTTTCTGGTGTTATGATAATGTTAGGACCTGATGGACAAAAATATCTTTTTGCAGATACAGCTATAAATATCACCCTAGAAGCTAACGAGCTAGCAGAAGTTGCTGTAGAAGCAGCAAAAACAGCAGAAGAATTTGGTATTGACCCAGTTGTTGCAATGCTTTCATTCTCAACAAAAGGATCAGCAAAATCACCACTTGCTCATAAGGTTCACCTTGCAACAAAACTTGCCAGAGAAATGGATCCAGACCTACTAATTGATGGAGAAATGCAATTTGATGCTGCTTTAGTTCCTGAAGTTGCAGCACAAAAATATCCAGAATCAGAAGTTGCTGGCAAAGCAAGAGTATTTATTTTCCCTGACTTGCAAGCAGCAAATATCGGTTACAAAATCGGTCAAAGACTTGGTCACTTTGAAGCTTTAGGCCCTATATTACAAGGACTTAACAAACCAGTAAATGACCTTTCAAGAGGATGTAACGAGGAAGATGTTTATAAGTTAGCAATTCTTACAGCTAACCAAGTTAGACGCTAATAATATAGTTGAGATATTAAAGATGCTCTAATCCATATTTATCATGGAAAAAGGGCATCTTAATTTATATAATGAAATATTAATAGAGATAATAAGAGATTTCATAGGAGGTGAATAGCATTTTTAAAGATGAAATAAAACAGAACATCAAAGCTGTAGTTCCTATAGCTATAATTGTTTTGATTTTAAATTTTTTTAGACCAGTAGCAACTAGTTTACTCATAAATTTCCTAATAGCTTGTCTAGGAGTAATTTTAGGGCTTGCTATATTTTTATCAGGAGTTGATCTATCAATATCTAAAATTGGATCAATGATGGGAGATTATGTAGGTAAGCTAAATAAATTATATCAGATAATCTTATTTGGAATTTTTATTGGTTTTATAATATCTATGGCAGAGCCAGATTTGTTGATACTAGCAAAGCAAATAAGTGGAGCCATAGGGCTTAAATCAATATTTATAGTCGTAATCATTTCCCTAGGAGTTGGTATAATGCTTTCTGTGGGACTTTTTAGAATATTTAGAGAAATAAAAATAAAAAACATGATGCTAATAATCTACATGATTATTTTTGCTTTTATGCTTTTATCTAATGATTTTTCTCATTCAATGGCCTTTGATGCCTCAGGAGCAACAACAGGAGCTATAACAACACCCTTTATAATTGCAATCGGCTTAGGTATTTCAAAATTAAAGGGTGGTCACAAACAAGAAGAAGACTCATTTGGCCTTGTAGGCATAGCTTCAACAGGACCAATAATCGCGGGCTTAATAATGACTTTAAAAGCAAATTCTTCAAAAATAATTGTTGAACAGACAAGTCATATAAATCCAATTTTAAGTGGAATTAGATCTTCAACTTTTGCAATTCTCCCAATAATTTTTGTATTTTTTGTCATGAATCATTTTGTTTTTAAGAAAAAAAATCTAAAAACTATAAACTTAGGCTTGTTTTATACCTACATTGGTTTAATAATATTTATAGCTTCGGTTGAGGGTGGCTTTATGGATTTGGCAAGACAGTTGGGAGAAAATTATTCAGACTTTAAATTTTTACCCTTGGTAGGATTTATTTTAGGTCTACTTGTTGTTTTGGCAGAACCTGCCGTTTATGTATTAAGCGAGCAGGTGGAAGAAGTAACAGGAGGTTCTATCCACCAAAAAACTATTCAAACATGCCTATCAATAGGTGTTGCCTTTGCGGTTAGCTTAGCTATGCTAAAATTAAATATAGAAGGTTTTAAATTGTGGATGCTTGTAGTACCTGTTATAGCAATAAGTTTAATATTGTCAAGAAAAGTTGCACCGATTTTTGTTGGATGTAGAACGCAAGTGATATTGTCATAGTAGAAACACAAATAAATTTGTCAGTAATTCAATTAAAAATATTGTAAAATTATCTCTTAGGAGGTAATTGAAAATGAAAAAGGTGGATTTGACTATGAATGAGTATTTTGAAT
>JAQYEZ010000023.1 GCA_028723425.1 Peptoniphilaceae bacterium | reverse complement strand
TTGCTTCGGACTCAAGCCTCCTAACTTTTCTTTGATTCGATCACTGTTTTATTTCTAGTGCGCATTAACCCTTCATCGCCAAAATGTCTGTAATTATTCACCCATAGTCTAAGAACAGATTTTCATTTTGGTTTTTCATTGCCAAGTCACGGTAACTTGACTTCCCGGATAAATATTCCTCGACAATTTTCTTTTTCAACTCATAACTGTATTTTGCCATTAAAAGACCCCCAAAGGTTGGATTTCTTGGTCCAACTTTTGGGGGTCAGTGCAAAAAACAATGCTAGGGTCGTTCTATAGGTAGCTGAAGTTTGAAACACAATGGACAGTACAGGAAAGTTTACATGATTTGGTATAGAAAATAAAGAGTATTTTCATTGCTAGGAACGTAAAGGAAATAAACATTTCCATCTTTTTGGTATTTGTAGCAGCTGGGATGGGGATCTTTTTCTATTTGAGGACCAAGAATAGGTTGAATTATCTCCTTATGGTCTCTAAGAAAAGGAGTTTCTATTACTTGAGTTACAAATTCTTCAGGAGAGGAGGCCTGAACCTTAGGGTCCAAATGTTCTGGGGTCCAGTTTTCTACTTCCTCTCCATCGTAATGAAGAAGGCTAAATCCACTAGGTTCTTGGCCTTCTGTCCTGAAAATCACTTCCTCCTGGAATCCCTTAGGAAAAGCAAAAAAAGGATAGTTCGTCTGATAATATCTGTTTTTAGCCATATCTGTTTTTGGCCATATAAAAACGGAAAATAGGCCAGCAAAAACCAAGAAGCAAAGGATAAAAATCCAAAATCGAGATAGTTTATGTTTAGTCATCATATAAGAACTCCTATCTTTTATGTTAGTAACGTCTTCCACTAGATATTATCACTCGAATATTATATACTAAATAGTAAGAAGTTACAAAAAATGTATTTAGTCATGAAAGGAGATTTATTATGGAAAAAGTCAGAAGAAGGATCTTACCAATTTTATTAACACTGCTGATCTTATTCTCAAATTCTGTGATTACGTTTGCATATTCTCAAGAGGTTCCAGAACCTTTTATCAATGTAGGCACTGACAATATGTCAAACCAAGAACTCGAAATTTTAATTAAGGATATTAGAAATAGCTATTTACAAGAAGGTAAGACGATTGAGCAGGAGTTTGAAAAATATAAAACTCAGGTATTTTCTAGTGAGGAATACCCGAAACAATTGAAACGACTTTCAGATTCAGACATTGTTGAGATGATCGAAATGATTGACATAGAATTGAGCCAAGAAGGTACATCAGTTGAACAGGAGTTGCAAGAATTTAAGGTCAATCTTATAAATAATACGAACCTATCTAGTACATCTATTAATCATAATATGATCAATAGATATGCTGTTAGTGATGCGACAAATGATAACAATAAAGTTTATTTTGCCAATCCTTCTTACATCGACGATCTAATGGCAGATTTTAAAAACTACAAATCTTTGTACACTAATAAAAAAAGTGGAATACAAAACTCTCTTGAAAATAATATTTTGAAAGAACAATTTAGGGATCAAACCCAATCAAAAGCTATCGTAGGCAATGTCATTAGTAAAGCCGGTATAGCGGCTGTGGTTGCTTATTTTAATAGTAAGCAGTATGTTTTATCGGCAGAATTAATGTCTCACTATGGTGAAAATAGAGATCCAACATCAACCTATTATCCGAGTAATGCAGGTGTACTTAAAAAGACTGTAGCATTTGCGGAGCTGAAAACTTTAGGTGGATATGCCTTAGGCTCAGGACGATTTGCGGGAGGTAGTGGAGGAAGGTATGATATGGATGCCCATTATGCTATAAACAAATATAACTACGAGAAAGTAGGACGAAAAATTATAATTACTGATAAATATGACTATACTGAAAAAGCAAGCTATAATACTATAGCTGGGGTAGCCATTAATTTTATGTACGAATTAGAACGTAGAAAACTAGCTGTTCCTTACTACGTACACACAACTCTATATTACTAGGATTGCATTTAGGATATGATATAGAGTAAGCTAGACTTATCCATTTAAAAAGAGTAAAGGCGAAGTCCGGCAAATACCCGGGTTTTGCCTTTCTTATTTAGCCCTTCAGAATAACGAGAGCAGGGTACAATTATAATCAAATACAAGATAGAGTAAATGGACCACCCTAGAGATTTAAAGCCAAAAGAGGAAGAAATAGAGTGACCCCATAAAGTTGGACTTAATCGAGTAAGTATTTCCCTTACTCGATTTTGTTTTACATAACATTCGTTCTATGCAGATTGCATCTGTTCACGGTATTGCTTCGGACTCAAGCCTCCTAACTTTTCTTTGATTC
>JAQYEZ010000022.1 GCA_028723425.1 Peptoniphilaceae bacterium | reverse complement strand
CTTATATCTTCTTTTTTATTGTTGGTATTTTTTCTTGCGATTTCTAATTCTTCTATTTGTTGTTTTGTATTTATATTATTCATATCTTTATTATATCATATTTAACTCATGTTTGGAATACTTATTTAGTGATTAGTATTAAATATATTTTGATAGAAAATTTATTACATATAGGTTAATTAGAGTTCTATTTGTCCTTATATTTTTTTAATATATAGGAAAAACTTGTTGGAGGCAGATATTTTTCTAAATTCTTAAAATCATTTTTTGATATTAATGACCTAACAATAGAGGCGGAAATAGGCTTCCCGTCAACTGTTAATCTTGGGACTTCAATTATTTCAATAGGATTGGGCTTATTTGTAAGTTCCTCTTTCATAATTTTATTATAAATATCTGTAACTTGATCCTGTTTTTCATCACCTACAAATCTTTTATTGATATTTAAAGCCTTTCCAATATGATTTTTAAAAATAGCACAATCAAGTCTTGCTTGAATTTCTGTAAGTTCATCTTTTTTCTTAATAAAATAAGAAGGAAAGGTTGCACTAGAAATAAGGTATTTGTATGTAGGCAAAATTTTTAAGTTTTTTATATCCTTACATCCTTCTTTTACAAGATATAATCTTTCTTTTGTAGAAAATGTTGATAAGTCTTCAGAAACGAGGAATATATATAAATAATCACAATTCTTAGCCCCATATTCTACCAAGTATCTATGTCCTAATGTAAAGGGATTGGCGTTCATAATAATAGAACCAATATTTAAATAATCTACTTTTTGATTTTCCAAAAATTCTAAGTATTTGGAAAAATTATTTGATCTTTCCATAAATATTAGCTTATCTTTTACTTCTTCTATGATATTAAATCCAAATCTTGCGAAAGTTTCTTGATAGATAGGCTTGGTGTAAAGAAATATATTATCGTAGCCTTCGTTATAAATTTCATTAATAAGAATAGTGATAATCTCATTAATTAATGATGACCCCTTATAGTTATCATCTATAGCCAAGCATTTAATTATATTTTGATGCCTAGAACCAGTGCCTATAATCTGTCCATTTTGTCTTTTTACAAAAGTTGATTCTATATTGTCTTCATATATTAAATCGTTATTTAAAAGAAAGGTTTCCAAATCTTTTTTGTCATTTTTTATTAGGTTGGGATATATTTTTTCCATAGGCATCCTCCCTTATATAAGTTAGAAGTTTTACTATAGTAAAAGCATCAGCAACTCCTCCAGAAGATAGGTTGTTTTTTAGGTAAAAGTTATTTAAAATATTTGCTTTTTTTATTAGCATTTCTTTTTCACTTTTGTTCAATAATAAAATTTTTTTAGCTTCTTTTTGAACATAGGTTATGGTTTTTAGACTTGATCTATTTATTGTAGTTGTATCATCTATTAGACTTATTAATTTTAAAGTTAAAATTGTATTCTCAAAATTATTCATATAAGTTTCTTTTGATAAATTGATAAGATCGGAAAAACCTGTTAAAGGGAAGTATCTTATGTCATTAATTTTTAATCTATGCCAATTTGTTGCTTTTTTTACACTCTTGTAGTCTTTTGAAACAGGATTAGCAAAACTTGCAATCTCATCTTCCTTTCCTTCTATATAACCATATTTTGTGTAAAATAAAGCCAAAAACATTATAAGAAATATTAAACCTTTGTGGGTATTGATTCCAGAAGTTTTTTCATACATAGCTTTTTCTACCCTATAACCACAAATTCTAAGGCTCGCAAAATCAACAATACTGTTCCAAACTATTTTGCTAAGTTCCTTTCTGATAATTTTGGAAGAGGCTATAAAGGTTTGGTAGGTCATGTCTATGTGACTGCCATTTGAAAATTTATTTACACAACCAAAAGCTAAACTCCTATTTAATTCTTCTAAGATTGCTTTTTCTAAAAACAAATTAAAACTACTAATACTAGCCACCATGACTACCTCCTATATCAATACTATCATAAAAGATCATATAAAAAAACTATGTCGACAAATGTTTTCCTAAATGTTATACTTAAAAAAAGGAGGAGCTTATGAATGAAGAAAAAAGAATTTTAGGCATGAGTTGGCCATTTGCGTTTGTTATTCCTGAATTTAACAGTAAATAAACGAAAAAAGCTCTGCATTGATTGCAATTACTTCATCACAGAGCTTTTCTTTTCTTTTTAATTTTGCACAATATTTTGTTTTTTTGTTTTTCTAATAATCTTTCTTAATTTTTGAGCAG
>JAQYEZ010000021.1 GCA_028723425.1 Peptoniphilaceae bacterium | reverse complement strand
CCTGCTGCAAAGGAGTCTCCTCCTCCTACTCTGTCTACTATTCTTAGGTCATATTTTTTTGATTGATAGAAGCTTTTGCCATCATATATTACTGCTGACCAGCCATTGTCACTTGCTGAGTAGGATTCTCTTAGGGTTGATGTTACTAGGTCTAGGCCAAATTCTTCTTTCATTTGTTTGAAGATTTGCTCGTAGGCTTTGGCATCTAGTTTTCCTTTTGATACGTCTAAGCCTTTGGGTGTAAAGCCTAGGCTTAGGGAGGCGTCTTCTTCGTTTCCTATGCATACATCTACGTATTGCATTAGGTCTTTCATTGTTTTTTGGGCTTGCTCTGGAGTCCATAGTTTTTTTCTGTAGTTTAGGTCTATGGATATTTTGGCTCCTGCTCTTTTTGCCTCTTTCATTGCTTCTTTTGTTATTTCTGCTGCGTTTTTGCTTATGGCAGGTGTTATGCCTGATGTGTGAAACCATGCACAGTTTTTGAAGATTTCTTGGAAATTGAAGTCTTCTTTTTTTGCCTTAGCTATTGAGGAGTTTTTTCTGTCATAGATTATTTTGCTTGGTCTGGCACTTGCTCCTGTTTCTGAGTAGTAGATGCCTATTCTTTCTCCTCCTCTTTTTATATAGTCTGTTTTTACTCCGTATCTTCTTAGGGAGTTTATGGCTGCTTGACCTATTTCGTTTTCTGGTAGTTTTGTTATGTAGTAGGCATCGAAGCCGTAGTTTGCTAGGGATACTGCTACGTTTGCTTCGCCTCCTCCATAGATTGCATCGAATGTTTCTGCTTGGACAAATCTTTCATAGCCTGGTGTTGATAGTCTTAGCATGATTTCGCCTAGGGTTACTACTTTTTTCATTTATTGCCTTGCCTTTCTTATTGCTTCTAGGTATTGTTTGCTTTTTTTGCTTATTTCTTCTTTTGTTCCTTTTACTAGATTGCTTCCTGCTCCTACTGCGTATACTCCTACTTTGAACCATTCTTCTAAGTTTTCTAGGCTTACTCCTCCTGTTGGCATGATGTTTACGTATGGGATTGGGCCGTGGATTGCTTTTACATAGGATGGGCCTGTTAGACTTCCTGGGAAGAGTTTTATTATGTCTACTCCATAGCTTAGGGCTTCTAGGATTTCTGTTGGTGTTATGCAGCCTGGCATATATGGTATTTGATATTTGTTGCATAACATGGCTACATCTTTGTCAAAGGCCGGACTTACTATGAATTTTGCTCCACTTAGGATGGCTTGTCTTGCTGTTACTTGGTCTAATACTGTTCCTGCTCCTATTAGGGTATCTTCTGGTAGTTCTTCTTTTAGTTTTTTGAATACTTCTAGGGCATTTGGTATGGTGAAGGTTACTTCTAAGATGTTTATTCCGCCTTCTATTAAGCCTTTGCAGTATTCTATGGCTTGATCTTCGTCTTTTCCTCTTACTACTGGTACTATTCCGAGCTCATGAATTCTGTTTAGGGTGTCTAGTTTACTCATTTTTTATTCCTTTCTTTGTTTTACCTTTGCTAATTATTTATATTTTTAAATTAAACCTGCTAATTTTGGAATAAATAGGGAAAGTTCAGGAATGAAAGTTACTAATAATAAGCAGACAGCTATTATTGCAAAATAAGGTAGTATATCTTTGATAACACCTTCTATAGTGACTCCTCCTACTTTACATCCTGTAAATAATACTGTTCCAACTGGTGGTGTTATAATACCAACGGCAAGATTCATAACAATAATTATTCCAAAGTGTACTGGATTAACTCCTAGTTTTGTAACTATAGGTAAGAATATAGGTGTAAATATTAGTATTGCAGGTGTTGCATCCATAAAGGTACCAACAATTAATAAGATTATATTTATTACTAATAAAATTACATATTTGTTTGAAGTTATTCCAAGAACTGATTGTGCGATTAAATCTGGTATTTCTGTAAATGCCATAGCCCAAGACATGATTGATGAAACCCCTATCATGAATGTGATTATTCCTGTTGTAACTGCAGAGTCTAGGATTATTTTTGGCAAATCACTTAATTTAATAGATTTATAAAACATAGATAGTAATAATGAATATACAACTGAAATTGCAGATGCTTCTGTAGGTGTAAATACTCCTGATAGAATACCACCTACTATTATCACTATTAGTAATAAAGATGGAACTGCTTGCCATAAGGTTAAAAGCTTTTCTTTACCTGTAAATGTTTCTTGGGAAATATATCCTCTTTTCTTAGCTTCTTTTTTAGCATATAGGATACATCCTAAGCCCCAAATTATTCCTGGTATGTAGCCTGCCAAAAATAAGGCAGCTATTGAAACTGAACCAGCTACTGTTGAAAAAACAATCATGGTATTTGAAGGCGGAATTAAAGTTCCAGTTGGTGCTGATGCTACATTTGCTGCTACAGAGTAGTTTGGATCATAGCCTTCTTCTTTTTCTCTTGGTCCCATTACACCGCCTATAGCTGCTGCAGCTGCTGCAGCTGAACCAGAGATTGCTCCAAAGAACATATTAGCAATAATATTAGTAATTGCTAATGAACCTGCTTGTTTGCCTGAAAGAACTTTTGCAGCATTTACTAATCTAGTCGCTATTCCACCATTATTCATTATATTTCCTGCAAGTACAAAAAATGGTATTGCTATTAATGAAAATGAATCAGAGCCTGCAAAAATCCTTTGAGCTGATGTAGGAAATGCTATATTAGCTGGAAGCATCAACAACATAGATATAGCTGATGATATACCTATAGAAACAGCTATTGGAACTCCAATAGTTAAAAATATTACAATTAGTACAAGCATCGAAATTGCAATGTTTGCTACTACTGACATATAAACCTCCTGTTTGTTTACATTAATTAATTTCTAATTATTTTGTTTTAAATATTCATCCATATAGATAATATTATAAATACTATAAAAGATTACTAAGAATCCAGATATTGGTATACATGAATATACATAGCCTGTTGGTATGCCTAATATTGAGTCGTATTGTAATAAGTTAATTGTCGCAACTTTTACACCACCATATACCATTACAATGGCAGCGAAAGCAATTATTACTAGCTCAATTATTATTTCTAGTATTTTTCTTTTGTTTCCTTCAAGTTTGTTTCTTAATATTCCTATATAAATATGATCTTTCTTACCAAAAATATAAGCTGCTGAATACAAGATTAGCCATACAAATAAGTATCTTGTGATAGTTTCTGAGTAGGCACTTGGACTTTTAAATATATATCTAACTATAACTTGGTAGGTAGTGGCTATTACCATTAATGAGAAAACTATGATGCAAATAATTTCTAAAAACTTATCTATTATTTTTTTTGCTGTTTTCATACTTACTCTCCCTTTTCCTCTCTCAAGGCGTTAATTTTGTTGTAAATTTCCTTTGTGATTTCTGATTGATTAGCTATTTTTTCTGTCAATGGTAAAACTTTTTTTCTCAATTCATTTACATCAGGATAAGTAAACTTAACACCATGTTTTGCGACGTCTTTTTTTGCTTCTTCTATATTTTCTTTAAATAATTTGAATTCATAAGCAGAAGACTCTTTTATTAATTTATCAAATATCTCTCTATCTTCTTTAGACAAACTATTTAAAAATTCAGTACTTGCAAGGACAACATCGGGATGAACAATATGTTTTGTGTAGGCATAATATGGTGAAACTTCATAATTTTTGAAATCTCTATATACTAGTTCAGAATTTTCAGCTGCATCTACTACTCCCTGTTGGAGTGCTGTATATACTTCTGATTGACTCATTACAGCACCATTGCCACCCATTAATTTTGTCATTTCTATATATGTAGGGCTATCATTTACTCTTATAATTAGGCCTTTTAAATCTTTAACTGACTCAATTGGTTTTTTTGCATAGACATTTCTTTCTCCAGCGGTATAAATTGTTAGGACTTCAAAATTATATTTATCTGTTGATTTGAACAACTTATCATATACTCCCGCTTGGACAGCTTTTGACATATGGTCTATGCCTTCATATAGATATGGCGCCCCTACTATTCCAAAGTCTTTGTCATAGCCCTCTGGTGAAGATGAGGGAACTATGGCCATCTGTAAAGCACCAGTTCTAATAAATTCTACAGTATTATTTTGTGAACCTAGAACTCCGTTTGGATATATTTTAAGTTTATATCTTCCATTTGTCTTTTTTTCAAATTCTTCACCAAATTTTTTCATTGCTAAATATTGTGGGTGTTCAGTATTTTGGTTAAATGAAACCCTAATAATTTGAGCTTCTTCTTTTTGACCTGAAGAACATCCAACACCTACAATAGTAAATAGTAATAAAATTACTAGTGTGCTAATTCTCTTCATTTTTTCCTCACTTATTTGTCTTATATAATATCGGCCTTTACTTTTACAACAATTTTTTTCTCAAAAGCAGGTTCTTTTACAGCTATTTGTGGCTTGTGTATGTCTTCAGGGAAAAATATGCTTACACAATTTTCTTTTGCAATTAAATAACCTTCATCTTGAACCTCTTCGTAAAAAATCAAATCTCTTTCTTCTATATATTCTTTTATTTTATAGCTTGATTTTAATGGTGTAATTCCAATCTTTTCTTCACCATTTACTACAAATTGAATATCCAAATAAAGTTTATGACTTTCTGCTTGTCTCTTTTCAATTTCTTCAGTATTTGTTTCTATTACTTGATAGAAAATATTATCTCCATCAATTTCATATACACCAGGCTTTTGGTCCTTAAATTTTTCTTTATTTTCTTTAAGAAAATCTATCACTTTTACCAAAACTTTTGATAGACCCGCCTTATTGTAAGCTTGATCTATAGTTGTAAATATCATAAATCCCTCTTACTATTTTCCAAGGCATGTATCATATTTACTACAAATTCTGATACTGGCACTTCTACTCCAACTTCTTTGGCAGTTTGTACTACTGCACCACTAATTGTATCTACCTCAGTTTTTCTTCCATTTTTTATATCTGCATAGATAGATGTATAGCCTTCTGGATTATTCATAGATGTCATTCTTACTTTTTCAAGCTCTTTTTCTCTATCAAATTTTAATCCCAAAGCTTCTCCAGTATTAATAACTTCATTAAATAAGCTTTGAGTCATCTTCCAAGCATATTCATCTCTTGCTATATAGCCCATTGAACATTGAAGTATGGCCGTTACAGATGAAAGGGAGGCATTTGTAATTATTTTATTCCATATTAATTGTTGGATATTATCGTGAATCTCTACCTTAAAGCCTGATTTATCGAAACTTTCTTTAATTTTTTCTAAACTTACTTTTGGATTTTTAGCTATTGAGCCAATATTGGTTTTACCATCCCCGCCTCTTCTTACTTTTCCAAGTCCAACAACTGCTCCATTATCTTCTGTAGTACCGATGATAACTCTATCTAAAGGAACAAACTTACTTAATATTTTTTCGTGACCTGCTCCATTTTGTAATGTCATTAAGGCTGTATTGTTACCAATTAAATGCATGTTTTCTCTAAGAGCACTTTCTGAAAAAATCGATTTAACAAAAACAATTATCAAATCAGCTGTACCGATTCCTTTAGAATCAGTCACTGCTTTAGGTTTATATATATTCTCTTTGCCATCTTCAAGTACTACTAGACCATCTTTATTTACCTTATCTACAACATCTTGATTAATATCTACCATATATACTTCATTGTTAGTTGACAAATGACCTGCATAAATAGAGCCCATTGCTCCGCCACCTATAATAACTATCTTCATTTATTTAATCTCCTTTTATTCTGAAAATTCAGCTAAACCTTCAATTGCATATGCCCTAATAGAACATGAATCTAAACCTTTAATAGGCATAGGTGAATAGCTCATAAAGAACACTTTAGATTTTAACTCTTCTAAATTTTTTAATACTTCTAAGAATACGATATCCTCTGCCATCAAAATATCATGGAATGGTTTAACATCTTCATTAGAATTTTCTATTGAAACCCCATCTCCAAAACCAACACATTTAACTTTCTTTTCTTTAAACCATTTGGCACTTTCTTCGCCTATTAAAAGTCTTTTATCCTCTTCTGTGTTTGTTTTATCAGTAAATGGAGCTAGCTTATATGAAGAATCAAGGATAACTATATCTCCTTCTTTTATCAAACCTTCAGTCGCCTTATCTAGATCTTTAGCTCTTATATGGGTATAAGCTTCTAATTTATCTTCAAAATCAATATATATAGCTCTACCCATAAAAGTTGTTAATGGTAAGGAAGCAACATCTTTTCCATCATCAAAATGGTGATAAGGGCATTCAACATGAGTTCCAAGATGAGAAGTTATATCCATGTCTGTATGGTAATCTGGAATCATCCCACCCGTGTTAAACCTATTCAACTTTAATCTTCTTGTTTCTGTTTCAGGATTTAAAACTTTTGTTAAATCAATCACTCTTAAATTTCCTAATTCGTATACTGGTTGCATTTTTTTCTCCTTGTATTTTTTTATTTTACATATCAATCTTTATAAAATCTTTTGCATTTTTGAATGATATGTCTTTTACCATTTTTCCTAAGAATTCTTCATCCCATGGATATTCTCCATTTTCAACTATTTCTCCTATAAAGTTACACATTATTCTTCTGAAGTATTCGTGACGTGGGTAGGATAGGAAGGATCTTGAGTCTGTTAGCATGCCTACAAATTTTGAAAATACACTTGTTTGGGCTAACATTTCCATTTGCTCTACCATGCCATTTTTATGATCTAAAAACCACCAAGCTGTTCCTATTTGGATATTCATTAGGCCTTCTTCGTTTTGCCTGTTGAAACAGCCTCCTATGGTTGATAAGGGATAGAAGTCTTTTGGATTTAGAGTAAAGAGCAGAATTCTTGGTAAGGCTCCTCCCTCTTCAAAATCTGCCAAGAGGCTTGAGAGATTTTCTGATGTCTCTTTGTCATTTACCCCATCATTTCCTACATCAGGTCCTTGTTGGGTGTATATTTTTTTGGAATTATCTCTAATACTTCCTATATGAAGCTCCATG
>JAQYEZ010000020.1 GCA_028723425.1 Peptoniphilaceae bacterium | reverse complement strand
TGTAAATGTCAATATAAAAATGTACATTTATGGCTAAATAAGAATGTACAATTTAATCCTTATTAACAATATCCTTTAGCCTATATGAATCACCTACAATCTGTATAACTGAACTATGATGTAAGAGTCTATCAAGTATTGCATTTGCTATTCTTGCATCATAAAATATACTTTCCCAGTCTGAGAAGTTTATGTTTGTCGAAACAATGGTTGATTTTTTCTCATATCTTCTGTCTATTAATTGAAATAGTAGTCTTTCATCACCTTCATTTATGGGCAAATATCCTAATTCATCAATGATTAGTAGTCGATATGAGGAATAATGTTTTAATCTTGATTCTAACCTATTTTCTTCTTGGGCTTTCTTTAGATTTTCTAATAGATTTGAACATTTTATGAAGTAGGTTGAGAATCTATGCCTTGCTGCTTCTATTCCTATTGATATGGATAAATGTGTTTTACCTACCCCACTTGATCCTAAAAAAACAATATTTTCATTGTTTTCTAGAAAACCTAGTGAGCATAGATCCCTTATTTGTCTTTCGTTTAGGTTAGGCTGAAATGAGAAATCAAAACTAGATATTTCTTTTAAGGCAGGAAATGCGGCTGTTTTTACCATTTGATTAGCTGTATTTATTCTTTTGGTATCTACTTCATAGTCTGTTAATTTTAACAAGAGATCTACTATGGATATGTTTCTATTAGATTCTGTTGTTAATTCATCTAAGTGTAGGATAAATTGTTTTAATTTTAAATATTCCAAATTTTCCATTAATCTTAAGTAATTACTGTTTTCTTTCATTATCAAATAGGGCTCCTATCTTTTTTAGATTTTCTTTTGAGTATTTTTTTATG
The DNA here is from genome assembly GCA_028723425.1 of Peptoniphilaceae bacterium. GTDB lineage: Bacteria > Bacillota > Clostridia > Tissierellales > Peptoniphilaceae > Anaerococcus. Next base: position 1,914 of record JAQYEZ010000020.1, on the reverse strand, counting down.
TCTATCTCATCTTTGTAGGGCATTGTTGCTTTTACTGTTTGTTGATAATGATCTTGTGTGTAATTTAACTTTTTATCTGTAATTTTATGTCTAGCAATTAATTTTGTGGTATCATACAGATATAAGTAGTTATCTTCTACTTGTAGATTTATTGTCTTTCCTATATATTCTATTGGTAGAGAATATTGGTTAGACTTGTATGATATCATCGAAGATTCATTAACTTTAACAGTCCTTTGATGATTATGATAATGGCTCCTAATTTCTTTTGATGGAAGAGGTTTTAAGGAGCCTTTATCTATTTCTAACAATGATATTGGTGTCTTTGATGTTCCTTGATGTATTGTCATATTTTTTCTTAAATTTAATTTTTCTACTTTTTTAATAAGTTCTTGATATGTTAGCTTACCTTGATAGGCATCTAATTCATCTAAAATCTTCATTTGACTCTCAACTTTGCCTTTAGTTTGAGCTCTAGCTGCTATACATGGTTGAACTTTAAAATCATAATCTTTAGCAAATTCATAAAACTTAGAATTAATAGTGCCTTTCGAATATTGGTTTCTAGGTTTATCCATAACAGTTTTTAAATTATCGGTTACAATTATTTTAGGAACACCACCTAATTTTTGAAAAGCGTCATTTAGAAAAGTAAATATTGTATCTTGTCTTTTATCAAGACTTGCATAATATATTGAATACCTTGAATATCCTAAGATAAAGACAAAAACATTTAAATCCACAAAACCTCTATCAGTAGTTAGAAATCTAAAATCCTCTTTCCAGTCAATTTGAGCTTGCTCTCCTGGTTCAGTTTCATATCTCATGCATTTAACAGATTTACTTGTTCTATTAGTTTTAGAAAAATACTTATTGAACTCATCATGATTTTTAATAAAATGCCTAAAAGTTGAAGAGGCAACATCTAAACCATGATTATCAACTAGATAGTGGTACAGATTAGTTTTGTAATGAAATTTTTGAGAGCTAGAATCACATAAAAGCTCTCTAATTATTGGGATAAACTTATCTATTTTACTAGACTTTTTCTTAATCTTAGGTTTAGTATATCCATCGTAATATTTTTTAGCCGTTCTTCTATCGACGCCTAAGTCCTTAGCTATTTCTGATATATTAACTTTAATATTTAATTCCTCCTTCAAATCTTTTAACTTACTCAAATCCATTAAACTATTAATTTCAAAATATTTAGTATCTTTTAATTCTATTGGATAATACATCTAAATCTCCCTTTAAGTTTTCTTAGAATTTATTATCCAATTTTATTTTTATTTGTACATTTTTATTTTAGCATTTACAATTGAAGGACCGAACAATTTAAAAAGTACAAGCAAAATGTATGTAATATAGCAAATCTGACAGGGAAAGTAGATAAAACGTAAATGAAATCAAAATCTCACACCTAAGATTAAGGCTATATAAGCGGAAAGGAGCGAGTACACACATGAAAGATAATCTAATAAATCAAATCCTAAACCCAGAAAACATGCACCAAGCCAAACTAAAAGTTATCTCCAACAAAGGAGCAGCAGGAATAGATGGCATAAATGTAAAAGAAATAGATGAATACATCAAAGAAAATTGGGCAAGGATAAGACAAGAAATTATTGAAAGAAGCTACAAACCACAACCTGGTATGTCAACACTTTTTAGGACAATTTAAAATCGAACAGGCTAATTAGTATTGATTTCTTAAGATTTTAAAATATATTCCTAAATTGTAAAGGGTAAAGGACTAGTCCTGAAAGCTTCGCTTTCACCCTTGACAATTTATCCATATATTTTAATTGGTAGCTGAAATCAATTCTAATTTTCTATATTCTTTTGGACTTAAATAGCCTAATGAACCGTGTATTCTATTGTTATTATACCAATATACATATTCAGCTAATT
>JAQYEZ010000019.1 GCA_028723425.1 Peptoniphilaceae bacterium | reverse complement strand
ATTCCCATTTTGGGAATCTGCTAAGTCTAACATTATAAATTGTTTATCCTCTGTCTCAACATGACTTATAACCGCCTTACTTGAGTTACTATAACCAAGATTTTCAGCTATATCTTTACCTACAAACCATGGTTCTCCATTAATTACCATTGTTCTTATATCTTTAAATTCGCTATTTCTAAAAATTTCTATGTTCATAAAGACCTCCTTAGTCTTTCTTATAAAATTCACTTTCAAATCCATCTGCATCGAGAATTAGTCCAGGTGCCCAGCTAGGAACTACGGACATGATTTTATTTATTTCTTCAATGCTAGATGAATCACTTTCTATTACAACTTCGTCATGGATATGCATGACAATATTAAATCCATTTTTCTCAAGCCTCATCATAGCCTCAGCTAAAATATCTCTGGCTATTGCTTGAACTATGTTTTCTACAAATTTACCGCCGTAAGATTCTATCTTGTCCCATTTATTTCCTACTACTATTCCTTCATAGACAATTGATTCTCCACCAAATCGATTAATCCCAATTTTTGCCTTTGGATAAGCAAGTCTTCTCTTTGAAGGAAGTTGTATAAAAAGAATGCCTTTCTCATAGCTAATAACTAGGCTCTTATATTCTTCTTTACTTCTAGTTTTTACAACTCTTTTTACGACTGCATCTATGTCCCACCAAAGACTTACTATATTTGGATTAGCCTCTCGCCAGGAATCGACTATTGATTGAAGTTCATCTTCAGATAAACCCATTTCAATACCACCCATTGCTTTAAGAGCACCTAAGGCCCCTTGATAACCACAAGCTAAAGTCGCTATCTTTCCTTTTTGTCTAAGATGACCATTTACTCCATGCTTTTCAACTGGCACTCCAAACATCCTCGATGCTGTTCTGCAATAGATATCTTCTCCATTTTCAAAGGCATCTAGAACCCATTGTTCTCCTGCAAGCCATGCAAGGACACGAGCCTCTATTGCTGAAAAGTCTGAAATAATAAATCTGGTGCCTTCTTTTGGTATAAAGGCTGTTCTTATTAATTGGGATAAAATATCAGAGGGTGATTCATATAAAATTTCCATAGTTTCGTAATCTCTATTTTTTACAAGACTCCTAGCAAGGTCTAAGTCTTTGAGATTATTTCTTCTTAAATTTTGAACTTGAATAAGCCTTCCTGAATATCTTCCAGTTCTATTTGCTCCATAAAATTGGATCAGACCTCTTGCTCGATTGTCTTTTCCTTTTACATTTTTCATAGCATCATATTTTCTAACTGAAGACTTAGATAATTCTTGTCTAAGTTCCAAGACTTCTTTAATATCGCCTTCAGCATTTATAAGAGCAGACTCTACATCTTTTTTAGCTAAGGAATCTATCTCTAAGCCTTTCTTATTAAGCCATTCTTTTAACTGCATGGGAGAATTTGGATTTTCAAGACCAGTTAGTTCTATGGCTCTGTCCATATTTTCTTCTCGTAATATTTCATCAAATTTAATAGCTGAATCAACTAAAACTTCATCAATTAAAATCCCTCTGTCATTGATGTTTTGATCTATCCAGTAGTTTTCCCATTCTAATTGAGGTAATGGAAAGGCTGATAATTTTTTCTTTATAGCCATTTCTGTTTCAACATCTCGCTTGTTATATTCCTTAAAGGTAGACCACTTATCTAAATCATGATGTGGTAGATTCCTTGTCCTCATTCCATTGGTCTTAGTTGGTTTGCAAGGAATGGAAAAATATCTAATAAGGGATTTTCCTTCTACCATTTTTTGTTTATCTAATTTCAAAACCTCTCCCACTTTTTCTAATGACAAAGGGAGACCAAGATAGGCTGACCAAATCATAGTGCAGTACCAACCTTTAGGCTCTAAACGCTCTCCAAGATATCTAGACAAGCACACCCTTTCAAAGTTGGCATTAAAGGCCCACTTTTCTATACTTTCATCATCAAGTGCTGATAATATTTCTCCAGGAATCATCTCCCCACTTGCCAAATCTATGACCTTAACTTCTTCATCATCAATAGAGTAGGCAAAGAGGAGGATTTCAAAATCCTCACTCTCGACATATTTGTATACACCACTTTTGCCTAAATCAACTGAAGAATAGGTTTCAAGATCAATTGATATTTTCTTCATTTATATTTAATTTCGTCCAATGATTGGATGCATTTATCAACAGTTCTTTGCGTTTCATCCAATTGTTTCTCTATATCTCTATAAATTTCCCTAATCCTCTTTTGTGTTTCATTAATTTGAGCCTGAACATAGCCTAACTTATACCAGTAGTAGGACCATAATCCCATCAAAATAGCTAAAATTATTTCTTTCATATAAAATCCTCCTATGCTAAGAAATCTTCGTCATCATCATCCATTGCATCGAAGTCATCTGCTGCATTAGACCTGTTTCCTAGAGGTTGACCATCTCTTAGCTTTTGAATATTTCCTAGCCCAACCGCTACGCCCTTATTGCCATTTACATTGTAGGCATAGAAGTTAAGAGATACTCTTGCATAAACTCCTGAGTAGACTTCACTTCTATCAAGAATAGGTTCTACGTTTCTATCTACAATTTGAGGTGCTGTCATAGAGTTGGCATTTAAGAAGTATGCATCTGCATAAGTCTCATCATCTTTTTCTGTATCACCATCTCTTAATGGAAGTTTGATAGCTTTCTTATTTGGTTTCTTTCCATTAAATTTAGAAAGTCCTTCTTCAATTGCAGCCTCTACTGCTTTTTCAATTTTCTCGATGGTCTTTTGGTCGCTCTTTGGGATAATAACAGATACTGAGTATCTTTCTTTACCACCATTGATTGACTTTGGCTCCCAAACATTCGCATAGCTTAATCTAACTTCACCTGTAATTACTTTTGTTTTATTGATATTTGACATATTATTTACCTCCAAATTCTTCTTTAACATTGTCAATTTTTACTTCTTCTCTCTTGTCTCTAATGCTTACTAAAGTTAACTTCCCTTTTGGTTTTTCTAATAATTCTGTAATATTTTCATCAAAGACTTTCTTACCTAGTAGCTTAGTCATTGCTGTAATGCCAAGTAACTTTTCTTCAAAGGGATTGAATCCAAGTTCTTTTACTTTCTTAACTACTTCATCTTCATCTCGGTATTTTCTATTAGATCTGCCCTCAACCAGTTTTAGATCCTTCCATCTATGGCCCCTCATTGCTTTTTCTAAAGCATAGGTCTTGATATCTTTGACCCATTGTTCCAGTTCGTCTAATCTTGGTAGAATCTCTTCAATTTCATCATCAGATAATTCTGGTGGTATGGTAAATTCTTCTTGTGCTAGTTTTAGGTTCTCTTCTGCTCTTTTCCTACATTTGCTCTTTGCTTTGCAGAAAATGCACCATTCTCCACAAGAGAATTCTCCCTCGCCTTTATATGCTTTCTCAGCAATCTCTCGTACGGTTTCTCCCCACTTATAAAGTTCTATCTTTTTAATTTCATAAGTTGATATATTGCATCTTCTTGGTTGATAGATATGAAGAACTACTTTCTCGATATCATAAATTCCATCGAAGAGATTCAGAGCACCAAGTCCATATAGCATTAGCTGAGTGTTTTCTTTTGCATCTACAAAAATATATCCGGTCTTTAAATCTACTATGTGGAGGTCATTATCACCTACAACTACACAGTCAGCAGTTCCAAATGACTCTTTAACATAGCCTGATAGGTCAAGTCTTTCTTCCACAAAGACGGCTGGGTTTTCGTACCTAATTATTACTTCAGTTACATATGAGGCATATCCCTCAGTTAACTCATTCATTTCTTCATCATAAAAGTCCAAATCATCAGTAGGATCTTTGATATCTAAGCCTAATAACTTCTTTAGTTTATATTCTGCTAAGACATGAGCTGAGGTACCTTCAAGTGCATACGGACTAACCTCATCTTCACATTGTTGAGAAAGCCTAACGCTTGGTGGACAATGAATCCATCTATTAGAAGATAATGCTGATAGTATTGCGTGGTCGCCCATTAGAGTTCCTCTACGTCTGCTACCAAGTCTTTATACTTACTTGGATCAATCTCAGATAACTTTTTAGCTCCATACTTTTCTAGGAGTTCTCTTATCTTAGCTGTATGACCTAATCTTGATTTATTAGCTAGTATCTTTCTAACATCTTCAATCTCATAAATCTTTTCGTTCTGATTTACTTTTTCTTCCTTTTTAGGAACTTCTTCATCACTTTCCATTGATGCAAGGAGTACACCTATACTAGATACAAGATTCTCTGCATCTTCTTTGATTTCCATTAGTAGCTTTATTCTTGACATCTTTTTTATCCTCCATTTCTTTTAATAACTGTCTTGCTAATTTCCTCGCTACAATTGATATGGCATATAAGCTTGTCGCCATTTCTTCTTTCTTTTCCATGAAGATTTCCTCCTTCCTTAGGTGATAGAGGAGAGAACTAAATATAAGATTTAGTTCTTAATCCCTTCACTAGCCCTAAGACAAAATCGACTATCTTGTTAGGTTATTTTTTAGAATTTCTTTATTTTTTTTAATACTCGTATTAATTTTCCACACAGAAACCCCTAAAATTTCAGCTAATTGCCTTTGAGTTAAATCTGTGTGAAAAACTAATTTCATAAGTTTTCTATCAAAATCTGGAAGTTTTTCAATTTCCTCTGCCAATGCTTCCAACATCAGATGTTTAACAGCCATATTTTCAATTTCCGATTCATAAAAATGATTAATATTTTTTCTTTTATCTTCCTTTTTCATTTTTTCTACTTCATGTAGAGGAATAATACTCACTCCATCTTCAGCCATTTCCTTAAACATTCTTTGGCGTCTTTTCTGATATTTACGTTCTTCTCGAATTGCCTCTAAATAAGCTTCTTTACTAACTTCTTCTTTGTATACATAATAAGTTCCATCTTTTCTTCTGACTTTTATTAAGTCTTTTACATCCAAACCAAAATCTTCTGCTGCCTCTTTTGTCATAAGTGTTTCTAACCATCGTTTTTCCATTAAAAAAACCTCTCTTTGCCATCTCGTTTGAGATGCAAAAGAGGCGTTCAATTTGCTAGTCTTAGTTTTGTCCACGACAAATAACGGTAGCTGCATTGAAAGAGAAACTAATCTTTATCACTAGTTTCTATTCTTTTTGCATCTCCGTATTCGTGGCCACTCATACTTTTGAGATTTAATATTTTCGTACCTTGCTGGTACACTTATATTTTTACACACTTCGGGCTTTGATAAATATATGTAAAATTACTCATCACTTTAAAAAAAATAAATTGAAAAAATAAGAAAATTATGTGCTATAATATATTTAATGAGTGATTATTTCTAAATAATCAATTATTAAGGAGGAGTTAAAGATGACCGAGGATTTATCTAGAGAATTTTTGACATATTTTACATTTGAAAATGACAAATGTATCTGCGAAATTGAAAAAGTAGCTGATAATAAAACAAATCGTCTTGTCGAAAACTTAGTTGTAAAAAAAGTAAAAGAAAAAGATATTCCTGTGGCTTACTTTTATGGGGAAGGCTTAAAACTTTCTGATATAAAAGATAAATCTAAGAATAATATTCTTGGTGAATTTTTAGGCATAAAAAAAGACGATTTATACACTTATAAATCGTTCTTTGAAAAATATGGATTTTTATTTACGCTAGATGACGATGATTTTTATAGCATAGATATCGATAAGGTTAACGACTTGAAAAATAATTTACTAGCCTTTGTTTTCCTTATGAATAATCAATTTGATAATTATCTGTTTTATAAAGTGAATAGTGTTCAGGAATTGCTTGATGCTACCTTATATCTAATCTTTAAAGATGAGTCCGAATTTATAATAGGTGACAAAGAAGTATTTACTATTAAAAAAAGCAAAGTTAAAACAGTGATAGATGGCGCCAATTCACATAATGAAAGTTCACATAATATAAAACAAAAAATAGTAAATGGACAAAAGATAGAGTATTTTGAGATTAAAGATTTATTGTCTAAAAACGGAATCAACGAAATAGATGTCGAAACATATAATGATATAAAACTAGGAAATTTCCCACAATGGTTTAAAAATTTATGTAGAGTCTATAAAAATAAAAGACAATTATTAGATGATCCAAAGTATAATATTGTGGTTGATTTTTTATTTCATTTTTCAACAGAATATCTCACATTTTCTCAAAGTGATATATCATTAGAGGGGACATTTGAAGATAACTTATATGAAGACATCACAAAGGATAGAAAACTGTTAAAAGCCTTAATGGAAGTATCTAAAATTCTTTTAGAAGATGAATTTGAAACAAATCTTTCCAGCGTAACACCGAAATTTAACATCAATGACATGAAACCCGATTGGAAATTGCCATCTTTGTATACTGCTCTTTATTTTTCTTTATTTTATATGAATAGTAAAGAAAATGAATTGAGAAAATGTAAAAATGACAACTGTAAAGAGTTTTTCCAAGTTTCCAGAACGAACTCCAGAAAGATATATTGTTCTCTTGTGTGTTGTAATGCAGTTGCACAGAGAAATTATCAGAAAAAACAACTTCAAAAAAAGAAGTAAGTTTATGCCGCTGCATTTACTTACTTCTTCTTATTTTCATCAATACTATTTTTAATCGCATTTGATAATTTAAAAATCTCTTTTCCACTAGGTCGAATGCTATTTTTTATTAACCACTTTATATCTATTAATATTCCTTGAACTCTTTGATATTTTTCTTTTCCGTCTTTCCAGTCAGAAACAGCCTCTCCTATCGAATAATAATTTTCAACTTTTTCCTCAAAGTTATATACATCCTCACAAGAATCATACGGCATTAAAAAAGCGTTATATACTTCCATACCGGCTTTTCTCTCTTCTTCAAATTTCTCATCAAAACTTACATACTCTCCATATGAGATTTGCTTATTAATAGAACTGGAATTTGGTAGGTCGGACGGGAATCTTGTTACACCATACTTGTAATATTTAGCATCCAAGATAAATACATCCCCAGATTCCTTCATAATGGTGTCCGGCTCCAGAGCTGCATTTTCATTATTTTTCCCAATTTTTAGGAGCCACTTTGTCCTTGGAAAATAATAATTTTTTTCTACATTTCCAAACGTAGCTTGAATCAACCTTTCCCAAATGTATTCGAAATTATTTGTTCCAAAGTAAAATTGCTCGGGATCATCTATTGTGTTTTCAAAATTTAATATATCCAACATTGCTTGGAACAGTCTTTTATCTTTGTCAACATTGGTTCTTAATATTTTGTCACTAAGATATCTATTATACACCTGTGTGTTTTCAACAGGCTTAGGCTTTTTAGGTGATTGAAGTTTATATATCCAGCCTAATCTTATATAACTCTTATATACACAAAATTTATTTATTTCTGTTATCAAATCTTTGTCTGTTTCATTGTGCTGTTTCACTCTGTATTGTGGATACACTATTCCGTTTTCCGTCGGAATGGCATTCTTTGTTTCTAAAAGAACTGTTCTAGGCCAGTGAATTTGACCTGAAGTACCTCTTGTAAATTGTTCTTCTGTTATCTGATAGTAACCATTGTTCAAATACTCCATGATTACAGTCATATATGCTTGAACAGGAAATCTTACTGTTTTTAATACTTGCTCCGGTGCTATCTGAGAAATTCTAGAACGTTCATCATTATATTCTTGTAATACAGAAACTAGTTCTAAAATTTCATCTCTTACGACATCTTCATTATCTGATATTTTATAGCCTATCGGAAAATGAATAGATAAATTATGCTCACCATCAATATTTTCTGATTTAATTCCAACAAAAGTATCTCCTTCTCTGTTCGTTGCATTCCTACAATACTTAGTCAAAGGAATATCCGGATTAACATCTTGAAATCCACTCATAAAACTATTCCTCCGATTTTTCTTCAGAATCCGAATCAGTCAAATTTATCTGATTAATATTAACTTTGTTTCTCAGTTGTTCCTTAACTTCTGAAGTAAAAATATTAAACCTCTCAAACCCACTAAAATCTGCAAAATCATCTATTACTTTTTCAAGACTTCTGTAACTAGGTTCAAACAACTTATTTCTTGCAAACTTAAAAGCATCATCCCATAAATATTTGATAACTTTTTCAGCAAATTTTGATTCATCTTTTGATTCCAAAATGTCTCTGGTAATAAAATATGCACCTAATCTTTTATCTTCAGATGACATTGTTGATGCGTTATTTGCAAGAATAAAGTCGTTGATTGTGTTATTGAAAATCTCCCACGTTACACCTGTATCTAAAATTTCAACTTTTGCATGCTCCGCTTTTGAAACATCGTTCTTTATTAATCTCATAACCCATCTTCTTTGAAAAGCAGTGTCAAGAGTAAATACATTCTGGTCAGCTGTATTCATAGTTGCCAATATTGATAGATTTGAAGGGATCGATACAGTATGTTCCGGGTCTCCATATACAATTTCAGCTACATTATGGTTTTTTATGGAATAAGAACTTTCCCCGGATTTATTTCTATCCAATAGTTGAAATACATCTCCAAATATCGCGGGAGCATTACCTCTATTGATTTCTTCTATAATTAGATAGAACATATCGCTAGGGTTCTTGTATGATTTTTCTACGATCCTTGTGAACGGACCAGGGGTGAATTCATAAGTTATTGTCTTGTCTTCCTTAATCGTAGGTAAAATTTGTCCAATAAAATCTGTATTCATGTAGTCAGGATGAAAAACTATTCTCTCTATCTTAGATTCATCGTTACAATATTCTTGTTCTATTGTATAACTTTTTCCAGAACCCGGAACTCCATATAATAGGATGTTTTCCCCACCTGAAAGCCTTTCTGTTTTTTCTAAGATTGTACCATTTTGGCATTTATTACCTATTAGAAATTCTCTTAAATCAGTAAAATCTGTCGTAGACAATTTCAAAAAAGTTTCAACTCTTTTTTGGTAAGTGACGAATCTATCCTTAAGTTCAGGATTGACTGACACAGCACCACTATTATATTCCAAATAAGGATTCATCTTTTCATTTAGAGCAGACTTTAAGACTCTCAAGGGCCCCTTAGATTCACTATCTCCATTGATGTCTATTTTTTCATTGCCGTCCAATAATTTATTATAAATACTATTTTGATTAAAAATTATACTTTTACCATTATCATTCAGCTTGTATATAGAACCTTCTGTAAAAACTTGTAAGGCAATTAGTAATGTGGTTTCATAATTTTGTTCGAAAGTCGCTGAATAACCTAACCAGTCAATTAACACTTTAATAAATTCATCAAAGTTATTAGAAATAACACTATGTATTAAATCTAAATTTGAAGAAAAATAAATTTCTTTCGGGTATCTATTTAATCCTGTTCTCTCAGCGCTGGATGGTTTTGCTTTATCAACAAAACTAAATTTGCCGAGTCTCCAAATAAGCTCAAAAGCAACAATTAGAGATTCCATTTGGGAAGTATAAAGTTTATTTGAATTTATTAAGTATTCAAACTTGTCATCTATAATTTTAAAATCACTAACATTTTCATAAATAAAATTAATAAGATTACTTTTTAGCTGAGCTGGGATTACTATTGACTTGTTTTGCTGTTCTGAATATTTCAACATGTCTGGTCTGTCATTGGATTCCCACAGCAAAATTAACAAAGCAATTGTAGATTTAACTTCTGGTAGTGAAGATTTTATACCTAATTTAAGATCTAAAGATTCATAAATTTTTAGGTTGTCTGGTCTAATCATTTTTCCTCTCCTCAATATCTTTAATTATAACTCTCGCAATATTTCGTGCTAAAAGTGGTGGAACAGCGTTTCCTACTTGTCTCATTTGAGACGACTTAGTACCAATAAATATAAATGTATCTGGAAACGATTGAATTCTTGCAGCTTCACGTACCGTTATTGATCTGTTTAAATAAGGATGTGTAAACTGACCCGAAGAAGGCGTATCAAATCTAGTAGTAATAGTAACTGATGGTTCATCTATCTTCATTCTAGACCAGGTTCCACTATATATGGATTTTGTTAGGTGCTCAGCTGGAAGAGAATCCTTGCCACCATTTGGCGGTATCATAGAAAGTCTTTCCAATACTAATTTTGAATGTTTAGTCGCTTTATGATTATATAAAATCTTGCTATCTTTCCTAAGTCTTTTTTGGTATCTAGTTTGAGGAGGTATTTCATACTCCATTTTTTCTTCTCCCTCTCCAGAATTCAAAAAATTCAAGTCACTAATTGCATCCCAAATACTTACTTTTTCTCTTGAACCTGTCGGTAACTTTGGAGGAATTCCTTTATATTTACCTAAAATTATTGCTCTTCGCCTATTTTGCGGAACTCCAAAATCATAAGCATTCAAAACACCATATTCAAGGAAATACCCTATTTTTGAAAATAACTCATTTATCTCTTCTATAAAAAGACCATTTTCAGACGTCAATATATTAGGCACATTTTCCATTACAAAGTATTTTGGTTTAACAATTGAAACTACTTTTACAAAATATTGAAATAAATAATTTCTCTCATCATTTATCGTTTTTCTTTTTCCTTTTTGTGAAAATCCCTGACATGGAGGACCCCCAATTATTACATCAACAACATTTTTGTAAGGAATAAAATTTTGATAGATATCAAGTTTAGTAATATCCCCTATTATCATTTTTGTTGAAGGATGATTTTTAATGTATGACTCTGCAATCGACTTATCTATTTCATTTGCCAATACTATTTCAAATCCTGCATCCATAAATCCTAAAGATAGACCCCCCGCACCAGCAAATAAATCTATAACTTTTGGAATCATGCTTGTTTATCCTCATTAATTCTAGATTTTGCAATTTTAAAATAACATTCATCTATCTCGATTCCAATAAAATTCCTATCTAACTTTTTTGCAGCAACTCCAGTAGTTCCACTTCCCATGAAGGGATCTAGAATAGTTTCACCAGGATTAGATAAAAGATCAATAAAATGACTCATTAAAATTTCAGGTTTTTGAGTCGGATGTTTGCCATATCTACGTTCTCCATTAGATGTTACAGACGTTTCAATAAAATCATGATACATAGCACCATCATTATTGAAAGTTCCTGTCCTTTTTTTATATACAAAATATAACCAAGCCTCAGTAGAATTAACAAACTGTATGTTCATGTTTCTAGGCATTGGGTTTGTCTTATGCCATATTCCCGTTGTCTTATAATAAAATCCATGCGTTTCAGCAATTTTTATAAGCGTTTCTACTTTCAATATTGACATGAAAATAATCATTGAACCACCTGTTTTAATGACATTAGAAGATTTATCGAAAAATCTATTCATAGATTCTTCCCATTCTTTAAAATCCATATCATCCCAACCAGCGTCTCCAAAGAAATTTTTTCTCATTTTACCTAAATTTGTATCTCTATTTTTCATAAAGTTTCCAAGATTATACGGCGGATCAGTCAATATTAAATCAATACTGCCATTTTCTAATCGACTCATAACCTCAATACAGTCATCATTATATATGTTAATACTTATCATTCTTTCTTACCTCAACATCAGATTTCATTCCGAGCTTTTCCCGCTTTTTACCCACTCGTCTAATTCTGTCTTTTTAAATTTCCATAACCTACCAACCTTATGAACAGGCATTGTAGATTTTCTTTTTATCCAACTTCTTAGTGTAACTGGTTTAATATCCAGAAATTCAGCAGCCTCTTTTAAACCTATATATCTTTCTTCTTTAAATTCATTCATAAGCTACTCCTAATTATTTATTGGCACATTTTTATATATTATACCTCATTTCACTATTTTTTTCAATATAAAATGATATTAATTTATATTTATTAATATTTATTGTCATCTATTAGAGAAACTTTTTTACACACACCTAACAAACACCCTCTTTTTGTCTTAGGGCTAGTAGGAGGGATTAACATGATAGAGAAACTAAGACAAGAGGGATACAGCTATAAGGAAATAGCTGACACACTTAAAATATCTATAAATACGGTTAAAAGTTACTGCAGACGTAATGGACTTACAGGGGTTGGTGTAAAGAAGAAACATATCTGTTTAAACTGCGGATGTGAGATTGATGAAAGGAAAAAGTTCTGCTCATCAAAGTGTAGACAAGATTGGTGGAACAATAACTTAGACAAGGTAAATCGTAAGGCATATTACTCTTTTACTTGCTCTTACTGCCATAAACCTTTTAATGCTTATGGAAATAAAAATAGGAAGTACTGCTCTCATGAGTGCTACATCAAGGATAGGTTTGGCCATGAATAATGAGTTTAAGTTTTATATTTCCTACCTCATCTTCAAAAAATTAAGGGATGAAAATGTCATCACTCAAAGAGAATTTAAGGATCTGACTCAAAAACTTTCTAAGAAATATAATGCGGATATTCTTAGCTTTATGCTTGATATCGCTTGACTTTGAGGCTCTATATATTGATATATAGTACTGATAAGGAGGAAGTTTGATGAAAAGGATACAAAAGATTGAAGCGAAACTTCCCACTCTTAAAAAACGAAAAAGAGTGGCGGCTTATGCAAGAGTTTCTGTAGCGAAAGGAAGAACCTTAAATTCTCTATCACAGCAGGTAAGCTATTACAACGAACTTATAACGGCCAACAAGGATTGGGAATTTGCAGGTGTCTATTCGGATTTAGGAACAAGCGGAGCAACTGCAAATAGAGAGCAATTTCAAGAGATGTTAAAGGCCTGTGAAGATGGAAAAATTGACCTTATCCTTACAAAATCCATATCTAGGTTTGCAAGAAATACTGTAGATCTTCTTGAGATAGTAAGGCACTTAAAGTTAATAGGAGTTGAGGTGCATTTCGAGAAAGAAAATATAAAGACCTTCTCGGGTGACGGAGAGCTTATGCTTTCCATTCTTGCATCCTTTGCACAGGAAGAGGCAAGATCCATCTCCAACAATGTTAAATGGGGAATCAGAAAAAACTTTGAAAAAGGTAAGGGTAACTCCTTTGTACTCTATGGCTACAGATGGGATGGAGAGAAGTTTAATTTGGTAGAAGAAGAGGCTGAGGTTATAAGATACTGCTTTCAAAACTTCTTGGACGGTAAATCAGCTGAAACGACTGCTAGAGAATTACAAGAAAAGAATATAAAAGGTCTTACGGGAAATCCCTTCAGTCCCTCAAGCATAAGAGCAATCTTAAGACAGGAAAAGTACACAGGCAACTCCAAACTGCAAAAGACTTATACCGACTTTATAACTAAAAGAGAAATTAAAAATCAAGGTGAACTGCCTATGTACTGGACGGAAAACACGCATCCTAAAATAATAGAGCTTGATGTTTTTAATAAGGTACAAGAAGAAATGGCAAGAAGAAGAGAACTTGGAGCACTCGCCAATAGAGCAATTAATACAACTTGTCTTACAAGTAAAATCCACTGTTCTTGTGGTAGGAACTACCAAAGAAATCAGAGAAATCAAGCCGGAAGAAAGTATGCCGTTTGGATGTGTGCCGGGCAAAAAGAAGCAAGAAGAAATGGCTGCATCAATCCTTCAATCCCGGAGTACATTTTAAAAAATAAATGTGCGGAGGTTCTCGGCATTCATGAATTTGATGAAGAGGTATTTACAGAAAGAATTTCCGATATCAATGTATTAAAACCGGGACTTTTGGAATTTATCTTTAAAGACGGTCACAAAGAAAAAGTGGAGTGGAAATCCACTGCCAAAAAAGATAGGTGGACAGATGAAGTAAGACTTAACTATTCAAAGAAAAGGTCAGATCCTAATCTAAATCGAAAGATAAGCCGTTATAACGAATTTACAAGTTTTGTAAAATGCGAGAAATGTGGCAAAAGCTACAGAAGACAAAAGCTGTACCATGTAAATGGAGACATAGTCATCTGCTACTACTGCTCGAGCAAGAAAAGCATCTGTGAAAACTCTCCTGTAAATTTGAGTGTTTTAGAAGAACTTACAGCTAAGGAACTTGGACTTAAAGCCTTTGATAAAGACATAATGATAGAGAAATTAAGTCATATAAGTATCAATGATTATACTTTGACTTTTCACTACAAAGACGGCAAAAAGGCGACTTATAAATATGAAAATCCAATAAGTCCAAAGCCTAAACACTCGGAAGAAACAAAAAAGAAAATGAGCAAAATTCAAAAAGAACTATGGAGGCAAAGACATGAAAAAGAAAGTAACTCAGATACCGGCAACTAAGACAAAATATTCATCCAAATCGACTGTTCAGGTTACTAAAAGAAGAGTTGCGGGATATGCCAGAGTATCTACCGATTCAGATGAGCAATTTACTTCCTACGAGGCACAGGTGGATTACTACACCAACTATATTAAGCAAAGAGCCGACTGGGAGTTTGTAAGTATCTATACAGATGAAGGAATCTCAGGAACAAATACGAAATATAGGGAAGGCTTTAACCATATGGTTGAAGATGCACTGAATAAAAAAATAGACCTCATCATCACCAAGTCGGTGTCAAGATTTGCAAGAAACACGGTGGATAGTTTAACAACCGTAAGAAATTTAAAAGACGCAGGTGTTGAGGTCTATTTTGAGAAAGAAAACATCTGGACTTTCGATTCCAAAGGGGAATTATTAATTACTATTATGTCCTCACTCGCACAGGAAGAGTCAAGATCTATTTCAGAAAATGTAACCTGGGGACAGAGGAAGAGATTTGCTGACGGCAAAGTTACCGTTCCATTTGCCAACTTCCTAGGCTACGATAAAGGACCGGACGGAAACTTGGTAGTCAATAAAGAAGAGGCAAAATTGGTAAAGAGGATATACCATCTTTTCATAGAAGGTTACAGCCCTTACAGGATAGCAAAGATATTAACCGAAGAAGGCATTCCTACCATTCAAGGGAAGAAAAAGTGGAGCACGAGTAGTATTAGGTCGATACTCACAAATGAAAAATATAAAGGTGATGCCCTTCTTCAAAAGTCTTTCACAGTAAATTTTCTGACCAAAGAGAAAAAAATAAATGAAGGGGAGATACCTCTCAATACTATGTAGAAAAGAACCATGAGGCAATTATAAAGCCTAAAATTTGGGATTTTGTACAGGATATGCTTGAAAACAGACCTAAGTACAATCACCATATCTTTTCTTCCAAAATTCTATGTGGCTCTTGTGGTACATACTATGGACCAAAGACCTGGCATTCTAATACTAAATATAGACGCACCATCTGGAGATGCAACAAGAAATATACGAAAAAAGAAGAACCTTGTAAAACTCCTCATCTATATGAAGAAAATATTAAAAAAGCTTTTATAGACTCTGTAAATGAGCTAATAGCAAATAAAGAGCATATTTTAGAAGATTTAAAAATGGTAGAAGATATTTTTGATACCTCCCAACTTCAAGTTTCTCTTGAGTTATCCATCGATAAAATGAATGCCTGTAAAGCAAAGATTGAGAAACTAATAGAAGACAATTCCAAGACCAGTCAAGACCAAATAGAATATGCTAAAAAATATGAAAAGTTGGTAAATGCTTTTAATGATGAAAAAGAAAACTACGAAAGATTGGCAAAAGAAATTAGTGAAAAAGAATCAAGAAAACTGAAATACGACTTCTTCATAGAAAAGCTGAATCTCTTAGAACCTCTTGAAGAATTTGACCCCTTGCTTTGGAACTTGATGCTTGAAAAAATGGTGGTGCATGAAGATGGAAGTTTTGAATTTAAATATGCAAATGGAATATAACACTTAGAGCCTTGTTGGAATCGTCAATCCAGCAAGGCTCTTTCATTTAATCAATATGCACACCCTTATTATTTATCCGTTAAAAGGTTTAGGAATTTTTATATCAAGGTGGTGTGCAAAAAACTGAATTCAGAAAAAATGGCAATAAAAAAAGACCCGATTTTCAGGTCAAATGATTGAGCTACTTAACAGAAAGGCTTGAAACAGCCGTATTTTCAACTGTTAAAATGTATCCTATCGTTGGACTACATTTC
>JAQYEZ010000018.1 GCA_028723425.1 Peptoniphilaceae bacterium | reverse complement strand
TTTTAGGACTGATATGGAAATATTAACTACAAAGATGATGAAAAAAATAATAAAAAAGACAAAATCTTAAAAAAAGTACGCACTTTTTAGAAGTTTAAAAAAACCTTGAAACGATGTGATTTCAATATCCTTCAAGGTTTTATTCTTTGCAAACTGTCAAACTTCGGATTTTAACAAAGAATTAATGCAAATACTAGCCCAAGGATTAGATGTTAATGAATTTTTTAGTAGGCAAGTTAAAAAACTATAGAATAAAAATTTTTTACATTTTTCTATTTTCATATATAATTTAATGAGAAAAAGGAGATATTTATGGTTATAGAATTTGATGTACTCCAAACTGTAGGCTTATCAGTTTTAGCTTACTTATTTGGAAGCAAAATAAAAGAAAAGGTGAAATTTTTCCAAAAGTTTTTTATACCTTCACCTGTGATTGGCGGTCTTATTTTTTCAATCCTAGTTTTTTTGTTTAATAAATTTGGGCTTGTAGAAATAAAATTCGATACATCTATGCAAGATTTCTTTATGAATATGTTCTTTACTTGCATAGGCTTTACCTGTTCCATAAAACTACTAAAAAAATCTGGATTTTTGGGGCTAAAATTGGCACTTGCAATTATCTTATTTTTGTTTGTTCAAAACCTTATAGGAGTTGGTCTTGCTAGCCTTTTAGGCATAAACAAGCTCCTTGGTATAGCAATGGGTTCAATCTCAATGACTGGTGGTATTGGATCTGCTGTTTCCTTTGGACCAATAATGGAGGGCTATGGAGCAAAACTTGCAACAGAAATCGGTGTTGCAGCAGCAACCTGTGGACTTATGATGGGCTCTTTAGTAGGAGGACCAGTAGCTACAGTTTTAATCAAAAAATATGCTTTAAAACCAAAATTTTTAGATAAGGATTTTGTAAATAATGCCAAAGACTTTATTAAACTTGATCAAAAATCACTAATGACAACTAGCTTTTTAATACTTTTAGCAGCATTTTTGGGTACTTACATCAACAAAGTCCTAGTTCTTACTGGCTTAAACTTTCCTTACTATGTAGGTTGTCAATTTGGCGGTCTTGTTGTTAGAAATATCTGCGATATTAGAAATTCCAAAAATTTAAGAATGGAAGAGGTAAATATCCTTGGAAATATTTCCCTAGCACTTTTTTTATCAATTGCTCTTATTTCTTTAAATATAGAAAAAATTGCCTCTCTTGCTCTACCAATGTTGGTAGTAATGCTAGCTCAGGCTATAGCTATGGCTCTTTGGGCAAGATTTGTTACCTTTAATTTATCAAATAAGGACTATGATGCAGCCGTTATTGCAGCAGGCCACTGTGGGGTTGGTCTTGGTCAAACGCCAAATGCAATGGCAAATATGGCGGCAGTAATTGAAGAAAATGGACCTGCTCCAATAGCTATGTTTGTATTTCCTATAGTTCTTGCCATAGCTGTAAACTTAACAAATCCAATAATTATTACTTTCTTTATAAATACTTTTAGGTAAAAATGCACCCATGGATTATAAGTCCATGGGCAGTTTTTCAGTTTTTTACTTAATTTTTAACTTTTTGAGCTACTTTGTTGCCTTTCCACCTGGTCCATACCAAATTTCATCGGCTGTTTCTTTCCATTCTTTAGCATAGTCATCACACTTGCCACAAAGATAATCTACATCTTCTTTTTCTAGGACATCTGTAGAAATAGCTTGAGATTTTTTTACCATCTCTCTTAGTAGAGTTGGATTTTCAAGCATTGGACATGGTCTAAGCATGTTATCATTGAATGGTTGTCCATCGTGGTAGGCCATAAATAGTGGTGATCTTAGGCCTTCTAAAAGTGTCTTTTCTTTAATATTTGAGTCAGAATAATGGATAAATACGCAAGGTTCCATATCTCCCTTGGCGTTGATATGGAGGTAATTTCTTCCGCCAGCTATACAGCCGCCTATATATTCGGCATCATTTTGGAAATCAATTAAAAATATTGGCTTTTCAGCTCTAAACTTTCTAATTTGATTGTAAATATGTCTTCTTTGATCAGGTTTTAGTAAAAGTTCTGTGCCTGTATTTTTGCCAACTGGCATAAAATGAAAGTACCAGGCAAAGAGTGCTCCCTTATCAATCATCTTATCGATAAATTCTTCACTTACTATAGATTCGTAGTTTTCAGATGTGTAGCAACAAGATATACCAAAAGGAAGCTTATAAGATTTTAATAAATCCATAGCCTTCATAACTTTTTGGTAACTTCCTTGACCTCTTCTAGCATCTGTAGTTTCTTCAGATCCTTCTATAGATATTGCCGGAACCAAGTTTTTAAGTTCTAGCATTTTTTGGGCAAAATCATCATCTATTAAAGTTGCGTTCGTAAAAAATAGAAATTCACAGTCATTATGTTTTAAAGCTAGCTTTAGGATATCTTTTTTTCTAACTAAGGGTTCTCCACCT
>JAQYEZ010000017.1 GCA_028723425.1 Peptoniphilaceae bacterium | reverse complement strand
TTTTAGGACTGATATGGAAATATTAACTACAAAGATGATGAAAAAAATAATAAAAAAGACAAAATCTTAAAAAAAGTACGCACTTTTTAGAAGTTTAAAAAAACCTTGAAACGATGTGATTTCAATATCCTTCAAGGTTTTTTTCTTTGCAAACTGTCAAACTTCGGATTATATCACAAATATCATTACTTTGTATTGATAAAGAATGTTTAAATTTTGGTGATAAAAAGAGCGCCCATTAGCGCCCTATATCTTATTTAATTCTTTCTTTTAAAAGTTTGGTAATTTCTTGAGGATTGCCTTTACCTTTTGTAAGTTTCATACTTTGACCAACCAAATAACCAAAGGCTCTATCTTTACCATTTTTAATATCTTCAATAGATTTTGGATTTTCACTTAATACCTTATCTACTACTTCTTCTAAGAACTTAGAATCGTTAATTTGTAGAAGATTTCTTTCTTTTGCAAGGTTTTGAGGGTCTTCATCTGATTCAAATATCTCTCTTAATAGTTTTTTTGCAACATTGTTGTTAATCTTTTTTTCTTCTGCAAGTTTTATAAGCTTAGCAAAGTTTTCTACTGAAAGTTTCATTTGTGAAGGACTAAGGTCACTTTCATTAAGTCTTCTTGACAATTCAGATAAGATCCAATTAGCAGTTACTTCTGGATTATTTACAAGCTTGTTTGTTTGTTCAAATAAAAGAGCCATTTCCCTATCATTTGCCAAAATTTCTGCATCATAATCAGATAGTTTATAATCTTTGATATATCTAAGTTTTTTTTGCT
This sequence comes from Peptoniphilaceae bacterium, assembly GCA_028723425.1. Taxonomy (GTDB): domain Bacteria; phylum Bacillota; class Clostridia; order Tissierellales; family Peptoniphilaceae; genus Anaerococcus. The sequence continues at coordinate 15,470 of JAQYEZ010000017.1, read as the reverse complement.
TAGGTAACTCTGGCAAATCTTCTTTTACTTTTTCTATATAAGCTTTGTCTAAATGTATTCTTGGTATATCTCCCTCAACTGAAAATCTATAATCATTACCAGATTCTTTTTGTCTCATTGGCTTTGTATCAAGACTTGTATCGTCCCATCTTCTTGTTTCATGAATACCAGTTTCTTTATTTTTAAGAAGATTACTATGTCTTATTTCCTCAAATTTTATAGCTTCTTCAATTGCCTTTGTTGAGTTTAAGTTTTTGATTTCAGAAATATTGGTCTTTAGGCCAGAATCTTGATCAACTATATTAATATTTACATCTACACGCATGGATCCTTTTGCCATAATGCAATCAGATACTTCCAAAAATCTAAGAGTTGATGCAAGATTCTCAACAAACTCTTTTGTTTCTTCTGGTGTAGACATATCAGGTTCTGACACAATCTCTATAAGAGGAACTGATGATCTGTTATAGTCCAGCAAAGTTGCTCCATTATCATCATGGATAGACTTTGCTGTATCTTCTTCCATATGGATAGAGTTTAACCTTACTTTTTTACCAGATTCTAGTTCTATATAACCTCCTAAAGCATATGGTTCATCTTGTTGAGTTATTTGATATCCCTTTACAAGATCCGGATAAAAATATTTTTTCCTATCCATTTTCATATCTTGCCTTATATCACAATTGAAAGCATGTGCTGCCTTTAGTGCATATTCAACCGCCTGTTTATTTACTACTGGTAAAGCACCAGGATGACCTAAACAAACTGGACAAGTATTAGTATTTGGAATTGCGCCAAACTCATTTTTACATGAACAGAACATTTTTGTTTGAGTAGACATGGCTACATGTATTTCTAAACCTATAATTGTTTTAGTTTTCATTTAAACTCCTCTCAAATCTTTCTGCTGCATTGATAATATCATTGTCTTTAAATCTATCACCTACAAATTGAATAGATCCTGAAATTCCTTTTCTAACTGGCATTGATAAACCACACATACCTGAAAGATTAACAATAACATTAAAACCATCTGATTTAAAATCACTTAAAGGATCATCAACATTTTCTCCTAGTTTGTCTGGTAAATCTATGGTTGTAGGAGTAACCAACATTTCACAGCTTTCAAATACTTCTTCTAGCTCTTTTTTGATTAAATTTCTAAGTTTAAGTCCTTGCTTATAGATCCTTTGATCGTCATCAGAAGATAAATAAAGGGTGCCAAGTGCAATTCTTCTTTGAACTTCTTCACCAAAACCTTCAGATCTATTCTTTATAAATAGTTCTTCCATATTCTTATATTCATCCGTTTGGTAACCAAACCTAATTCCATCAAATCTGCTAAGATTGCTTGATACTTCTGAACTCATTACTACATTATAAACTTCATTAGCATATTTAGCATAGTTTAGCCTAACAGGAATAAGATTTGCTCCTAGTTCTTTTAGCTTATTTAAAGCAAAATGATAGTCTTTAACAACAACTTGATCTATCTTATATATTTCTTCTTCATTTTCTACATAAGCTATTTTCTTATCTTTAAAATCATAATCTTCTTTTACAAATTCATAATCAGATATTCTTGCTGTCATATCTTTCTCATCTTTTGAACTTATAACACTTGCAACAATTCTAATATCTTCTACATTCTTTGCCAAAATAGATACTTGGTCTAGTGTATTTGCCATAGAAACAACTCCATATCTACTAATCATTGAGTATGTTGGTTTATAACCTATGATATTGCAATAACTTGCAGGTTGCCTTACTGACCCACCAGTATCTGTTCCCAAAGATACTAGTACATCACCTTTTGCAACACTAACAGCAGAACCTGAAGATGAGCCACCTGGTATTAAGCTTTTGTCTAAAGGATTTTTTACTGGACCAAAATAAGAAGTTTCAGAAGATCCTCCCATGGCAAATTCATCCATATTTGTCTTTGCTACAATTATTGCATCTTCTTTCAACAAGTTTTCTATAACAGTTGCATTGTAGACTGGCTTATAATTTTCTAACATTTTTGAAGCACAGGTTGTTGGCATTTTATCATAAGAAATATTATCTTTTACAGCAACAGCTATACCAAAAAGCTTGCCTAAGTGCTCATTTCTTTTTAATTTTTCATCTAATTCTTTTGCTCTATTTAGAGAGTTATCCTTATCTATATTAATATAAGCGTTTGTGTCATCACTTTCTAATTTTTCTATTACTTTTAGTGTATTTTCATAAACACTAATATCTTTACTTTTATATGATTCTATTGTTTTTGAAATATTCATAGATTCTCCTATAGTTTCCAGTTTAATTTAAAATATCCATACTCAGTATTTTTAGCATTTTCCAAAGCCTTATCTCTTGGTAGAGATTGTTTTATTTCATCTTTTCTTAATACAGCTTGGTGTGGTGCAATAATCTCAAGCATGTCAACTCCTGTAGTATCTACTTCAAAAATCCTCTCAATAAAATCTGTAACCTTGTTGTACTTATCTGCCATAAGTTCTAAATCTTCTTCAGGAACACTTAGATTAGCAAGATTATAAATTCTTTCTACTTCTTTTGTATCCATCTTATCCCTCCAATTTTTTGATAAAATCTAATAACTTATCATTCTCATAAATTTGAATATTAAGTTCTTGGGCTTTTTCTTTTTTAGATCCTGGTTTATTACCACATAAAACAATATCTGTATTTTTAGATACTGCTGATGTTACCTTGCCCCCATTTTTTTCTATCAAGTCTTTAATGTAATCTCTTTTATAATTTTCTATAGTACCAGTTATTACGAATGTCTTTTCTTTTAAATCTCCTGATGTTTCTTTGCTGGCAGTCTTTATTTTAATTCCCTTGGATAAGAGAATATCTATAGATGATTTGATATTTACATCATGGAAAAAGTCAATAATATTATTGGCTGTTATTTCTCCAATATCCTCAACTTCTATTAAACTGTTAAAGCTTGCATTTCTCAAATTTTCAAAAGATCCAAATTTTTCTGCCAAATCTTTGGCTGTTCTTTCCCCAACATTAGGTATTCCTATAGCATAAATGAAGTTTTTAAGTTCACATTCTTTGCTTTTTTCTATATTATTTAATAGATTATTGGCCTTCTTTTCTTTAAAACCTTCAAGGCTTATTAAATCTTCATAGCTTAAATCATATAAATCATAAATCTCTTTTATAGAAAGATCATTCATAAACTGTTCTATAGTTTTTTCTGAAATCCCTTCAATGTCCATGGCATTTCTTGAGCAATAGTGTACCATTCTAGCTTGTAGTTGTGGTGTACATGAAATTGAATTCGGACAAACTATATGAACATTTCCTTGGATTAATTCTGAATTACAGTAAGGACATTTACTAGGTCTTTCTATTTCTTTTGTACCTTTTTGATTTTCATCAACCACTCCCAAAATTTCTGGGATAACATCGTTTGATCTTCTAATAAAAACTTTTGAACCAATTTTGACTTTTTTTCTTTGTATATCATCATAATTATTTAAAGTTGCTCTTTTAACTGTAACTCCAGAAAAATCAACAGGTTCCAAGATAGCAGTTGGGGTTACTTTGCCACTTCTACCTACATTCCATACGACATCAAGCAAAGTTGTAGTATATTCTTCAGCTTCATATTTGTAGGCAATAGACCACCTAGGAAACTTATTTGTATAGCCTAGCACTTCTTGAGTTTTCTTATCATTAATTTTTATTACAACTCCGTCAGTTAGAACATCAATTTTTTTTCTTTGCTCTTTGATAAACTCAAGTTCTTTAATTATTTGATCATATGAACTTACAAGTTTTCTATAAGGAAATGTTGGTATATTTAACTCTTCAAGATAGTCCATTAGCTCATCTTCTGTTTTAAAGTTCTTATCATTTGTAGGCATGGCATAAAAATATGCAGCTAAGTTACGTTTTTTTGTCTCTTCTGTATTTAAATTTCTAATAGCACCTGCAGCAGCATTTCTTGCATTTTTTAAGGCAATGTCATATTTTTTGTTATAGGCTTCTAAAGAAGATAAAGGCATAACCGCCTCTCCTTGGATTTCCATCAAAGACTTATCAGCTATTGTTCGTGGAATAGATTCTATAGTTAAGACTTGAGGTTTTACTTCTTCTCCTACTAAGCCATTTCCTCTGGTAGCTGCAGTTTGTAAGCTACCATTTTCGTAAGTTAAGTTTATTGTAAGACCATCAAATTTATATTCAAGCAAAAATTCAAGTTCTGGTAATGGATCATTTGGATTTTCTCTATTATAGTTTAGCCTTATTTTTTGGCACCTATCAATCCAGGCTTTTAATTCATCATATGATTGTGATTTATCTTGTGAATAAAGCCTATTTATATGATAGTGTTTTTTAAACTTATCAAGGATTACTCCTCCAACTTTTTGAGTTGGAGATTGGTCCATAACAATTCCTGTTTCTTTTTCAAGTTTTACAAGTTCTTGGTAAATTTTATCATATTCACCGTCAGAAACTAAAGGTTGATCTAAAGTGTAGTAATGATAATTTAATTGGTTTATTTTTTCAATTAATTCTAAAATTCTATCTTTTTTTTCCATATATTACACCTTCACAATTGGAGCATAGTTTTGATTTAATTTCTTTAGCCCTTTTTTATCAAAGGCTATCACTAACTCATTGCCATCTTCCGATTCTCTAATTTGTACAATCATCCCTCTACCCCACTTACTGTGGTTTATAGTATCACCTACTTGGAAAATAAGGTTAGCAGCTTGTTTCTTTTCAAGCTTCTTATCAAAAACACTTTCTCTAGTTTTTTCTCTCATGTAGATTTCATTTGTTTGCTTTTCAAATTTTCTAGAAAAACTAGGCGTATGGTATGTTTTTATATTTTCCAAATCGTCTTTGATTTCTTCAATAAATCTTGATGGTCTATAGTAGACAGGTTGGCCATAATTTCTTCTTATTTCAGAACTTGTAAGATATAGCTTTTCTTCTGCTCTAGTAATAGCAACATAAAATAATCTTCTTTCTTCCTCCAAGTTTCCCTCATCAATAGATCTTTTAGATGGAAAAAGACCATCATCCATACCTACCACAAAACAAACAGGAAATTCAAGCCCCTTAGCAGAATGTACTGTCATCATAGAAATCGCTTCATCTGCTTGTTCAGTTTTATCTAAATCAGATAGAAGTGATAAATTTTCCAAATAGTCAAATAGATTATCCTCTGGATTATTTTCTTGATATTCTGTAGCAGCCGATATAAACTCATTAATATTTTCAATTCTTGACCTGTTTTCAACAGAATATGATTTTTCCAAACTATCTATATATCCGCTTTTGTCCAAAACATCATTTATCAAATCAACTATCAAATAATTTCCTACATTGTCAAATATATCTTCTAATGGCTTATAAAATTTATCAACTAATTTAATAAGCCTTTGTGGTATATGTTTTTTTAAGATAGGATCTGTAATCATTTCTAGAATTGATAAGCCAAGTTCATTTGCTATTTTTTCTAAATCATCAATTGACTTTTGACCAATCCCTCTTTTTGGTTCATTGATTATTCTCTTTAGAGCTATGTCATCTTTAGGATTAACCAAAATTTTTAAGTAGGCTATTAAATCTTTTATTTCTTTTCTATCATAGAATTTTAGACCTCCAACAACCTTATAATTGATAAGATTTTTCATCAGTCCCTCTTCAAAGTTTCTTGATTGGGCATTGGTCCTATATAAAATTGCTATATCATTGGGAGAGAATCCTGATTTTAGTAAATCTTTAATCTCTGAAACAACAAAATCTGCTTCTTCACTTTCTACAGAACTTTCTTTATAGTAGACTTTTTCTCCTTTTTTTTGATCGGTCCAGAGGTTTTTGTCTTTTCTTTCTATATTATTTTTTATAAGTTTATTTGCTAGATTAAGTATATTAGCAGTTGACCTATAATTTTGTTCAAGTTTTATAGTCTTTGCAGCTTTAAAGTCTTTTTCAAAATCTAGGATATTATTAATATCAGCTCCCCTAAAACTATAAATCGATTGGTCAGCATCACCTACAACCACAACATTATTGTGAATTTTTGCCAAATTTTTTATAAGTTCATATTGACTTTTATTAGTATCTTGGTATTCATCAACATAGATATACTCGAATTTTTCTTGATAATATCTAAGCGTATCTTTAGACTTGGAAAAAAGTAAGAGAGTTTTATCTATCAAATCATCAAAATCCAAAGCATTGTAGGCAAATTTCTTTTCTTCGTATTTTTTATAAATTGTATAGTATTCATCTTGCTTGCTATAAAAGGTATTTAGATTTGCAAACTCTTCTGGGCTAATTGATTTATTTTTACAAAAACTGATGATATTTAAAGCATCTTTTGGGCTTATATCATCTGAATATTTTTCTTCTTTAATTATTTCTTTTACTAAAGTTTTTTGGTCTGAGCTATCATAGATAGTAAAGTTATTATCATAACCAATCTTGTCTATGTTAAATCTTAATATTCTTGCACAAATTGAGTGAAAAGTTCCAATCCATAAATTAGATATGTCAAAATCTAACATAGAATTAACTCTTTGTTTCATTTCATTTGCTGCTTTATTAGTAAATGTGATAGCCAAAATATTTCTGGCATCTATATGTTGATCTATTATCTTATGGGCTATACTTGTAGTTAAGACTCTAGTTTTACCACTACCAGCTCCAGCCAATACTAAAAGAGGTCCCTTATCGTGGAGAACCGCTTCTCTTTGTTTATCATTTAAGTTTGATAAGTCCATAGCACGTCCTTTCTCAATCTTATTTATTATATCATAAAACAGCAAAAGCGTAGAATTTGCATCCTACGCTTTTAATTTAATTTTTGTCTTTCTTTAAGTCTTGTTCAATCAAGGCATCTAATACTATCTCATATCCATCTGTACCGTAGTGTAATGATCTATTTACTCTGGATATGGTAGCAGTTGAAGCTCCTGTTTGCTGTTCAATTTCACTATAAGTTTTTCTTATTTTTAATAGTTTTGCAACTTGCAATCTTTGAGATATAGATTGAAGCTCTCTTGCTGTACAAACGTCTTCAAAAAATTTGTAACATTCATCTATATCTTTTAACATCAAGATTGCTTGGAAAAGCTCATCGGTTTCTTTACTTCTTAATTTTGATTCTGTCATAATATCTCCTAAAATAGTCCAACTATATTTTCATTTTCATCAATATCTATGCTATATGCAGCAGGAGTTTTTGGTAGACCTGGCATAGTCATTATATTTTTGGTTATAGCAACAATAAATCCTGCACCAGCATTAAGTCTAATATCGTTAATTGTAATATTGTAAGCTTGTTTTGGGTTTAGATTATTTGGGTCATCTGATAAAGAATATTGAGTTTTTGCTATACAAACTGGGAAATCAGAATAACCTAGTTTTTCAATTTTTTCAATTTCTTTATTTGCTTTTGCTGAATATTCTACATCTTTTGCTCTATAAATTTCTTTTGCTACTGTTTCTATTTTTTCTTTTATTGAAAGATTATCTTCATATAAATACTTAAATTCATTGTCATTTTCACATAACTTAACAACTTCATTGGCAAGTTCTATAGCGCCTTCTGAACCCTTAGTATATACTTCAGTTTCTATAGCCTTAATTCCAAGATTCTCACAAAGTTTCTCAAGTTCTAAAAGTTCTGCTTTTGTATCAGTGTCAAACTTATTTATTGCAACAACAATGTTTTTTCCATATTTTTTCAAATTTTCTATATGAATTTCTAAGTTATGGAAGCCTTCCCTTAGAGCTTGTAAATTTTCATCACTTATTGATTTCATGTCTTGACCGCCATGATATTTTAAAGCTCTAACTGAAACAACTACAACAGTAGCATTTGGCTTTAAGCCAGCCTTTCTGCATTTGATATCATAAAATTTTTCTGCTCCAAGATCTGCACCAAATCCTGCCTCGGTTACAATATAATCTGAAATTCCAAGTGCAGTTTTAGTAGCTATAATAGAGTTACAACCATGAGCAATATTTGCAAAAGGTCCTCCATGTATTATAGCTGGCGTATTTTCCAATGTTTGTACAAGATTTGCTTTTAAGGCCTCTTTCATTATAACAACCACAGATCCTGTTGCCTTAATATCTTCAACAGTAACAGGATTATTATCATAATCATAGGCAACAATCATTCTTGAAACTCTTTGTCTAAAATCTTCTAAATCGTTTGACAAACAAAATACAGCCATCATTTCTGTAGCTACAGTTATATCAAATCCGTCTTGTCTTGTTACGCCATTTGTTTTTTTGCCAAGACCTATTACAACTTCTCTTAGAGCTCTGTCATTCAAATCAACACATCTTTTCCATAAAATATTGGATGGATCAATATTTTTTTCATTTCCTTGATAAATATGATTATCAAGTATTGCCGCTACTAAATTTACTGCAGTAGTTATAGCATGAAAATCTCCTGTAAAGTGCAAATTGATATCTTCCATTGGAATTACTTGAGAATATCCTCCTCCACAAGCACCACCCTTTAGTCCAAAAGAAGGTCCCAGAGAAGGTTCTCTTAAAACTGAAACAGATTTTTTACCAATTTTATTAAGTCCCATAGATAGACCAATATTCATAGTTGTTTTACCCTCTCCAAAAGGTGTAGGGTTAATAGCAGTTACCAAAATAAGTTTTGAATTATCTTTGCTTTTTTTTGAATATGATAAATCTATCTTTGCCTTGTAGTTTCCATATTTTTCGTATTTTTCAATTGAAAGACTTTTGGCAATCTCATCAATCTCTACAATATTAGCCTCCCTGGCAATTTCAATATCTTCTTTCATTGCATCTCCTTATTAATATTATATTTACAATTTATTATAACAGTTAACTAAAGTAAATTCAATACTTTGTTAAAGTGATTACAATTTTATTTCTTATTTCTATAGTTCATATCTATAATATCTAAAAATATTTCACAAAGATTTTCATTTCTTGGCAAAAGTGGACCATGTAGGTAGGTTCCAAAAGTATTTTTATACCTAAAGCCTTCTGTCTTATCTTCTCCATTATTTCCATTTCCTGTAACTACTAGGCCGAAGGGTTCTAAATTATCCTTTAGATAAGTTATTCCACCATGATTTTCAAAACCATTATATATTTGATGTGACCTATAATCTTCTATTTGTATATTGCCAATAAAACGGTTCTTATTTTTTTGGTTTTCTGTATAATAAGGAAAAATACCTAAGCCTTCAATCTTTTTATTGTAAGCATCAAAGTAATACTGTCCCAAAAGTTGATAGCCTCCACAGACAGCAAGCATTAAACCATCATTTTCTATATATTTTACTAGCTTATCTTTTTTTGATTCTAAATCTTTTTCTACAATTGATTGTTCATAATCTTGACCACCACCAAAGAATACGAAATCATATTTATCAGGATTAAAATCATCCTTTAAACTAACCGTATCAACCTTAACATCATAACCGCGTTTTTGGGCGTGGTACTTTAAAGCCATAATATTTCCAATATCACCATAAGTGTTTAAAAGATTACCATACAAATGACATATATTTAATTTCATTTTAAATCCAACACCTCTCTTAGTCTATTCATAGCTGTATAAGTTGAAAGGACATAAATATTATCAGTTTTTGTATTTAATATAATATCCTTAACTTCATTTTCGTAATCAAATTCTTTTATCTCTCCGTTAAAGATTTCTGCTATTTCAAGTCGTCTTTTCATATCTTTTTTTCTCATACCTGATACATAAACATCTTTTAAGTCAAGATTTTTTAATTTTTCATAATATGAATCATATATCCAACTTACATCTGTACCATCAGCATAGTTATCATTTAGCAAACATATCAAACTTAAGGGATTTTTATCTAAAAGGATTAAATCTATAACTTGATTTAAGCCTGTAGGATTTTTCACAAGATTTATAGTAACTTTTTTTGAACCTATTTTTATACTTTCTTGTCTACCAAAAACATTTTTTTGTTTATCTAGTCCTTCATATATCATCTCTTTACTAAGACCTAATTCTTTGGCACAAGATATAGCTGCAAGAGCATTGTAAATATTATAAAGTCCACCCACATTTACATGATATGTTTCACCATTTACAGTAAATTGAGAATAAGATTCTTCCATCTTTTCAATTTTTTCTATGGTATAGCTAAGAACTGGACTTTTAAAATCACAATTTGGACATGAAAAATCTCCAAGAGATGAATAATTTATTGTTTTATATTTTAAGATGCTGTGACATTTAGGACATATGATACCATCACTATTAAACTCTGGATCAAGGTCATAAGTTGAACTAGTTTTTTCAGGTATTCTTATGCCATAATACTTTACCTTAAATTCTTTCATTTCATCATATGAAAAAATCGGCAAATCTCCATTTGCAATTATCGTTGAATCTTTAGTATTTTGCATCCCTTTAATCAAAATATTAAATACATTATATATCTCTGCAAATCTATCCATTTGGTCCCTAAAAATATTAGTAAAAATTACATAATCTGCTTTGATAAATTTAGTAATTCTAACCAAGTTTGCCTCATCAACTTCTAAAACTGCAATTGTATTTTCTTTGCTTGGATTATCAAGTAAAGATGTAATTATTCCTTGAATCATATTGGATCCAGAATCGTTGGTAAATACTTTGTTATACTTTCTACGCAAAAGACTTACCAAAAAATGTGTTGTCATAGTTTTGCCATTTGTACCTGTAACAAAAACAAATTTTGTATTTTCACTTAAAACATCAAGTATATCTGGATCTATTTTATGGGCAAGTTTACCAGGTAGGCTTGTCGCTTTATGATTTGTTAATTTTAAGAAAAATCTTGAAATTTTGGCTATGGCCAAAGCAATAAAAGTATTAATTTTCATATTTTTTACTTATCTTCTTTCTAAAACTACTTAAATAAATCTACTTATCTCTTATTTGTTAAGCTAACATATAAAAGCTAAATAGATTATATCATAAGATAGGAATATTTATTTAAACTATAGTTGGGTATAAATATATAGCAAATATTTTTTAAGAGAGGTGATTTAATGGGATTTATCGCTAGCCGGATAGTTAATGGACTTTCATTGTGGGTTCTTGACTTATTATTTACAAATATTCATTTTGTAAATTACCAAGCTATAATTGTAACAGCACTTGCCTTAGTGATTGTCAATGCAATCATTAAACCAGTACTAGAACTTCTATCTCTACCCCTAACTATCTTAACTTTTGGCTTATTTTCTTTTGTAGTAAATGCCTTAGTGCTTATGCTTGCCTTTAATATGTCAAGTGGCTCTAGCATAGATGGATTTTCTACTGCTTTTTTAGCTAGTATTGTACTTAGTATAATAAATCCACTTATAGCAAAATTGTTTACAAAAGAATTTTAAAAATCTTTATTGCTCTTTATACTGTCATAAGAATTGTTTATTTTTATCTTGGCAGCTTAAAGAGTGATATTATTTTACATAAAAACCACTTTCTTCTATAGGTCTTATCTCTTTTTTTATAATTTCATCAATATAAATAAATCTACTATTTCCTAATTTTTCTATGAAAGTATTAATTTTTTCCTTATCACCTTGTATATTACACTCAACATCACCATTATACAAGTTTGTAATATTGCCTGTAAGTCCGAGTTTATCTGCTATCATAGTTGCTCTATATCTAAAACCTACACCTTGAACTCTTCCTTTAAAAATTATATTATATCTAACCATTTTGTCTCCTTCCTATTAACTAATATTTTTTTACCCTTTACAAAATAATTTTTACCAATATAATATCAATATACCCCCACCGGGTATAAGTGAGGAGGTAGGTAGTAAGATGAAAGAAAAATTTGACGTAACAGGAATGACCTGTGCTGCTTGCCAAGCAAATGTTACAAAAGCAGTACAAAAACTTGGAGTCAAAGATGTAAATGTTAACCTAATTTCTGAAACTATGACTGTAGACTACGGAAATACAGATGTTTCGAGGAAAGATGTAATAGGTGCTGTAGAAAAAATAGGATATGGTGCCATAAGTCAAGATTATAAAGACAATGGTGAAAATTCTATTGCTATTAAGGAAAAATCATCAACTGATGGCTTTAAGACAAGACTTATTATATCTATAGTTTTTCTTATTCCTTTAATGTATGTTTCTATGGGAGAAATGTTTGGTTTTCCTTTGCCAAAATTTCTCACAGGCTACGAAGGATCTGTAAATAGCGCATTTACACAATTTTTGTTAACTCTTCCTATACTTTATGTTAATAGAACTTTCTACAAAAGTGGATTCAAGGGTCTAATTAATAGAGCACCAAATATGGATTCCCTTGTTGCCCTAGGATCTTTTGCAGCTAGTTTGTACGGTATATTTGCAATCTTTAGGCTCTCTACAGGGCTTGCTTATGCTAATCAAGACTTGGTAGAATCATATAGACACAATCTATATTTTGAATCTTCGGCAATGATTTTTACTTTAATTACCGTGGGTAAATATTTTGAAGCAAGAAGCAAGAATGAAACAAAAAATTCTATAAAAAGCCTAATGAAATTAAAGCCTTCCACAGCTACAATAATTCTTGATGGTAAAGAAGAGACAGTTAAAGTAGATGATTTAAAAGTAGGAGATATAATTATTGTTAAACCAGGAGAATCAATTCCAGTTGACGGAATCCTTGTTTCTGGTTCCTCTTTAATAGATGAATCTGCAATTACTGGTGAATCTATTCCTGTCTATAAAAAAGAAGGGGATCAAGTAATATCTGCTACTATCAATCAAGAAGGTTCTTTTAAATTTAAAGCTACAAAAGTTGGCAATGACACAACACTTTCTCAAATTATTGCTTTGGTTAATGAAGCTAGCCAAAGTAAAGCTCCTATAGCTAAAATGGCAGATAAAATTTCAGCGGTTTTTGTACCTCTAGTTATCGTTATAGCTATTATTACTTTAATAGCTTGGTTAGCCTTAGGTAAGGGCTTAGAATTTGCTTTAAACATGGCTATATCTGTCTTGGTAATATCATGTCCATGTGCCTTGGGTCTGGCTACTCCTATGGCAATTATGGTTTCAACTGGAAAAAGTGCAGAAATAGGTCTTCTTTTCAAAGATGCAGAAGCCTTAGAAAATTTGCATAAGGTAGATGAGATTCTCCTAGATAAAACCGGAACAATAACAGAAGGAAAGCCAAGGGTAACTGATGTAATTACAAATATAGCACAAGATGAATTTTTAAAGATTGCAGCTTCGCTTGAAAAATCTTCAGAACATCCTTTAAGCCTTGCAATAAAGAAATATGTAAAAGATTCAAATCTTATACCAGAAGAAATAGATTATTTTAAAGCTATAACTGGAAAAGGTATCAAGGCAACTTATAAGAAAAAAACATATTTTGCAGGCAACTTAAGGCTAATGAAAGAAGAAAATATTGATCTCTTAGACTTTGAAACAAAGGCAAATAAACTATCTAAAGAGGGTAAAACTTCCCTATATTTTGCAGATGAAAACCAAGTAATTGGTTTAATTGCAGTAAAAGATAAAGCAAAGCCAATGTCCAAATATGCAATAGCAGAGCTAAAAAATCTTGGTTATAGAGTAAGCATGATAACTGGAGATAATCAAAACACTGCTGAAGCAATTAGAAAAGAACTCAATATTGATGAAAAATTTGCTGAAGTATTACCACAAGATAAGGAAAAACAAGTTAAAATCTTACAAGATAAGGGCAAAAAAGTCTTGATGGTTGGAGATGGAATAAATGATGCTCCTGCCCTTGTTAGAAGCGACATAGGTATGGCCATAGGAAACGGAACAGATGTAGCTATAGATTCAGCAGATGTTGTACTTGTTAATAACAATATTTTAGATATAGTTAACGCCATAGAACTATCAAAGTTTACAATAAAAATAATAAAAGAAAATCTGTTTTGGGCTTTCTTCTATAATGTGATAGGAATTCCACTTGCTCAAGGTCTATTATATCCAATAAATGGATGGAGCCTATCCCCTATGTTTGCTGCATTTGCTATGAGTATCTCTTCAGTCTTTGTATGTTTGAATTCCCTTAGATTAAGAAATTTCAAACCGAAATATAAAAACGAAGATCCAATAGAAAAATTAAAAGAAGAAAATTTGAAAGAAAAAAATACAATGAATATGAAAAATAATGAGGAGGAAGATATGTTTAATAATAAAAAAGCTGTAGTAAAAGTTGAAGGAATGTCATGCAATCATTGCAAGGCAACAGTAGAGAAAGTTTTATCAAATATTGATGGAATCAAAAATGCAGAAGTAGACCTTGATCAAAAACTTGCTCATATAAAATATAAAGGTGATTTAAATAAAGATTTGATAAAATCAGAAATCGAAGAAGCAGGCTATCAAGTTACAGGTATAGAAGAAGACTAATGCAGGCAGATAAAGATAAAACTTTAAGAAAATTAAAGACAGTAAGAGGTCAGATAGATGGACTCATAAAAATGGTAGAAGATGATAGATACTGTATGGACATTTCTAATCAAATAATGGCTTCTATTTCTATCTTAAAAAATATAAACGTAGATGTCTTGAACTCTCACCTAGAACATTGTGTTAATCAAGCGGTTTTAAATGCAGATAAAAAAGATATCAAGATAAAATTTGAGGAAATAGAGAGCATTATAAGAAAGCTTTCCAAATAATTGTTTCCTATATCTATTTTGGATATCCATATTAATATGAATCCTATAGAAGAATAAAAATGGGCTATTGCAGAATAACAAATATTTGCATAGCCCTACTTTTTTATCAAAAATTATTAATATATGTCATAAAGCCCTTATTTTTTTCAAGCACTTTAAATAAAGAGACTCCTATAATACTTACCACCAAAAATTCACTAGCCATAAACTGTAAAAGCATGATAATAAATGCTGTAGAATTATCTAATAAAAAGTAAGTTAAGATCGCTGGAATAATCATAGATATAACCATATACAAAGATGATTTGAAAAGATTTTTTTCTTTAATCATAAAAATAAATGCTAAATATGAGGCAAGTGATCCAAAAATAACATCGAAAATAGCAATTGGACTTGCAAGATTAGCAAGCATACACCCTAAAACTAAGCCCGGTACAAATCTTCTATTATAAAATACAAGAAGTACCATAATCTCACTGAACCTTAATTGTATAGGTCCATAGGAAAGCATTGGTAACATCAGGGTCAAAACTGCATAGATAGCTGCAACTACAGCCGATTTAACTAAAAAATTGACATCTTTAAAACTATAAGATCTATTGTTCATAATCTTATCCTCCTTGATTTTTTTATAATGGGTGCTGTCAAGCGCAAATTAAAATGTCAGTAAAAATATCAAAACATTAGCCCGGTTTTTTCCTTGGGGCTTTGCCCCAAACCCCATCCTCGAAGGATTCGTCAGCCAATTAAATTGGCTGGACACAATAGGATATTTTTTTCTC
>JAQYEZ010000016.1 GCA_028723425.1 Peptoniphilaceae bacterium | reverse complement strand
AGTTGGAGAGGTACCGAAGCGGTCATAACGGGGCGGTCTTGAAAACCGTTAGAGTCTTACGGCTCACAAGGGTTCGAATCCCTTCCTCTCCGCCAATTTTTTATGGAGAAGTACTCAAGTGGCTGAAGAGGCTCCCCTGCTAAGGGAGTAGATCCTAATTTAAGGGATGCGAGGGTTCAAATCCCTCTTTCTCCGCCATATATGCCCAGATAGCTCAGTTGGTAGAGCAGCGGATTGAAGCTCCGCGTGTCGGCAGTTCAACTCTGTCTCTGGGCACCATATTTAGGGATTTAGTTCAGTTGGTAGAACGTCGGTCTCCAAAACCGGATGTCACGGGTTCGAGTCCTGTAATCCCTGCCATTTGGACCTGTAGCTCAGCCGGTTAGAGCGCACGCCTGATAAGCGTGAGGTCGGTAGTTCGAGTCTACTCAGGTCCACCAATAATACAACCATATATTTTATATATGGGCCTCTAGCTCAGTCGGTTAGAGCGCCCGGCTCATAACCGGTAGGTCCAGGGTTCGAGTCCCTGGAGGCCCACCATTTTACACCAGCTAGATAGCTGGTGTTTTTATATGTTTAAGTTATTTTTGTTTGAAATACATAATTTGGAAGTACTTCTTATATGTGCTATACTGATATTGTCATGGAGGTAGTATGAATATTGTAATAGTTGGTGCTGGTAAGATTGGATCTTATTTGACCAGCCAATTATCTGAAGAAAATCACAATATCTTGGTTGTTGAGAAATACAAAGATATTTTAGATAGACTTTTAGCTTTTAATGATGTCATGGGAATTTTGGGTGATGGTACGGATATTGCTGTTTTGAAGGAAGCAGATATTGGTCAATGTGATATTTTTGTGGCTTTGACTATGCAAGATGATACTAATCTTATTGCTTCTGTTATGGCAAAGAGCTTAGGCGCTAAATATACTATTGCTAGAGTTAGAGATCCTAAGTATACTAATGATCTCGGGTTTTTAAGAAAATGTATAGGTGTTGATAATATTGTTAATCCTGAGTATTATGCTGCAAAAGAAATTCAAAGAACTCTAAAATATCCTATGGCACACAGTGTTGATTCATTCTTTCGTGGAAAGGTCAATATGATTGAGCTTGAAGTTGGTAAGAATTCTGTTTTGAAGGATAAATCTTTGTATGAATTAAATGCAAGCGGGCATTTGCAAGGTGCTTTAATTTGTATTGCAAAATTTGGCGATGATATTTTTATTCCTGATGGCAATCATGTTATCAAGGAAGGTGAATTACTTCATATTGCTGGTGAAAGTGATGCACTTATTAGAATATATAAGTCTGAAATTGAAAAAGAAGAGCAAATTAACAATGTTATGATTATAGGTGCAAGTTCTATAGCCTATTATTTAACAGGTCTTCTTTTAGAAAGAAATTTTAATGTTACTATTATAGAGATTGATAGAAAAAAAGCATATAGGATTCAAGAAGCTTTTCCAAAAGCAGTTGTAATTAATACAGATGGTACAGATCCTGAGATTTTGGCTGAAGAGAGAATTAACAATTATGACGCCGTTATTTCTTTGACTGGTATTGATCAAGAAAATATTTTGATTTCTTTGGTAGCAAGAAGACTTGGGGTTAAAAAAATTACTACTAAGGTAGATAATGCTCAACTTTTGAAACTAACTGGCATTTTAAATATGGATGATACTATTACTTCAAAAAGATCTGCTTCTGATTTTGTTATGAGACTTGTTAGAAGTAAAGAAAATTCTAATGGTTTTTCTATAAAAAACTTGTACAGATTGGAAGATGAAAATGTTGAGGCTATTGAGTTTAACATAATTGAAGATTCTTATATCATTGGTAAAAGATTAAAAGATTTAAAAACTAAGGCCAATACTTTGGTTGCTTATATACAAGATGGTCCTTATGGTGAGGTTGCTGTCGCTAATGGAGATTCTAAAATCAAAATTGGAGATAGGGTTTTGGTTATGACTACCCATAAAGGTTTTTCTGAAATTGATGATATATTAGAATAGGTCGTAAATATGAATACTAAAATTACAAAATATGCTATTGGTAAATTGCTTATTATTCTTGCTTATTTGATGTTAATCCCTCTTCTAGTATCTATTATATATAGAGAAGGTCTTACTCATATGCTAAGCTTTATTATTCCAATAGTCATATCTTTTGCTATAGGAAAATTTTTGGAAAAAAGTGGCGATATAAATACTGACTTTTATTTAAAAGAAGCTATGTTTATAGTGGCCTTTGGCTGGGTTATTTTTTCAGTTTTTGGATCTTTGCCTTTGATGTTAACACCTTTGGAATATCCTACATATATAGATGCTTTATTTGAAATGGTATCAGGCTTTACTACAACTGGGGCCTCTGTTGCTAGAAGCGTAGAAGTTTTGCCACATTCTATTATATTTTGGCGTTCTCTTTCTCACTTGGTCGGAGGTATGGGAATCTTGGTTTTCACTTTGGCAATTCTTCCAAAGACCAATAAGCATGCTTCTCTTATTATGCAGGCTGAAGTTCCTGGTCCTACTTTTGGCAAAATAACTTCAAAACTTGCTGATACAGCCAGAATGCTTTATATAATTTATTTAGTTCTTACTGCTATAACAACAATTTTTCTCTTGTTTGGAGGAATGAATCTATTTGATTCGATGATTTATGCCATGTCTACAGCAGGTACTGGTGGTTTTGGTAATAAGGATATATCTATAGGATTTTATAATTCTAGATACATAGAATTGGTTTTATCTATTGCTATGATAGCTTTTGGTATAAACTTTAACGTTTATTACTATTCTATATTTAGAAGCTTTAAAGAAGGTAGTGATTCTGAAGAACTAAGATGGTATTTATTTATAATATTTATAGCAAACTTACTTGTTTTTATAAATATATTTTCGATGTACTCTGATAAGTTATATGCTTTTACAAATTCTCTTTTCGCTGTATCATCGATAATAACGACTACAGGATTTGTTTCGGCAGATTTTGGAACTTGGCCCTTATTTTCAAGACTTATCCTTATGCTTTTGATGTTTATAGGAGGCTGTGCTGGTTCTACAGCAGGTGGTCTAAAGGTTTCAAGAGTAATAATTTTAGTAAAAAGAGCCTTAAACCAAGTCAGACAGTCACAAAATCCTAAAAGAATAACTTTGAATATGTTAGATAAGAAGAAGATAGATTTATATACTGAGGCATCTGTAGGTAAATACTTTGCCCTCTATGTAATTCTATTTATTATATTTATACTAATAGTGGCTATAGATGTGGATGATTTTCAAACAGCCTTTACTTCAGTTGCTACAACATTTAACAATGTAGGTCCTGGAATTGGTCAATTTGGTCCTATTACATCCTTTGCAGATATAGGTTATTTGTCAAAATTTGTACTAATCATAGCTATGCTAATGGGTAGACTTGAAATTTTCCCACTGCTAATACTATTCAATCCTTCTACCTACAAACATAGAATAAAATAAAAATGTAAAATTTGACATAATACTAATTAAGATTTACAATAAGCACATACAAGGGAGTTCTTTAAAGATCTGAGAGGAGGCTTAGCCTCGACCTAACCTGATTTGGGTAATGCCAACGTAGGAAAGTATGATTAAATTTTATCTCAGCAATATAATTTAAACGGAGCTTCGGCTTCGTTTTTTAGTTTTAATTTTTAATCTTTCTTTAAAACTTTAAAAACTCCCCAAGGCGTCAACTGGGGGCACCACTTTTGTCGCTATAAAAAACAATGTAAGGAGTTATTATGAAAGAAATAAGAAAAGCATTGACAATCGCTGGATCTGATTCTAGTGGAGGCGCTGGTATACAAGCAGACATTAAAACTATGACATTAAATGGGGTTTTTGCTACAAGTGCCATTACAGCTTTAACTGCACAAAATACTACCGGTGTTTTTGATATCTTAGAAGCAAGTCCTGAATTTTTAGAAGAAGAACTAGATGCAGTGTTCACCGATATTTTTCCAGATGCTGTTAAAATCGGCATGGTTTCATCCAAAAAGCTAATAGAGGTTATAGCAAAAAAAATCATCTACTATAAAGCAAAAAATATAGTCGTAGATCCTGTTATGGTAGCAACAAGTGGAGCAAAACTATTACAAGATGATGCCATAGAAAGCTTAAAAAATAAACTTTTTCCCCTTGCTGATATCCTAACACCCAATATACCTGAAGCAGAGATAATTATTGAAAAATCCATAAAAACAACAGAAGATATGGAAAAAGCTGCCCAAGAAATTTCAAAAAAATATGGATCTGCTACCCTCATCAAAGGTGGACATCTGATAAATGATGCCAACGACTATTTGTACTCTGATGGTAGGGGCTCTTGGTTTTATGGAAAAAGAATAAACACAAACAACACTCATGGAACAGGCTGTACCTTATCATCAGCTATAGCAAGTAATCTTGCCAAGGGTTTTGATATGGAAAAATCTGTAAAAATGGCCAAAGATTACTTGTCAAAAGCCCTAGCAGACGGAATTGATTTAGGAAAGGGACAAGGACCTATGAATCATGCCTTTGACATAAAAGCTTCCTATAAGGAGCTAGCATGAAAAAAACAACAAACTTTGAAAACGGCTTAATTTGGTTTGGAGCAGGAGTTTCTATAGCAGAAATCATAACAGGAACTTATTTTGCATCAATGGGATTTAAAAATGCCTTGTTGGCAATAATAATAGGTCACATAATAGGAGGAATTTTGCTATATCTTGCTGGACTTATAGGAGCAAATACAGAAAAATCAGCAATGGAAACAGTAAAAATGAACTTTGGAGAAAAAGGCGGCATGGTCTTTGCCCTATTAAACGTTCTCCAGCTTGTGGGTTGGACAGCAATCATGATTTATGATGGAGCCATATCAACCTCTCATGTTTTTGCAACAAGTCATATTCTTTGGGCTATAGTAATAGGTTGTCTAATTCTAGTTTGGCTAAAAATAGGAATAGAGGACTTAGGAAAATTAAATACTGTATCAATGAGTTTATTATTTCTATTGACCCTAGTCTTATCAGTAAAGATATTTAAGGGTCTAGATTTTAACACTAAAGCAATGGCAGATGCAATGAGTTTTGGAAGTGCTATAGAACTTGCTGTTGCCATGCCCTTATCTTGGCTTCCCTTAATTTCTGATTATACAAGAGATGCAAAAGATAAAAAAGGAGCATCTTTAACATCTACAGTAGTTTATAGTCTTGTATCAATTTGGATGTACATGATAGGAGTAGGAATGGCGCTTTTGACAAAAGAAACAGACATTGCCCTAATCATGGTAAAATCAGGACTTGGTATAACAGCTATGCTCATAATAATCCTATCAACAGTAACAACAACCTTTCTTGATGCTTATTCTGCTGGAATATCATCAGAATCTCTTTCCAAAAAATTAATAGGAAAAAACGTAGCTATAGTAGTTACAATCATAGGAACACTAGGAGCAGTACTATTTCCAATGGATGATATAACAGACTTTTTATATCTAATAGGATCTGTCTTTGCTCCTATGATAGCAGTTCAAATAGCAGACTATTTCATACTAAAAAAAGAAAGCGTAAAAGAATCTATTCACACCAAAAATCTATTAATATGGCTACTTGGTTTTATTATATATAGGATCTTACTAAGGATGGATTTATATCTAGGATCTACAATTTCTTGTATAATTTTGGTAATCCTTATAAAGGTTCTTGTAGAAAAAGTAAATAATAAATAAAAAATAGGGACTGATTCAAAGCTTTTGTTTTGGTCCCTTTAATCTTATATAAGTTAATTTTTTAATTACGTTAACAAGTTTATTTTTCTAAAATGTACCATATATGCCGTTGTTTTTATTTATTAAAGAGTTTAAAATATAATCAGCTATAAGTAAAAATAAATGAAAAAGAGAAATAAAAGAATTTTTTAGGAAATGTTACAGGTTATAAAATGTTAAAAAGATTAATAAAGAACAATAAAAAAGAATTTGCCTTAGGTTTTATTTTTTTATTTTTATTTGCATTAAATAGACCAATAATGTCAAGGCTTATCATTGTAAATATGGATATGGCTAAAGGGAAAATCCCCTTTAGTTTTCAGAAAATATTGATACTAAATTTGCTATATTTGCTTTATTATTTATGTTCAAATCTTTTTTCTGAAAAATATCTTGATATATTTATGGTAAAAAGTAAAGATTATCTAAATAGAAATTTAATTAAAAATACCATTTTTAATAACAGTTCAATGTGGTATGAAAAGAAATCTGAACTTATAAATATTTTTGCTACAGATATTTCTACAATAACCGATAATTATGTTCAAGGTTTGATTCAAATAATTTATCTTGTGGTATCTTTTTTATCGGCAGCTTTTCTTATATACAGCATAAGTATTGAACTTTTAATTTATCTTTTGATTGTCTCTATACTACTTTATACATACAAAGAGTGATAATTAGATCTCTTTCAGATAAACAAGATGACTTGAACAAGATGATTGCAAAGTTTACAAAAAAGATTATTGAAATAAATCAAAATATTTTTGCTATTAAGACTTATGGACTTACAAATAAATTTTTAAAAGACTTTAATTGCTTATCTGAAACTAGCGCAAATATGGCTTTTTACTTACAATACAATGAGGATAAGACAGAAGTAATCAATCAGTTTTCGGCAACTCTGATAGAGGTTGGGCTTTATACAGTAGGAATGGAATTGATAATAAATCATAGGCTTGAGCTATCTGCTCTTTTGGGGCTAGTAGTATCATCTAGTGCTATAACTTTGCCTATTTATACTTTTTCTAGGGTTATTTCTAAGTTTGCAAAAACCAAGAAAGTTAGAGAAAGAATTGAAAATATGTTGGAAAATAAAAATGATGATGGCAATATAAGCTGTAAAGAACTTTCATCTATTAGATTTAAAAATCTAAGCCTAAGATATGGAGAAAGAGTATTAAATAGTCCAATAAATTTTGAAATTAAAAATAATGAAAAAGTCCTAATTAAAGGCGAGAATGGGACTGGAAAATCTACACTGCTTAAAACTATATTGAAGCTACATAGGCAATATGATGGACAAATTATAATAAATGGGATTTATGATTTAAAAAAATTAAATGAAAATTCATATTGGAAAAATTTATCTTATATGTCTCAAGATACAGAGCTTTTCAATGATAGCTTAAAAAATAATATCATATTATTAAATGATTATGATAAAATCAAATATAACAGTTTAAAAGATTTGTTACATTTAAACGACTTAAAAGATGATGTAGAAATTTCAGAAAATCAAGGCAATCTTTCTGGTGGTCAAAAGCAAAAAATACTACTTGCAAGAGCCTTATATAAAGAATCACCTTTTTTATTTTTAGATGAACCATTTAGAAATATTGACAAGGAAAGTCTAGCAAGCATTTATACTTATTTAAAAAACTATAAAGGAACTTTGATAGTGATTGACCACAATATAAGAGAAGAAAGATATTTTGATAGAGTAATAACAATAAAGCCTTTTACTAGTTTGTAAGTTTAGTTATAAATTAAAAATAAGGAAATTTGAAATTGATAATGAAATAGGGGGCTTAACAATAATTTCATAATATTGCCAACAGCCCCTGCTGCATTGATGCTAATCGATATAATAAAATAAAAACTGTTTTAGTTTTTACTACTATTTAGTCCCTATCCAATCATCATAAGCTTTTTTAGCATGGTTAAAATTTTTTATTAATTCTTTGTTTTCCGATAAGCTCGCTATTAAAATTGCTTTTTCATAATCCTCTTCATATGCCATATTATTAAGTCTTTTATAGACAGATCTTGTAAAATAGACTATAGGATTAGGTATTTCTGTTTTATCTAAATAATAAGAAATTGCGTTGTCAATTATTTCTAAACAAGGCTTATAATTTTCAATTATTATATAAGCATTTGCTAGATTGATACATATTATAGGGTATAAGGAATTATCCTTTTTAGTATTTTCATAGACAAACTTAAGCAGCTTGAGATATTTTTTATTATCTATATTAATATAAGTCATAGCTATATGCATAAGTATTCTAAGTTCAAAATCTGAATAATTATTTTTATTTATATTTTTACTTTTTTTGTCAAATACATTTAGAGATTTTATTAATAGATTTCTTTTTTCTATTTCTTCTAAATTATTGTCCAAGGACTTTAAAAATAACAAAACTTGCTTGCAAGAATCTTTTATATATTCTATATTTGTGTTTTCGTAGATTTCAGAAAAGCTTTGTATTTCCTTACAAATATTTCTTTTACATTCAAGTTTATATATTGTTTTTTCGAAAGTTTTATGAAATTTATTATAGTCTTCAAGGCTTATACCTATATATTCATTGATAAAGTCGTGATTTAAAGCCTTTGATATTTTATAGAGTGAAGCTAGTGAAGGCTCATTTAATCCCTTTTCGATACGATAAATAGTTTTTCTGTCCATATCAGCAGCTATAGATAAATTAAGTTGACTTAAACGTTTGCTCTTTCTTGCTTTCTTAATTTTCTCCCCTAGAAATAATAATTTTTCTTTTTCCATAAATTTCTCCAAAATGTACCATATATGCCGTTGTTTTAATCATAACATAAAGAATATAATTTTGTTAAGAAAAATCAAAGGAGGGAACCGTATGAAAATTAAATTAAGTATAATACTGTCGATTTTATTATTAATATCAACGAACATAAAGTCACCAGTAATAGGAAGTGCCAATAACCCCAAAGATATAATTATTAATGCAGATAATTATAGTGTTTCAGCTGATGCTTGAAAGTATATAAGGATGTAATTAAAAGGTATCTTAATTAGGAGTGATTTATGAAAAAGAGAAATATAATTATCCTACTTTCAGTAGTCTTTGTATTAGCTTTTGCTATTATTAGCACTAAAATTAGCGAGAAAAATGAAAAAGAAGAAGAAATTAGAAACTATGAAGCAAGTGTTTCAAACTATGAAAAAATCACGGACAAGGATATGTTAAATGAAGATAAGAGTTTGGAAGGCTTTGTATATATAGGAAGAAAAACTTGTCCAGCATGTCGTTTATTTGTCAAGGTTATTACAAGTGTTGCTTTAGAAAACGATATCTCTATTAAATATTTTGATACCGATAAGTATAGAGAAACAAAAGATTATCAAAATATATTAGACAAATATGAAATAGAAAGAGTTCCAGAACTTATATTGGTAAAAAAAGATGGGTCTTTTGAAAAATTCACAAAAGACAATATAAAAGATGGAGAAATATTTAAAGATTGGATAGTAAAAAATAAGGAGAGCAAACTATGAAAAAAATAATTGCGTTTTTAATGGCTTTATGTTTTGTATTTAGTGGAATTTCTAATGCATTTGCAGCAACAGATAATGATGCAAATAAACTGGAAATATCAGATATAATTATTGAAGATCCTGTAGGTGACAGAGGCTCATTGGAGGATTTATGTGCCGCTGGATTAAAACAATATTGCCCTGAAAATAGAGCCAAGTATAGAAGAGCTCTTACAAAAAAAGAAAAGAAATGCATAGCTAGTATAGGATTTGCCACTATAAGCACTTTAGGTTCAATGAGTGTGCTTACAGCTATAGGCACATTTGGAAGTGCAATACTTTCGTGCATTGCATAGATAGATAGATAGACTTGTTAAATTTTGATAATTAAAACCTTTATAAGTAATAAAAAATACACCTAATTCTAATTATAGTTAGGATAGGGTGTATTTTATTTAGTGCGCTCGGCATGAGCATATTCTAAAAGGTGAAAGTCCTAAGTGTACCCGGTAGTGGGAAACACATAGCTAAAGGCAAGGGTGTCCATCGTGAGGTGGAATCTGAAGGAAGCCCTAGGCAAACTCTTGGTCTGACGAACAGAAATCACATAAGGCAGTTACGTAGGATAAGGCTGCTAAACAAGT
>JAQYEZ010000015.1 GCA_028723425.1 Peptoniphilaceae bacterium | reverse complement strand
AGCTGAAAGGGGCTACATATCCCTAGTCAGCTATTACAATAAAGTTCAAATTAAACTGTAGAACCGCCGTATACGGAACCGTACGTACGGTGGTGTGAGAGGTCGGTAGATGAATTAATCATTTACCTCCTACTCGATTTTATCATAAACTATACTTATTAAATAAATGCCCTATATAGAGAAATGCCTTCGCAAAAATTGATAAAATAATAGCAAAGCAATATAAGTGGGTATAAATATTACAAAATACACAAAAATTAAAGGAGTTAACATGACAAAAGATTTAGTATTATATTTTTCCAAGTCAGGAAATACAGAAAGAATTGGAAAACTAATAGCAGAGAACACAGGAGCAGATCTATTTGAAATAAAAGAAAAAGAAGAATACACCAAAGAAGATTTAAACTGGCATGACCCAGAAAGCCGTGTTACCAAAGAAATGGGAGATTTGGATGCCCATCCTCAAGTAAAAGAGTTGATAACTTCCATAGATGGCTATGAGAGAATATTTTTAGGATTTCCAATTTGGTGGTATACAGTACCAAAGGTAGTCCTAACTTTTCTAGAAAACTATGATTTTTCAGAAAAAGAATTGGTAGTCTTTGGAACAAGTGCCATGTCTGATTTAGGAGAGGCCGTCTTTGCCATAGAAAAAGCCATTGACTACAAAACAGAAATAAAGGGTGGAGATATCTTTGATGGAAGAACAGATATTCATGAAATAAAAGAATGGTTAAAAGCCTTATAGGCAATTAGAGATTTTACTATCAATCCATTTACTAAAAACTTGGGTTGATAGTATTTTAAAAGATTATTACATAATTAGTAAATGCTATAGTATAAAAAAATCGATAAATGGAGTTAGGTTATGAAACAAGTTATTCATATATTTGGTGCTTCAGGTTCAGGAACTTCTACACTAGGAAGATATATAAGTGAAGAACTAGGATGTTTTTTTATGGATATTGATGATTATTTTTGGGAAGTAACTAATCCACCATATACAAAAAAGCGTAATATTTCTACTAGAATTAAGCTAATAAAATAGGATATAGAACGTTATGATAAAGTAGTGATTTCTGGCTCACTTGTTGATTGGGGCGATGAATTAATTCCTCTATTTACATTGGCAATTCGCATAAATACCGATGCTAAAATTAGACTAGAAAGATTAAAGACAAGAGAAAGAAAAAAGTTTGGTTCAAGAATTGATATAGGTGGGGATATGTATGATATCCATGCAAAATTTATAAAGCGGGCTTTCTCCTATGACCAATGAGGGATAAATATGACAAGTAAAGAAAAACATGATGCCTGGCAAAAAAAACTTGCATGTCCCTTATTAATAGTGGATGGAAGTATGCCGATAAGAGAAAACTTTGAGTTAGTAAAAAGAAAAATAAAAATCTAAGTCTATTTAAAAATTTTAAATTATAAAAATGTACTATTTTACTGTATTATTATGAGATTTTCAACAAAAATGTTAGGTACTATTTTACTATAAGTGGACCATTTTAGGTTGACTTTTATACCTGAGAGGGATTTTATGAGAGAATATTTTGAATTTATAAATAAGGAAATGAAACAATCAAAAAGATTGATATTATTTGTTATTCTTCTGCTAACAGTAGTGAATTTTATAATTAGTGATTTTCAATACAGAAATTATACAGATTATGATTATAATCATATCAATAATTCCCCTGGTATAGATTATGAATCGGTTTTAAAGAGTAATAAGCTAATTTTACAAAGCGATAGCAAAGATATGTTAAACAAGGATTTAGTAAAATCAATAAAATTCCAAAATAGAATGTATCCAAAAGCTATTAAATATTTAGAAGATAGAGATTACCATAACTTAAATAAAATTGAAACAATAATATTTATTCATGAAATGTATACGCAATTAATAGCAGAAAAGAAAAACGAATATAGAAATTATGCTAAAGATATAGTTAAAGATTTGGGTTATGAAAGAGAAATGGATTTAGTATTACCAAAGAATTTAAGAATTGGAGAAAAGAATAACCTTGGCTATGCTAAAATAGCAACAGATTATAAGTATAGAATATATAAAAATGATGTTGTTTCCATTAATTATAAAAATAGAGGAACTATCCCATTCTTAGAGTTTTTGTTTAACAATGTTTTTGCTATCCTTGCTCTCATTTTAACTTTGGTTTTTGCAGCTAAGTCAATCATTGAAGATCAGTCGCAAGGAATACTAAAGATTCTTTTTCATTCAAAGATTAATAGGAGAAAATATTATGTATTAAAACTGATATCAAATTTTCTAAAGATAGTAATATGTATTTCAATTTCAGTTCTGATAGTATTTTTGCTTACAGGCATAAGGTCTAGATTTAATAGGATGGATACTCCTGTTTTGATTAGTAGCAATTATATGAATTCATTTTTTAACAAGAGTATAGATTATGAATATCAAATCAAAAAATTTGGGTCTTCTTACTTGGGCATAGTACAGACAGATTTTGGTTTGGATGGAATTGTTAAAACAATAAATCCAAAGGATTTTACCTTTATAAGGTACGGCAAATATATAAGTCTTGAAGTAATATATCTACTAATAACTATTTTGATAATTCTTAGTATAGTGCAGTTAATTTCAAGCCTAGCAAAGGATGCTATTACATCTTCTATTTTTAGCTCTTTCCTTGTTATAGGCATAGTTATAATATCTCAGTTAATATATAAATTTTATGGCTGCTATTATATTATTATAGGACAGTTAAAGCTAGCAAGAGTTTTTACAGGCGGCAATACAACAAGCTTTTTATACTTCTTACTAGTTAGCTTTATATTTATTTTAGTTGTTAATGTATACGGAACTATAAAATACGATAAGAAGGATATAGGATGACAAAATTAAGAATAAAATTATTTTTTGGCAATAAAAAAATAGGGTCTTGTTGATATTTTTGATTTTGCTTTCTGTAGTATTTCAAATATTTACAAACTCTTTAAATAATAGTTTTACACAAGACCAGTTTGATAATATTAATAATTTGTACTATCGCATTCATGGGGAAATGATATCTTTACAATTAGATTTAAAGCTAGCTAATGATAATAAAAAGCCAGAAATTGAGAAAAAATTAGCTTATTATGAACAGATGGATGGTCTATATCCTAGCTTAAAATCAATTTTAGAAAAATCTATTACATCTAAAGATCCTCTAGCACTTGAAAATAAGAAATATATCGAAAGTTTGAATAAATTGGAGACTATCTTAATTGATGCTTATAAGGACAAGGTGATTGATGAGCAAATGTTTTATATATATGGCAAAACATATAATGAAACGAGGATAAATAGTGAATTTACTAAAGATGCAATCGAAAAAGGCAAAAATGTTATTATAAACAATTATAATAAATCGCCCTTAAGAAGAGTAAATTTGTTCTTGTCAGATTTATATATTGGTATCCTATTTTTCATATATTCATTATTTTTTATAGATAATTTTTATAGTGGAATAAGAGAAGGCTATTATCAACTCTTATACTTCGGTAAAAATAAGCGAAAAGAAATTTTAGCAAAAGAGATTTGCTTTAAGTATTTAATGGTAATGGTAATCTTAATCATAAATATAAGCGCCATATTCATTATAAATTACAGAAAAGGTGACTTTAAAAATGGGGGCTTAGCCTATGCTTGTAAAAGCTTATTTTTAGCTAATAAATCAAATGAAATCTTAGCAGGAAATATTGTTGGTGTAATATTAATTAAGTTACTTATATTTGGCTTATGCTTGTTGGTGGTAGGATGTTTATTTACTTTGGCTAATATAAAATTAAAAGACTATCAAAAATCTGGAATTATCATTGGTCTATTTATATTGTCTTCAATGTATATTTCTTTTAGAGAAGTAAATGTTGGATTTCTAGCATATATTAATCCATTTTTTACTTTGTTCTATGAAAAGTTTTACTTTGGTGATAATAATTTTGCCTTTATCTATGGAATAGCTTTAATATGTATTTTCATACTGATTATTTATTGGCTTATAAATGTGAGTATTAGTAAATACGAATTTTTGGAGGATCATCATGATTTTAGAAGTTAAAAATTTAAACAAGTCATTTGCTGGAAAACAAATACTTAAAAATATTGATATGAATGTTAGCGAAAAAGAAATTGTTAGTTTTGTTGGACCAAATGGAGCAGGAAAATCTACAACTCTAAAATGCATAACAAATTTTATTTTCCCTGATGAAGGAACAATTACTATTTGTGGTCATGATCTAGTAAAAGAAAGACAAAAAGCCTTAAATAAGATAGCTTGTCAAATAGAATCGCCAGGCCTTTTTTACAATCTTTCAGGAAATGAAAATATAGAATTTATAAAAAAAATCTACAAAACTCCAAGCCAGATTGAAAATCTAGCCAAAGATTTTATTGATATAAAAGATAAATTAAAAAATAAGGTTTCAACCTATTCTACTGGTATGAAAAAAAGACTTGCTATTGGGCTTGCTGTAATGATATATCCCAAATTATTAATTTTGGATGAGCCAACCAATGGTTTAGATTATAATTCTGTAATAAAGCTTAGAAAACTGCTGAAATCATTAAAAGAAGAATTTGATATGTCAATAATATTTTCATCCCATAACCTAAGCGTGTAGAACGCAAGTGATATTGTCATAGTAGAAACACAAATAAATTTGTCAGTAATTCAATTAAAAATATTGTAAAATTATCTCTTAGGAGGTAATTGAAAATGAAAAAGGTGGATTTGACTATGAATGAGTATTTTGAA
>JAQYEZ010000014.1 GCA_028723425.1 Peptoniphilaceae bacterium | reverse complement strand
AATTTCAAAAAAATAATTAGTGCAATCATAAAAAAGAACCTCTTTATTTCTATCAATCAAACCATCACTATTAGCATAAACCAAAGCTTGAATTTCATCAGAATGCTTAGAAATAATATCAAGAGACCTATAAACATGTTGCAATTCAAAAGAAGGTTCTTCCAAAAAATTAAAAGCATAATCATAAGAAGACAACTTAGAAGAAGGTTCGATAATACGAGTAGCTACTAACATCCTAAGAACATCAGACAAACTATATTCAAACTTATATATCTTAGAAATATCATTACATATCATATCCAAGCCAAGTTCATAAAACAAAAAATCAACAAAAAGATAGCCAATATTAAAACAAAGTCTATGACCCATATCCAATTGATTCAACTCATTAAAAGAAACATCCACAGAAACCTTACCCTCATTCTCCAAAGCAGTAAGATTACTAGCCTCATTCTTAGCCCAAGCAATAACCCTATCCCTATCATAATCAAACTTAGGCAAAAGAGAAGCCATAGTGCCAAGCTTTTTCATAATTCTAGTAGTAGACTTACCATCCTTTCTAATAGATTTAATAATATAAAGTTGTTCAGCATTCTTAGATTTAACAATATTAAGTCTCATAAAGTCCTCCTAATATAATTATACCATGCAATACCGAACAATACCACAAAATATATTAAAAAACTTGACAAAAAAATAGAGGAATTTCAATACTTACAGAAGATTTTTTTGTTTTCAACTGTCAAACTCCCGCTTATATATAATATAGCACTTAATATAAAATTTACAAATGATAAGGCTTGAAATTTTAAGATTTATACTTATGCCTTAATTTATTTAAAGAAAAATATTGACTTTTGGTCATTTATACTTATAATAATACTATAGTTTAGAAGTGACTGTTAGTCAGAATTTATAAGAAAAACGAGGTGACATATGAAACTAGGCAAATTTATAACTAAAAGAAGTCGAATTATTTTAGTAATTTCGACTATTTTGCTCTTGCCAGCTGTATTCGGCTTTTTAAATAGCAAGGTCAATTATGATATCTTATCCTATCTACCTCAGGATATAGAATCAACTAAGGGGCAAAAAATCTTGGAGGATGAATTTAAAAATGCGGCAACCTCCATGCTTATTTTGGAAAATAAAAATGATGCACAAGTAGAAAAAATTGAGAAAGAAATCGATAAGGTAGAGGGAGTATCAAGTGTAGTATCAAGAAATAGCCTTATCTCATCTATGATTCCTAATGATGTACTTCCTGATGAATTAAACGATGCTTTTTATAGGAAAAATTCTACTCTACTTTTTGTAAAGTTTGACAATTCTTCTGCATCTTTAACCACCCAAGAAGCAGTAGCTTCTATCAGAAATATTGTCAAAGATGATGGATATTTAACTGGTATTTCTCCTGTGGTAAAAGATACAAAAGATTTAACTGATAAGGAAACACCAATCTATACAGCTATAGCTGTAGTTCTAAGCCTTGTAGTTTTATCTTTGTTAACCAAATCAAGTTTAATTCCTATATTTTTTATGATAAATATTGGATATGCAATTATTTATAACATGGGAACAAATTTTATTTTTGGAGAAATTTCTTATATTACAAAGGCTTTAGCAGCTGTATTGCAATTGGCAGTAACTATGGATTATTCAATCTTTCTCTATCATAGGTATGAAGAAGAAAGAGAAAATTCTGAAAACAATGAAGATGGCATGGCTATAGCAATAGATAAAACTATAAGCGCTATTTCGGGTTCTTCCCTAACTACTGTGGCAGGTTTTTTTGCTCTTGTTGTTATGAGATTGACTTTAGGTAAAGATATTGGACTTGTTATGGTAAAGGGAGTTATCTTTGGCCTAATAACATGTGTAACAGTCCTTCCTTCCTTTATATTGACTTTTGATAAAGCAATCCATAAATATCAACACAAGGCTTTAGCACCAAAGCTAACAAATACATCAAAATTAATAGCCAAACACCATTTGGCATTTTTGCTACTAGGCTTTGTTTTGCTAGTGCCAGCTGTTTATGGGGCAAGAAATTATGAGGTTTACTACAACCTTGATAGGTCCTTGCCAAGGGATTTAAAATCAATAGTAGCCTTGGAAAAGTTAAAAGATGATTATGGCATGCAATCAACTCATTTTGTAATAATTAATGAAGGTATAAAAGCAAATGAGCTAAAGAAAATAAACGATGATTTAAAGCATATTAAGGGTATAAATTCAGTTTTGTCCAAGGGGCAAATCAAGGGATCTATGATACCAGATCAAGTAATGCCGGATGATTTGATAGAAAATTTTGAAAAAAATGGCTACCAAATGCTTATGCTTCAATCAGCCTACAAGGTTGCATCTGTAGATGTTCACAAACAAATCCAAGAGATAAAGGATGTTGTTAAAAAATATGACCCTAAATCCTATGTTACTGGAGAAGCTGAACTTACTGATGATTTGACAAAGATTGCAGATAAGGATTTTAAAAATGTAAACTTGCTATCAATTACAGTAGTATTCTTAATCCTATTTATTACACTAAAATCAGTAACTTTGCCAATATTTTTGATTTTAGCAATAGAACTTGCCATACAAATGAACATGGCTGTTCCATTTTATATGAATCAAACCATACCATTTGTAGCATCAATTATAATTGGAACTATTCAACTTGGTTCAACAATTGATTATTCAATTCTTGAAACAAGCAGGTGGATAGAAGAAATCAAAAAGGGAAGAGGTAGAAAAGAGGCTATAGAAACCGCTGTTAGAGAGACATCACCTTCTATTATAAGTTCAGCCTTAACCTTTATAGTAGCAACCATGGGTGTTGGCTTTTATTCTAAAATGGAATTGGTAAGTGTATTTGGCCATATGCTAGCAAGAGGAGCCTTGTTCTCAATGGTCGTTATCCTCTTTATCTTGCCATCCATTATATATTTTGCATCTCCTTTGATTATAAAAACAACCAGAGGTTTAAAAGAAATAGATAGAAAAGAAAATAGAAAAAATGAGGAGCTTATTTATGAATAAAAAAAATGTAGGCAAAGTTGTAGCTCTTGGGCTGGCTATTAGCACACTATCACCTAGCCTATCTATGGCAAAGAGCGATAATGATAAAAGAGATGAGTTTGTTTTTTCAACTATGGAAAATAACAAAATAGATAAAGAAAAGACTGTAAGTGTTTGGCAAGCGGCAGATAACTTGATAGATTTTTCGGAAACAAACAACTTAAAAGACCTAGAAAACCTAAAGTCAACAGCTAAGCCAAACAAAAACGGCAATAAAGTTAGTTGGAAAATGAACAAAAACGACCTTTATTATCAAGGAAAAACTGACAAAGACCTTCCTGTAAATGTTAAACTTACTGCAAGCTTAGATGGGGGAAAAATTTTATATAAGGATTTAAAAGGAAAATCTGGTCATCTTATATTAAATATAGACCTTGAAAATAAGGAATTTAAAGATGTAAATATTGATGGTGTAAATAGAAGGATTTATAGACCCTATCTTGCAGATATAGCCTTTATAGCTGAAGATTCGACAATAAAAAACTTAAAATATTCTTCTGGAGAAGTTTCAAAAGATGGTTCAAAACTAATACTTAACGCTCTCTTAGCACCTGGTATGAAAGAAAGCTTGCAAGCTGATTTAAACTCAACAGATTTTGCCTCAGATTTGGATATTGATAAATATCTAAAAGATGGTCTAAGTATAGAAATGGATGTGAAAGACTTTGATCAACAAGCTTTGATGATAGGCTTTACAAATCTTAGCCTTGAAAGCAAAGAATTGAACAAGGCAAATTCTATAGAAGATTTAAAAAACGGCATAAAAGATTTAAAAACTAATGGGGATAAACTAGTAGATGCGACAAATAAACTTGCCCAAGGTCAAGATCAATTTGCCAAGGGAATTGATACTTTGGTCCAAGGAACTGATAAACTTGCCAAAGGGGCTGATATTTTAAATAGTGGAATAAGAGAGGTAGACGAGAACTTGGGAAAATCTGCTAAAGCTAGTGGAAGTCTTGCTAAAGGTTCTAGCGATTTTTCTCTTGGCTTAAAAAGCCTAAACCAAGGTTCAATGACCTATAGGCAAGGTCTAGAAGAATATGCACAAAATATGGGAACTTATGCTCAAAAAATCGAAGGCCTAGCAGGAGAATTAAATGATTCTGATAAAATAGGCAAGCTTAGTGAGGCTACCTCATCCTTAAGTTTCGGCGCAAAATCCTTAAGTGATGGCCTAACAAGTGCCAACGATAAATTTACAGAATTAAATAGCAAAACTAAAGTGCTAAATGAATCTTATGGGAAAATTAATGCTGGTATAGGGGAAGTTTCCAAAAATACTAAAACCATCAAAGAAGCTAGTGGAAACTTAAATCAATCAAGCCTAAAATTAAGTGCTGGAGTTGATGATTTAGATAAATCTTTAAAACAAATTTTGGGAAAATCTCAAATACTTGCAGATTCATCCCAAGAATTTGCAAATGGTCTAAGTAATCAAGGCCAAACTTATGTACAAGATAGTACAAGTGTAGCTAACAATTTAGATCAAGCAGGCTCACTAATAGCTACTCTTTCACAAGATCCTGAGATAGTTAATAATCCTAAAATGGCACAAGCCCTAGATAGTCTTTCAAATGCTTTGGCAAATGAACAAAATGCAGCCCAAAAAATAAAAGACTCATCCGATCAATTAAATAATAAAAGTGCTACGTTTGTAAGTAAGGCCAATACTTTAGCAAGTGGTTTGTCAGATTTAAATAAGGGTTTAATAAGCTTTGGTCAAGGCTTAGATAGCATAAATTCAAAGACAAGAGAATTTTCTAGCAAAATGGGAGAATTTGACCAATCTATGGGAAAATTAGCTGGCGGACTTGGAAGTCTAGAAGAATCATCAAAAGAAGTTAAAAGTGGATCTGATAGCTTTTATGAAAACCAAGCAAAACTTATGGAAGGCTACAAGTCAATGGAAGATGGGTCCCAAAAACTTTCTGCTGGTAGTGAAAAACTAAACCAAGAATCAGCTAATATCAGACAAATGCTTTTAGGATCTAAAGATCAAGTTGGAAGCTTATTAAATGCAACAAGTAAGTTAAATCAAGCTTCTATTTTGCTAAGGGATAAGTATGATGAACTAAATAATGGGATAGCAAACCTACAAACAGGTTTTTCTAATTTAAATAAAGGAATAAATTTATTTGATAGAGGAATAAATGACTTGTACAAGAAAGGAAGCCAAAAACTCCTTTTAGGCTCAAATGACTTGTCAAAAGGCCTTAACACTCTTAATTCAAATATGCCAGAACTTTCAGAAGCTAACAAGAAACTTTCAGAAGGTAGTCACAACTTATCTGAAGGCATGGG
Organism: Peptoniphilaceae bacterium; assembly: GCA_028723425.1. Classification (GTDB taxonomy): domain Bacteria; phylum Bacillota; class Clostridia; order Tissierellales; family Peptoniphilaceae; genus Anaerococcus. The sequence continues at coordinate 44,931 of JAQYEZ010000014.1, read as the reverse complement.
TCAATATATGAGCCAAGGCATAGATAAAATGGACCAAAAAGCAGGAGAGAGTTTGGATAAAGTAGATGTTTTATTAAAAGTAAAAGATGAACTTGTAAAAATGGATAATACTTACCCTAAATCCTTCACAGGTTATGATGGAGATTCCAAAACTGAAATAAAATATTTGATAAAAGTAGAATAACATTGATTAATTACCTCTTTACTGGCAACAGCAGTAAGGAGGTTTTTTTCTTATAATTTAGGGTAGAAAATATAAGGGGTATATGGATAATTGTTTACTAATATCATATTTGATAGAGATGTAAAACGATTTTTTCTATAAAAATGATCCTTAAAATAGGAGAATATTAGCCCAAGCTATAATAGATTAGAAAAAAATATAAGGAGAGTATATGGATTCTATTAGTCTAGCCAAAGAAAATCAAGACCTATGTGTCAAAATGAGAAGAGATTTGCATATGATACCAGAATTGGAATTAGATTTGCCAAAAACATCTAGCTATGTAAAGGAAAAATTGGAGGAATTTGGAATATCCTATGAAGAATACATAAACGGTAATGGTATAGTTGCAACAATAAAGGGAAATGGAGAGGGTAAGTGTTTAGCTATAAGAGCTGATATGGATGCTCTTCCAGTTTTAGAACAAACAGGGGCGCATTATGCTTCTACCCATCCAGGTAAGATGCATGCTTGTGGTCATGACTCTCATACCGCAATAGCCTTAACTGCGGCAAAAATTGTCAAGGAAAATTCAGATAAATTCAAGGGCTACGTTAAATTTATTTTTCAACCAGGAGAAGAAATACCAGGCGGGGCAAAACCAATGATAGATCAAGGTGCTTTAAAAAATCCAGATGTAGACTTTGTAGTGGGCATGCATGGTGGAAGACTTGCCGATGAAAAAATTGGTACTTTTGGCTTTAAAAAAAATGAAATGATGGCTGCTATGGATACTTTTGAGATTGATGTTTTGGGCAAAAGCGGTCATGGTGCAAGCCCAAACGAAGCTATTGATCCGATTGTTGTTGCTGCAGAAATTATAAGTTCTTTACAAACAATCATATCAAGGGATATATCTCCTGTTGAAAATGGAGTAATATCTGTTTGCAAAATAGAAGGAGGATCAAGTCAAAATATAATTCCTGATAAGGTTCATATGCTAGGAACGGCTAGAAGTTTAAATGAAGATGTTAGGGATATTATCGAAAAAAGAATAAGCGAGGTTTCAGAGGCTATAGCTTTAGCTCATGGTGCAAAAGCAAAAGTTACTTACAAAAGATATTATCCTGTAGTAGACAATGATCCAGAATTTACAGAAAGAGTAAAGGCTATTGCAGAAAATCTTTTCCCAGGCCAAAGCTTATATTTAAAAAGACCAACTATGGGAGGGGAAGACTTTGCTTTCTATGGAAAAGAAGTTCCAGCTACCTTTATCTTTTTTACCAATCCTAAGGTATACGAAGATGGCAGTATTTATCCTAACCATAATTGCAAGTTTGACTTGGATGAATCAAGTTTCTATAAGGCTGTAGCTCTTTTTGTAGAAACAGTTTTTAAAGTTCTAAACTAATGGAGAAGGTATGAAAAATTTATTAAAAGATTATAAATTACACATCAGTGTTTTGCTAATATCGATTTTATCAATATTTATTGGGACAAAGACAATAAAAATTGGAGAAGTTGCCATAGTATTTTCACCCTTGATTTGGTCAATGCTTATTATGTTTGCTTTTTATATGTCTCCTGCAAAAATTGTTACTGAAAAGTCATATGAAAATGCAAATTATATGTTAGGAATAGCAATGACTTTATTGATAGTAAAATTAGGGGTATCTTCAGGATCTAGACTCCAAGAAATAAAAGAAGCAGGTCTTGCTTTAGTTTTACAAAACTTTGGCAACCTAGGCACTATAATTGTTTCTCTACCTATTGCCTTGCTACTTGGTTTGGGCAGAGAATCAATTGGAATGTGTCATGCTTTGAGTAGGGAGGCTAATGTTGGCTTAATTCAAGAAAGGTACTCTGCAAATTCTCCTGAATTTAGAGGGGTTATGGCTGTATATATAATTGGAACCATACTTGGACCTATAGTGATGAGCATAATTTCATCAATTGCTATTTCTACTGGTATCATTGGTCCCTTGGCAGCTTCAATGGGAGTTGGAGCAGGCTCTGCTTCTATGATGACAGCAGGTTTATCAGCACTTATTGAATCTTATCCACAACTTGAGGCACAGATGTCTGCTTTTGCTGGTCTTTCAAATTTAATATCAAGTGTAATTGCTCTTCCTTTGGGAATATTTTTGGGTCTTCCTTTAACTGAATTTTTATATAGAAAATTTCATAAAAAAAAGAAAGAGGAAAAATAATGGCAAAACTTAAAGAAAATATACTTGGAATAATAACAGCACTTTTTGTTGGCATGATTTTTTCTACAATATCTAATGTATTATTGGGACAAGCAAACTTATTGGACTCATTAATTGGTTCTTCTATGCTACTTATTATTGGTTTATTAGGATATGTCTTATCCTATATAGTTAATATTAAAGTTTTATCACCTGTACTATGGGCTTCCCTACTAGCTATATTTTTAGCCTCACCAATATCACCAGTATCAGAAGTTCTAATACATTATGTAGAGTTAATAAGTCTTAATGCCCTTATAACTTATATTCTAGCCTATGCTGGAGTAATAGTAGGCAAAGATTGGATAGCTTTTAAGAAAGTTGGCCTTAAAGGAATTATAGTTTCTATATTTGTAATAGTGGGAACGTTTTTGATTTCTTCTCTAATGGGAGAATTTTTCCTAAAAGTTTTTAAATAAGAAAATTCTAGCCTTGGATTATCAAAAAATCTGAGACTTTTTTAGCAAGGTTAAGTCTATAATTGACAAGGTATTTGTTTTAAAGTACGCTATTTAAAACAAAATATAGTACTTATTATTTTTATCTGAGGTGATTTTATGAATAGAAATTATGATCATTTGACCAAATATGAGTGTCAAACTGAAATAGAAAACTACGAAGATGGCTTTTATACTTTTAAGGATACAGTTTTTTATGGGAAAAAGGGCGGTCAACCCGATGATGTAGGAACTATCAATGGTCTTGATGTGATTGAATTAAAGTGGGATGGGGATAAGCTTCTTCACAAGGTAAATGGAGAACTTTCTAATCCCATCCATATGAAGCTTGATGAAGAAACAAGATTTTTGGCTGGAAGTATCCAAACAGCTTATCATATTATGGATGGATATTTTCATAAAAAGGGCTTATATGTGACTGAAGTAAGCTCAGATCCAGAAAATCTTTGGTTTGAAGTTAACCAAAAAAATATTTCAAAAGAAGAGCTTGATAAGGCAGAAGATTTTGCTAACAAAGTTATAAGGGAGGATATAAAACTTAAATTTACCTATATAAATGGTAAAGATTATCCAGATGATTTCTATAAGCAATTTGATGAGCTTAGGATAGTAACTATTGAGGGAGTAGATGAGCAACCATGTGGGACTTGTCATGTGGAATCTACAGGGCAAATAGGATCTTTTGTTTTTCTAAATACTGAAAATACCAAAAGAGGAACCAAGGTACATGTTGGGATTGGTCAAAATGCTTCTAAGCTTTTGAAAAAAGCCAACAATGACCTTATAGAACTTGGAAAAATTTTATCTACTAGCTCAGATCAAGTTGTAGAAAGAGCAAATGAATTGGTTTTGATGCATAAAAATGACCAAAAGAAAATAAAAGACCTAGAAGAATCCTTATTAAAATATAGGGTTAAGGATATAGATAATTTAGAAGGTAGGTTAGCTTATCTAGAAAATGAACCATCAGCAAATATCAGAAACTTGGGACAAGAGCTTTTAAATAGCAAGTCAAATAAAAGAGCAATATATACTATTGAAAATAATCAAGTTTTCTTTGCTTTAATTTCTGACGAAGACAAGACCCGTGATTATCTTAATAAACTAAAAGATAAATCAATTATTGTTAAGGGCGGAGGTTCAAATAAATTAGTGTCAGGTAAGTTTGATTTAAAAGAAGATATGAATTTGCTTGAACTTTTTAAAGAAGTGACAGAATAGTAGTATTATAAAGGAAAAGTTTATGGCTGTTATTATTGTAATTTTTCTTTTTATATTAATATCATTTTATAGCTACCTTGCAAATAAAGCCTATATAAAAAAGAAGATAAGAAGAACTTGGGGCAAGTTTCCAGAGCCAAGGCTTATAGATGATATAGATCCAGAAGAACTTTTTAAGTCTATGGAGGTATTAAGAAAGTATTATAAGAAAGATTTCTATATAGATTCTTATACTTGGCAAGATTTGGATTTTTTAAAAATCTTTAGAAAAATAAATAAAGGATATTCTTCTATAGGTCAAGATTACTTATTTTATAGGCTTAGAAATTATGATAAGGCCAATGAAGACTTGGAAGAGTTTCAAAAACTAAAGATTTTTTTTCAAAAAGATAAGGTTAAAAGAGAAAAATCTGAATTAAACCTTTACTACATAGGAAAGAATAGAGGTTTGTCCCTACCTTATTATGTTGATAATAGAGTTTCAAATACCAAAGGCAGGGATAAGAAAATTTATCTTATGGGATTTTTGGCCCTTATAAGTTTTTTAGCTAGTATTATTTGCTTTCAAGTAAATCAAAGAATAGGAATTTACTTATTTAGTATTTTTGCTCTTCTTGGTCTATTTAATATGGCTTATTACAAAAATAGATCAAAATATATGCTGGCTGATATTAAAAATTCAGCTTATCTAGGAAATTTCTTAAAAAGAAGCAAAAAATTTGTAAAGTTAGACTTACCAAACTCCAATAAAATCAAAGAAATATTAAAAAAATTGGGAAAACTTTCTTTTTGGATGAATTTGGTTTCTATAGAATACACAGAAGATCCTTTTCTTATTTTGCTTGAAGAGTTAAAGAAGGTATTTTTGCTACAATTTATAGCCTATGATCAAGTTGATAAGTTTGTTGAAGATAAGCATAGGGAAGTATTAGCTTTATTTATGGAAGTCGGCCAAATAGAAGCTTCCATTTCAACCCTAAATTATCAATTAGCCTTAAGTTTTACCAGTAAACCAATATTTATAGATACTTATAAAATCGAAGGCAAAAATATCTGCCATCCTCTATTAAAAGATCCAGTTGCCAATGATCTAGACTTTAATAAGGTAAACATTATTACAGGATCAAATGCGTCTGGCAAATCAACCTATGTAAAGAGTATAGCAATTAATGCAATTTTTGCTCAAAGCCTTAATTTTGTATTTGCAGAAGAGTTTAAGCTAAAAAAGGCGGGCGTCTTTACTTCTATGGCTATAAAGGATGATGTAGTAAATGGAGATTCATATTTTATTGCAGAGATAAAATCTCTAAAAAGAATTGTTGATGATTTAGAGGATAAGAAATCATACTATTTTATTGATGAAATTTTAAAAGGAACCAATACTATAGAAAGAATAGCCGCATCTTTCAGTGTAATAACTTATTTAATAGAAAAGTCGTCTTTGGCAATGATTGCAAGTCATGATATTGAATTAGTTTCCTTGTTTAAAGACAAGGTTAATAATATTCACTTTAGGGAATATATCAAAGAAAATGGAGACATATACTTTGATTATAAATTAAAACAAGGTCCATCAAGGACAAGAAATGCTATAAGACTTTTGGAAAGCTTGGGCTTTTGTGATGAAATAGTAAGTCTTTCCCAAAAAATGGCAGACCAATTAAGTAAAGAAAAAGAGAAAATATAAAAAATGCTCTTCTATAAGTAATCATAACTTATAGAAGAGCTTTTTATTTAAGCTATTATTAATTTAATGTTTTTATCTTTTATGATTTTTTTCCATTCGTCATTAATACCCCTATCTGTTATTATGGTATCAACTTGGTCAAGGTCGCAGAAATAGGCTGATTTTACTTGATCAAATTTAGATGAGTCAACCAAGAGAATAACTTCAACAGAGTTTTTAATTATTGTCTTTTTGGCCTCTATTTCATATGAATTGGCACATGTTAATCCTAAGTCCTTATGTACTCCAGCTGCCGATAAAAATACCTTGGATGCCCTAATTCCTTCTATGAGTTTAAGTCCTTCTGGAGATTCAAAGAAACCAGACTCTCTGTGCATTTTTCCACCAGCAAATATAAGATTTATACTTTTATTATATAGAAGATGGATAAGATTATTGGAAGAAAACACAAGGCATGTGAAATTTATATCTTCATTTAAGTTGGAAGATAGTTTCTCTGTAGTAGTACCTGAATCTATTATAATAATATCGTCATTTTCAACAAGTTCTGCGGCTTTTTTTCCTATCAAAGTTTTTTCCTTTTCCATAAGTACAGAGTTTGAAGATAGGCTATAGTCGGTGTTTTTTTTGCTTATGGTTGGATTGTCGTAGTTAGGATTATAGACAACAGATCCATGGTAAATTTCAAGGATGTTTTGACTTTCCAAGATTTTTATATCTCTTCTAATGGTCATTTCAGATACATCTAGCTTAGTTGAAAGTTCTTTTATAGATGCACCATTGTTTATTTTTATTATTGAAATTAGATTATTTAATCTTTGATCTTTTTTCGACATATTTACCACCGTTTTCCTTATAACTAAGTTTATTATAACAAAATCGTCTAAAAATGTATAGATAAAGAAAATAGCAGAGAAAAATTTGCTATGATACAATATAAATGAAAATATCAATTGGATATATTGTTGACAAAGTAACAAGATAATCATAAAATATAATAAAAATATAACAAATGATAAAAAACAAACTTAATTAAAGGCGAATTCATACTTAAGAAAGGAAAATAAAATGGAAAGAAAAGAAATTTACAAGCACATCGATCATACACAATTAAAACCGTTTGCAAAATGGGAAGATATTCAAAAATTATGTGAAGAAGCTATAGCATATAAAACAGCCTCTGTTTGCATCCCTCAAACTTACATAAAAAGAGTTAAACAAAATTATAAGAATATCAATATTTGCACAGTAGTAGGCTTCCCTCTTGGTTATAATTCGACAAAATCAAAGCTTACAGAAGTTATTTCTGCTATAGAAGATGGAGCCAATGAAATCGACATGGTAGTTAATATAGCAGAGGTTAAAAATGGCAACTACAAAATGGTAGAAGATGAGATAAGAGCTTTGAAAAAGACTTGTGGAAATAAAATATTAAAAGTAATTATAGAAACTTGTTATTTAACAGAAGAGGAAAAAATAGCTATGTGCAAGGCGGTCACAAATGCAGGTGCAGATTATATTAAAACATCTACTGGCTTTGGAACAGATGGAGCCAAAATTGAAGATATAAGATTATTTAAAAAATATCTTGGGAAAGATGTAAAGATTAAGGCAGCTGGTGGAATAAAAACTGAAAAAGATCTTATTATGTTTATAGAAGAAGGCTGTGATAGGATTGGGACAAGTTCTGCTATAGATATCTTAAATTGAGAAGATAAAAAGATAGAATATTAGATTTTAGTTTTAAGGATAAGCTATTATCTTAATATTAACATTTTTATTTTTCTAATGAAAAAATTAGGATTATTGGGTAGTAACTTAGTAATAGATTAATTCCACTTTATCTTTTAAGATAAAAACTGATTTTTAGTATATATGGAGAGAAAGAATGAGATTTGTAGATATCATAGAGAAGAAAAAAGAAAACCAAGTCTTAACAGATGAAGAAATTCAATTTTTTATAGATGGGGTAACAAACAATACAATACCAGACTACCAAATTTCTGCCCTTTTGATGGCTATAGTGTTTAATGGAATGAATGAGCATGAAACAGCTAAGTTGGCTCAAGCTATGAGAGATAGCGGAGATGTTATAGATCTTTCATCCATAGAAGGTGTTAAGGCTGACAAGCATTCAACAGGTGGAGTTGGAGATAAGACTTCTCTAGCACTAACTGCCATGGTTGCAGCTTGTGGTCTAAAAGTTGCCAAGATGTCAGGAAGAGGGCTTGGTCATACAGGGGGAACTTTGGATAAGCTCGAATCAATAGAGGGAATGAGAATTGACCTAACAGATCAAGAATTTAAAAAGCAAGTAAATGAAATTGGCCTTGCTATTATAGGTCAAACAGGAGACTTGGTTCCAGCTGACAAAAAACTTTATGCTCTAAGGGATGTTACGGCAACTGTTGATTCTATACCACTTATAGCTTCATCTATTATGTCTAAAAAATTGGCTTCAGGTTCTGATACTATTTTGCTAGATGTAAAATATGGAGAGGGTGCCTTTATGCATAGGGTAGAAGATGCAAAAAGACTTGCCAAAGCTATGATAGCTATTGGTAAAAAACTTGGCAAGGATACCAGAGCAATGATTTCAGATATGAACCAACCGCTTGGAAATACTATAGGTAATGCACTAGAAGTAAGGGAGGCTGTAGAAACTGTACAAGGTCATGGACCAGAAGATTTCACAGAATTATGCCTAAAAGCTGGAGAAATCATGCTAATGCAAGGAAAATTAGCCAAAGATGAAAAACAAGCAAGGTCTATGTTAGAAGAAGTTATAAGAAATGGCAAGGCCTTTGAAAAACTTTGTCAAATGGTTAGCTACCAAGGCGGAAAGGTAGAACAAATTAAAAACACAAAGCTTCTTCCCCAAGCAAAATATAAAACAATAATGTTATCACGAGAAGAAGGGTATATAAAAGAGCTTAAAGCTTTGGAACTAGGAATTTTGGCCATGGAACTTGGAGCAGGTCGTGCAACTGTAGATGATAATATTAATTATGCTGTTGGCTTGGAATTAAAGGCCAAAAAAGGCATGAAGATAAAAAAATCAGATGAAATTTGCATAGTTTATCACGATAGCCCGCTTACAGATCAATGGAAGGAAAAATTCTACAAGGCCTTTATTTTCTCTGATAAAAAAGTTCCGAAGACTCCAATTGTAGAGGATATTCTTTCATAATTTAACGCTTGATTTTATTAGTAAAAGTTATTTAATAGAATTATAAGATAATTAATTTGATAGAACTATATAAAGAGGTGAATTTATGAAATTTAAAGACTTACAATACCAAAGACCAGACTTTGATGAATTAATCAAGCAGATTAATGAACTTTTGGATAAATTGGAAAAAGCTCCAAGCGAAGATATATTCTTTGATACTTATAAAGAAATAGAAAATAAATTTAATCAATATTATGAAATGCGTGAAATTGCCTATATTAGAAATAGTATAAATACAGAAGATGAGTTTTATGATAAACAAATGCAAGCCTTTTATGAAATAAGTCCAAGCTTTGACCAAATGGAACACAGATTACAAACAATTAGGCTTAATACGGTTTATCGCCCATCATTTGAAGACAAATTTGGCAAAATGATTACTGCAAGAGATCAACTTAAAAAGGATGTTTTTAATCCATCTATCATGGAAGATAGGGTAAAAGAGGCTAAACTAGTAAATGAATACAACAAATTAACTGGAGGAGCAAGAATTGAGTTTAGGGGAGAGGTTAAAAATATCTCTGGAATGTCTGCCTTAACCCAAGATAAAGATAGACAAACAAGAAAAGAGGCATCTGAAGCCCTAAATGCCTGGTTTTATGATAATGTAGAAGAACTAGATAGAATTTATGATCAACTTATAAAAGTACGTACAAAAATTGCCAACAAACTTGGCTTTAAAACTTACACTAAAGTAGCTTATAAACTTATGGATAGAGTTGATTGGGATATAGAAGATGCGAGAAGATACAGGAAGCAAATTCTTGATGTAGTTGTTCCTTTTACTCAAAAATTATATAAAGAGCAAAAAGAGAGGATAGGAGTAGAAGATTTAAAATACTATGACCTTGGTCTAAATTTCTTATCAGGAAATCCAAAGCCAATAGGCGGTGAAGATATTTTGGTTAAAGAAGCAAGCAAGATGTATCACGAGCTTTCAGACCAAACAGATGAATTTTTCAAAGCTATGGTAGAAAAGGAAATGATGGATCTTACTACCAAACATGGAAAAGCTCCAGGCGGCTATATGACATACTTGCCTGTTTCAAAAATGCCATATATTTTCTCAAACTTCAATGGAACAAGCGGAGATGTTGATGTATTAACTCATGAAGCAGGCCATGCTTTTCAAGGCTATTTGACAAAAGATGTATTTCCATCTGATAATAACAAAATGACCAGTGAGATTGCAGAAACTCACTCAATGAGCATGGAATTCTTTACTCATCCTTGGATGAAAAATTTCTTTGGAAAAGATACTGAGAAATACTACTATTACCATGTTGTAGATGCCATAGAATTTTTGCCATATGGGGTAAGTATAGATGAATTCCAAGAAGAAATCTATGAAAATCCTGATATGACTCCACAAGAAAGAAGAGCTAAATATAGGCAAATAGAAAAGAAATATCTACCACATCTTGACTATGATGGAAACGAATATCTAGAAAGTGGTGGAAGATGGCAAAGACAACTTCATGTATATAATTATCCTTTCTATTACTTGGATTACACCATAGCTCAAATAAATGCTTTTCAATATTTTGTATGGGATCTTAACAACCACCAAGATGCTTGGAATTCTTATTTAAACCTATGCAAGATTAGTGGAAAACTTTCTACCAAGGAAGCTTTGAAAGAAGTAGGACTTGAAAGTCCATTTGAAGAAGGAACTATTGCAAAAATAATACCAAAATTACAAGAATACCTAGATTCATTGGATAAAGAAAAAATCAAATAAAAACAATAGAAGGCTAGTAAATATTGAATTTAAGCTTAATTGTTGTAATTTTATTCTATTAAGCTTAATTCAATATTTTAAAAGCTTTCTTTATTATTAATAATAGATACTTTATCTAAATTGGACTTTTGAAGGTATTTTTAGGAAATATTTACCAAACAGCTATAAAATAGGATAAAGAACGTAGGAGAGAAAAAGGAGGATAAATGATTTATACCTTAACTTTAAATCCTGCCTTGGACCATATTGTTAGACTTGACTATTTAGATTTGGGTCAAACAAATAGGATGGATCAAGAGCTAATCAAAGCTGGTGGAAAGGGAATAAATGTTACAAAACTACTTAAAAATCTCGGTCTGGACTCTGCCATATTGGGCTATGTTGGAGGCTTTACCGGTGATGAACTAGAGAGAATTTTAGTAAAAGATCAAGGGCTTTGGACTGATTTTATCCATGTACAAAAAGGCTTTACCAGGATTAATGTAAAAATAAAAGCGGGTCTTGAAACAGAAATCAATGGACCTGGTCTTGATATTAGCATAGATGAAATAGAGGCTCTATACAAAAAGCTAGATCAAATAGAAGATGGGGCCTATCTTTTGCTATCAGGTTCAATTCCTAAATCTTTAGGAGTGGGCTTTTATAAAGATATTATGGAAAGATTAAAGGAAAAAAGCATTAAAATAATAGTCGATGCAAGTGGCAAGGCTTTGGAAGCTACTTTGGCTTTAAGACCTTTTCTGGTAAAACCTAATTTAAGAGAATTAGAGGAAATATTTGGCCTTGAAATTAAGGAAAAAAAAGAAATTTCGTTTTATGCCAAAAAACTCCAAGACCTAGGAGCAAAAAATATAATGGTTTCTTTGGGCAAAGTTGGAGCCTATATGGTTGATATAAGTGGGAAAGAATATTTCATAAGAGCTCCAGAGGGGAAATTGGTTGATTCTGTAGGATCTGGAGATTCTATGGTGGCAGGCTTTGTTTATGGAATAGAAAAGGGATTTTCTTTTGAAGATATCTTAAAGTTTTCCGTAGCATGTGGATCTGCCACGGCATTTTCAGAAAATATAGGAACAAAAGAAGAAATATATAAGTTGTATAAAAAAATGTAAGCCTAAATACTAGTTTTTGACATTTTTTAGGTTTTCTTATTAAGTTAAGATAAATCTATTTTATAAATATTAAAATTAGTGGTATAATATAGAAAACGTTTACACCACTGCATATATTAGTAAAGGTGATATTTATGGAAATGAGCAAATATTTATGGGCAAAAAAAGAAGTAGGAGAAGTATCGAATAAATGGCTATCACTTTACCAACACTTGATTGACACCAGAGATATAGGAGCTTTGTTGTGGGAGAACTGGTTAAGTCAAGGTCAGAAATTTAGAATTAGTGAAGAACTCGGGTTTTTTGACCAAGATGATAGTAAGAAATTATTTACATTTTTATGTCAAATTCACGATCTTGGTAAGGCTACATATAATTTTCAGACAACCAAAACGAATTTTTCTACAGAAGACTTAGAATACTCTTTGATGGAAAAGTTAAGAATGGCAGGATTTAGAGATTTTGATAAAAGTCTTTCTTTTGCTGAGAAAACTTTCCATGCCTTGGCAGGGCAGATGATACTTGTTTGGAATGGCTTTGGAGAAGATCTTGCTAGTATAGTAGGTTCACATCATGGTAAACCTCCTTCAAAAAGTCAAATAATTCAACAAAAATCTTTAATTAGCAATTACTATAAGGTCGAAAATCCAGAAGATTTAGATTATAAACTTTGGAAAAAAGTTCAAGAAGAAATTATAGAAAGTGCCTTAATTGATAATGGCTTTGAAAATCTCAAAGATCTACCACCTATACCAAAAAACACACAAATAATTTTATCAGCACTTTTGATTATGGCAGACTGGATAGCATCCAATAATAATTATTTTCCTCTTATTAATATCGATGAAGCCGAAGTTATAAATAAAGATAGTAGACCTATTAAAGCTTATGAAAAGTGGGCCACTTCTACTACTTGGCAGGCAGAAGATGTTTTTGATATAGAAAATAATTTAGGAGAAAATATATTTAAAATTCGCTTTGGTTTTTCTCCTAGACAAGCACAAGAGAAATTTGAAAAAGTTATCTATAATACAAGTGCTCCAGGAATTTTTATTTTTGAAGCACCTATGGGCATGGGAAAGACTGAGTCAGCCCTTATAGGAGTAGAAGAACTAGCTTATAAGACAAATAGGAGTGGCTTGTTTTTTGGCTTGCCCACCCAGGCTACATCAAATGCTATATTTCCTAGAATAGAAGATTGGTTAGAGAAAATAGATGCTGATTTGGACAAGAAACATGGTATAAGGCTTGCCCATGGTAAGGCTTCATTAAATGAGGATTTTATTTCTCTTTCTTCAAATGTAAATATAGATCTAACAGATAAAGAGTTAGAAAATCAGACGGTTGTAATCAATGAATGGTTTGCTGGTAGAAAGAAAACTTCTCTTGATGATTTTGTTATTGGAACTGTAGATCAGTTTTTATTAATGTCTTTAAAGCAAAAACACGTAGCTTTAAGGCATTTGGGTTTTGATAAAAAAGTTGTAGTTATAGATGAGGTACATGCCTATGATATCTATATGGATCAATACCTACTAGAGTCTATAAGATGGCTTGGCTCATATCAAGTTCCAGTGATTTTGCTTTCTGCAACTCTTCCTGCTGAAAAAAGAGAAGAGATGTTACAAGCCTACCTTTTGGGCATGGGAGTTCGTAAGACTGATATTAAAGAAAAGCGTAAAAATTTATCAAAAGATGCTTATCCCTTAATTTCCTATACGGACGGAGAGGATATAAAGCAATATACTGATTTTTCACAAGGTCAAGCAAAGATTATAAGCATAGAAAAATATTATTCAGATGATCTTTTGCCATTGATAGAAGAATTGTCAAAAAAGGATGGAATTATTGGCGTAATTGTAAATACTGTAAAAAAATCTCAAGAATTAGCAGAAAAATGTGCTGATATTTTTGGAGAGGATAGGGTAGACCTACTTCACTCAAATTTTATAGCGACCCAAAGAGCAAAAAAAGAAAAAGCTTTGCTAGATATGATTGGTAAAGGAGGAAAAAGACCTAAGAAAAAAATAATCATAGGAACTCAGGTGATTGAACAATCAATAGACATTGACTTTGACGTATTGATAACAGATCTTGCTCCAATGGATTTGATGATTCAAAGGATTGGAAGACTTCATAGACACCAAAGAGAAGATAGACCTTTGGCCTACAAGGAACCTGTAGTTTATGTAGGGTGTATGAACAAAGATTTTGATTTTGAAAAAGGTTCCCTTGCTGTTTACGGTGCCTATATACTTGCAAGAAGTCAGTATTATTTGCCGGAAAAAATTGAAATTCCTTCAGATATATCAAAACTAGTTCAGAAAGTTTACTCAGATGATAAATTGGATTTAAGTTATGAATTAAATAATAAATATGAAGATTTTCTGCGAGAAGATGAGGTTTTCAAAGAAAAGAAAAAGGCAAAGGCAAAAGTATATCTTTTAAGTCAAAGGAAAAATCGCAGGGAAAAAACCATGGTGGATTGGCTTCAAGGAGATGCTATTTTAAAAACAGAAGAAAAAGCAAATGCACAAGTAAGAGATTCAAATGACACTATAGAAGTTATAGCTTTAAAAAAGATTGGCAAGGGCTATGGTATCTTTGGAGAAGATAAGGATATTTCAGAGAGAATAAATGAAAATAAGATAGCAAAAAAGATTGCTAATAATAGCTTAAAATTGCCAACGATTTTATCCAATATTTATAATATAGACAAAACTATAGAAAATTTGGAAAAATATAATTTAAAATATTTAAAAGTATGGCAGGACCAAGCTTGGTTAAAGGGAAGTCTTGGCATAATATTTGATGAAAATAATGAATTTATAATTGGAGATTTTAAACTTATATATAGCGAAAAATACGGCTTAAAAATAAAAAAATTAGAAAGGATACAATGAGTGGGACTATATAATTTACTAGAAGAAAAATGGATATCGGTTATTAGTGATCAAAAAGGTACAAGTGAGGATGTATCTTTAATAGAAGTATTTGAAAATGCTCACAAGTATTTGGGCTTAGCAGGGGATTCCAAAACTCAAGATTTTGCACTTATGAGAGTCTTGCTTGCTGTTTTGCACACAGTTTTTTCCCGCTTTGATGCAGATGGTAAGAACTATCCACAAATAAAACTTGATCAAAGATATTTTCAAACAAATGTTATTTACGATGAAGAAGACCAAGATGATTACAGCATAGAACTTTTTGATACTTGGCAAAAACTTTGGATTAAAGGAGAGTTTCCTCCAATAATTAAAGATTATTTATTAAAATGGAAAGATCACTTTAATCTTATTGATGAAAAATACCCATTCTATCAAGTTTTGTATGAGGATATTTCTGCTGATAAGATAAATAAAAAAGAGCCTGGAAAAATTTTTGGTAAAAATATAAATAGATTGATTTCAGAAAGCGAAAATAAGACATCTTTATTTTCTCCAAAATATTCTCAAAATAAGGCTAAGGACATTATGACTTATGCAGAAATTGCTAGATGGATAATTACTTTTCAAGGCTATTCGGGCTTATCAGATAAGACAGTTTTTAAGAGAGAAGAATATAAAAAATCTAAAGGCTGGATTTTTGATTTGGGAGGTATTTATTTAGAAGGAAATAATTTGTTTGAAACTCTAATGTTAAATCTTATTCTAGATAGGCAAGGTATAGATGATGGGGAAAATAATATTCAAAAACCTTGCTGGGAATACAGCGGTATAGAATATGTTGACTTGGCATTTTTGGGCTTAAATCCAGATAATCTAAGTCAGTTATATACAAACTGGTCTAGAGCCATAAATATAGATTTAGACTTTACAGAAGATAAGCCATTTTATATGTATGCTGTAAAAATGCCTGATTTAGACCATAGATCATATTTTTTTGAACCGATGACAGTTTGGAGATTTAATAATCAAGGTGAAAATAAAGACTTCTATACTCCAAAAAAACACAATCCTAACCAATATTTATGGAGATCTTTTGGACTTTTGGTCACAGATACACCAGAAAGTAGCGAGCATAGATACAAAAGACCAGGTCTAATTGCATGGCTTGAAAAAATAAAAGAAATAATAGGAGATTATAAGGTAACTGTAAATAGTATAAGTATGCAAGATGATAAAAATGCAACATCCTGGAGACCTACAGATCAAACTTATGATAACTTAAATCTCAGACAATTCATATTGACTGATTTGGATAAAAATAATTGGACTACTTATATTAATTTAACAGTGGATCAAACCAAAAGAATAATAGATTTTGTATATAAAAACTTTTTGACAGATCTTTCTCTAATAAGAAATGATAAGACTGGTAGTTTTATAGATAAAAGTATTGAAAAGATGTATTTTTTGGTAGATAGACCTTTTAGGGATTGGTTAATAAGTATCAAATACGATGATGATAAGGATGAGAAAATATTTGAATGGAGAAAAAAATTATATGATATTGTTACAAAAGAAGCAGAATTTGTTTTGGAAAAATCTACACCAAGAGACTATAAGGGTAGAGAGGTAAAAAGGAGAGTAAAAGGAGTAGAAAAAGAAGAATTATTAAATGTTGCTATAGCTTATAATCGTTTTGAATATAATATCAATAACGATCTGAAATTATTGGAGAAGAAAAATGGATGAAAAAATTAACAAAAGGACCAGCCTATATGCAGTTGCAAGTAGAATTTTGATAAAATTAGATACTATGAAAAATGAGCCTTTAAAAAAGGCTACTCTAGCTAATCTAAGAAATTCTATAAATAAGCCACTTGTAGATAATATGGATGCTTTTGCCTTTATTTTTGAAAATATGCCTGAAGAATTTTTGGGCAATAGTTCTAAATTAAGTAAAGAAGAATTGGCAATAATAACAAGTCTACAATTATATGCACTTCATCAACAAGGCATATCTGAAAGTGTTCTTACGGATGAGGAGAACAGATGGCAAAATATGGGCTATTCTCTTAAAATTCTAAGAGATGTAGAAGATAGTAAAGCAATAGATAGAAGATTTAATGCGATGATCACAGCATCAACTTATGAAGAATTTTCACATTATTTAAGGCAAATGGTTAGCCTTTTAAAAGCTAAAAAGAAAAATCAAGCAAAGGTTTCCTATGCAAAACTTGCAGAAGATTTGTTCTATTATTTGCTAGGCTACCAAGAAAGTATTAGATTAAAGTGGTCAAGGAATTATTATAGTTTTAAGAAGATAGAAAAAGGAGAAGAAAATGAAGAAGAGTAACTTATTTTTAGATGTACATGCAATACAAACATTACCACCATCAAATATCAATAGGGATGATACAGGATCACCAAAAACTGCCCAATACGGTGGAGTAAGAAGAGCCAGAGTATCTTCACAAGCTTGGAAAAAAGCCATGAGAGATTATTTTAAAGAAAATTCTGAGTCTTTAAATGTTGGGGTAAGAACTTTAAATATAGTTGACTATCTAGCAAGAAAAATAAGGGAAATAGACTCATCAATTTCTTATGAAGAAGCAATGAAATTAGCAGAGAAGACCATAAATGATGCTGGAGTAAAAACTGCAAATCAAAAGGCTAAGGCTTTATTCTTTTTGGGCAATACTCAAGCAGAAAGATTGGCAAAGGCAAGTCTAGAAAAAGAAGATAAGAAAGTTTTAAAAGATATCTTAAAAGAAAATCCAGCTATAGATATTGCTCTTTTCGGAAGAATGGTAGCAGATGATTCAAATTTGAACGAAGAAGCATCATCTCAAGTTGCTCATGCAATTTCAACTCACCCAATAGACCAAGAATTTGATTTCTATACAGCTATAGATGACTTTTCTAATGATCAATCAAATGTAGGAGCTGGCATGCTTGGCACTATAGAATTTAATTCATCAACACTATATCGTTATGCAAATGTTGCTGTTCACGACTTGTTTAAACAATTAAAAGATAAGAAAGCTACAATAAATACCTTACAATTATTTGTAGAGGCCTTTGTAAAATCTCTTCCAACAGGCAAAGTAAATACTTTTGCAAACCAAACATTACCACAGCTAGTCTTGGTAACTTTAAGAGAAGATAGGCCAGTTAATCTTGTAAGTGCTTTTGAAAAACCAGTAAGGTCAACAGATGGCTATGTAGAAAAATCCATAGAAAAATTATTTGATGAATATTACAAGGTAGAAAAATTTACCCAAAAGCCTATATTTGCTTCATATGTAACAACTGAAAATACAAAATCTGATATTAAAGAAGAGGAATCTTTAACTAAACTTTTAGAAGGTTTAAAAACAGAAATAGATGAAAAATTAGAAGAAGATGGAGAATAATATGTCAACGATTTTATTGAAATTTGCATCTCCTTTACAATCTTGGGGCACAAATTCTCATTTTAATATCAGACATACTGATCTTCATCCTTCAAAATCTGCTCTAATAGGTATGCTTGCTGCAGCTTTTGGCTACAAGAGAGACCAAGATAAAGAAATTCAAGAATTAAACAAAATTGATTTTGCTTTAAGGGTTGATCAAATAGGAGCTGTTACAAAAGATTTCCAAGTAGCAAGACATGAATATAATAAGAAAAATGTATATTTAACGGATAGATATTATTTGGAAGATAGTATTTTTCTTGTAGCTATCGGTTCAAATGATGAAGATTTGATGGAGAAAATAGAGTATGCTCTAAAAAATCCATACTATCAATTATTCTTGGGCAGAAAGTCTGTTCCAATAAATGCCGATTTCTTTATAGAAAAAAATAATTACGGACCAATTCAAAACTTAAAGACTTATCCATGGCTTGCCCAAAAATGGTACAAGGATACGCATTTATCAAATTTATCTATATATGCAGATAAAGATTTAATTGATGAGAATGAAAATTTATCCTATAGCGAAATGAGAAAAGATAGGGTCCTTTCTTTTTCAAAAAAAGAAAGAATCTTTAAAAATAGAAGTGAAGCTAGGATAGATATAAATATAGAAAAACTTCAAGATACAGATCATGATATTTTTGAAAATGTTAAGGAGTAAATATGTATATATCACAAGTAGAAATAGATCTTAACAATAGGAAAAAAATGAAAGAATTAAGTCATCTTGGAGTCTACCATTCTTGGGTTGAGGATAGTTTTCCTGATGAAGAAGGAAAAAGAAGCAGAAAGCTTTGGAGAATTGATAAAATAAATGGTAGAAAATATCTTATTATAGTAAGTGAGAATAGTCCAGATATCAATAAATTGGAAAAATTTGGAGTAAAATCAACAGCAAGGTTTAAATCCTATGATAAATATCTTTCCACTATAAATCAAGGAGATAAGATGAGATTTAGGGTGACTTTAAATCCTATTGTTTCTAGAAAAGAAGAAATATCCAAGAGGGGCCGAGTATATCCACTCCTAAATTATTATGATCAGGCAAACTTTTTATTAGAAAGAAGCGAAAAAAATGGTTTCAAACTAAAGCTTGAAGACTTTGCTATAGTGGAAAGAAAATTTGTACCCTTAAAAAAAGAGGGGAAAAAGTTGGTAAATCTAAGTAAAGTAACCTATGAAGGCCTATTAACAGTTACTGACAAGGACCTATTTTATAGAAGTTTAACCCAAGGTTTTGGCAAGAAAAAAGCTTATGGTTGTGGTTTAATGACTGTGATAAAAGTGGCAGATTAGATGGATAAGAAGATTAGTATAAAAAAAACCGAAATAAATGAGCTTCCGAGAGTTTCAGACAGGGCAAGTTTTCTATATATAGAACATGCTAAGATTTCTAGAAAAGACTCTGCCCTAACTGTGCTTGATAATAGGGGTACAGTTAGGATTCCTGCAGCAATGATTGGCGTTCTTCTCTTAGGACCTGGGACAGAGATAAGTCATAGAGCAGTAGAACTTATTGGTGATACAGGAACAAGTATGGTTTGGGTTGGAGAAAGAGGAGTAAGGCATTATGCACATGGCAGGGCCTTAACACATTCGACAAGATTTCTTGTAAAACAAGCAAAACTTGTAAGTAATACTAGGACTAGGATAGAAGTTGCAAGAAAAATGTATGCGATGAGATTTCCAGGAGAAGACGTATCAAAACTTACAATGAAGCAACTTAGGGGAAGAGAAGGAGCAAGAATTAGGTCAGTATATAGGAATTATTCTAAAGAATATGATGTTTTTTGGGATAAAAGAGAATATAATGTGGATGATTTTGCAGGAGGTAGTGTTGTAAATCAAGCCCTATCAGCTACAAATGTGGCCTTGTATGGCTTGGTTTATAGCATAATTGTTGCCTTGGGAATGTCAGCTGGCCTAGGATTTGTTCATACAGGTCATGATCTTTCTTTCGTATATGACATAGCAGACTTATATAAGGCAGATCTTACAATTCCATTATCTTTTGAAATTGCAGCAAAATATGAGAAAACAGATGATATAGGTAAAATTTCTAGACTAAAAATGAGAGATAAGATAGCAGATGGAAAACTATCACAAAAAATAGTAAGAGATTTACAATATCTAATGGATATAGAAGATGATGAAAAAATAGAATTAGATGTATTAAGGCTTTGGGATAATAAAGAAGAAAATATATCTCATGGAATTTCCTACAAAGAAGGTGATTAAATTGCCACTAACAGTAGTAACCTTAACCAATGTAACAAACTCTTTAAGAGGAGATTTAAGCAAATGGATGCAGGAAATAGCAAGTGGAGTATATGTTGGAAACTTTAATACAAAAGTTAGAGAAAAGCTATGGAATAGGATAAGAGAAAATATTGGAGACGGTCAAGCAACTATATCCTATTCCTATAGAAATGAAATAGGCTATAAATTTGATACTATAAATACAAAAAGAAAAGCTATAGACTATGATGGACTACCACTTATCCTAATAAAAGAAGATCAAGAAAAACAAGAAGATCAAAAATACAAATTAGGCTTTAGTAAGCAAGCTAAACTTAGAAATTCTCATAAATATTCTGGAAGAAAAAATTCCAATTTAAATACAAAATATAATCAAAAATCAAAACCATATGTTATCATAGATATAGAAACAGATGGACTTGACTATAAAAAGAATAAAATAATAGAAATAGGGGCTGTAAAAATAGAAGAAGATAAGATAAACTATTTTCAAAGCTTGGTAAAAACTTATAAACCAATACCTAAACAAATAAGAGAATTGACCAAAATAGATGATACACTGATAAAAAACGAAGGTAGAGATCTTGAAAATGTAATGGAAGAATTTATAAAATTTATAGAAGATGCTCCTATAGTAGCTTATAATTTAGACTTTGATCTGAAGTTTATAAATATGGCATTAAGGCAAATGGGAAAATCTCAAATAAAAAATAAAAAATATGATTTACTAGTCTATGTAAAAAAAGAGAAAAAATATCTATCATCATACAAACTTTCAAACATTTTAAAACAATACCAGATAGAAAAAGACCAACCTCATAGGGCGCTAGAAGATGCAAAATTAACCTATGAGCTTTCAACCAAAGTGGGGAAATTTTTAGAGGATCTAAATAAACAATAGCTAAATTTATGCAATTGTTTAGTGTTTTATCCGCGTAAGCGGGGGTGATCCTATCCACATATTTATTATACCACGGCTAAAGAAGTTTTATCCGCGTAAGCGGGGGTGATCCTTGCCGGAAGCTTTTCCGGACCTTATGCGGGCCGTTTTATCCGCGTAAGCGGGGGTGATCCTAGCTTGGGTTGCCATCCACTCTTCACGGCGTGGTTTTATCCGCGTAAGCGGGGGTGATCCCAAAGAAAACAATAAAGGGCGAATTTGAAAATCGTTTTATCCGCGTAAGCGGGGGTGATCCTGGTAATCATTTATTTACTCCATTATTCGTTCAGTTTTATCCGCGTAAGCGGGGGTGATCCTATTTGGCTTAACGGCTTAGTATCAGAAGGAAAGTTTTATCCGCGTAAGCGGGGGTGATCCTATAGGCGCGAATTAGAACTTGAAGCAAGAGTGGTTTTATCCGCGTAAGCGGGGGTGATCCTAACAAAGAAAAGGAAAGAAAAACCCTTTATAAGTTTTATCCGCGTAAGCGGGGGTGATCCCTGCTCTATGTGAAAAGATGAATGGAGATAAAGGTTTTATCCGCGTAAGCGGGGGTGATCCTAGATAACAAAGGTAAAGACTTGGTATTACCATGTTTTATCCGCGTAAGCGGGGGTGATCCCTGCTCTATGTGAAAAGATGAATGGAGATAAAGGTTTTATCCGCGTAAGCGGGGGTGATCCTATAGTTTGGGATGAAGTTGAAAAGTTTATTTTGTTTTATCCGCGTAAGCGGGGGTGATCCCAAGTCTAGAAAAGATTCATATATTTTAAAGCTGTTTTATCCGCGTAAGCGGTTATGATCCTAGAGAATACAAAAACTATATTTAGTGGACAAGAAATAAGAGATATCTAAAGGTTATATAATCTCTATGGAGGAATTGCAGAAAAATTGGAAAAAACGTTGGAAAAATTAATTCTGATAAATTTTATTATTATGTTCATTGGTACGAAAAAATCTTAATCAGTATGAGATAAAATTTAATTATAAAGGTAAAAATAGAGAATGAAAACTATAAATGTATTTCAATGTGAATTAAAAAAATCAATACCATTAGAATATATTGGCAAGGTTAAATATATCGGGGAAACATTTGGTGTAGATGGTTTAACTAACGACAAATTATATGATATAGTTAGAGATAAAGCAGGAATGTTGAAAGTAGTCGATGATAGCGATGAAGATTATATTTATAATCTAAAAGAGCCTAGACCTGCAGATGGTAGTTCAAAAGGTGGAAAATTTTATTTTGTAGATGATCCTTATAATGTTTTAAAAAAGTATATGGAAATATATAAGTAATCAATAATGACAAAAGTTATAATCGCTTTTTTGTATGACGGGTATGTTCTAAGGCTGGGATGAAATTCCCTAAAGAGCGTAGTTAAGTTTTATCCACGTAAGCGGCGGAATAATTTTAAACTATATAATTTAGGTCCTGTTAAAAGAAATAGAAATCTATATAAAAAAAACGTTTTTGAAAATATATTCTTGACAATAATAATTTTAATATACTAAAAGTAAGCAAACAAGAAATTCATTTAAAAATAATAGATGAAAAGGCGAGCTTATAGGCAAAAGTAAAACTTGATAAATAGAATTAATTAAAGATGATAAGTTAAAGATAGATATTTAATGAAGCAACAAATTCTATAATAGAAACAAATAGAGCTATAATTCATTATTCTAAAAATGGATATCATATATAATACCAACATTAAGAACATTTAAGGAGCTTAAAAAATGAATAATTATATTGGGTTTGAAAATTTAAAGAAATTTTATAATAAAAAAGTAAAAGTAAAAGATTGTAGGAATAAAGAATATATGGGGATTTTTAACCTTTACATTAAACCGGGAGATAATGAACCTGAAATTGAAAGCATTAGCCTTGAAACTCCATATAAATATTATGATATTAATACACCTGATATTTCAAATATAGAAGTATTAAATTAATATGCACTTGTAACTAATTTTATTTTGTACTCTTTATCCGCGTAAGCGGTGGTGATCCCAACTTAAAAAAAGATTAGAGGGCTAGCTTTTTGGCTTATCCGCATAAGCGGGGGTGATCCTTTAGTATCAAATCACATTTTAACAAATGATGAGTTTTATCCGCATAAGCGGAGGTATTTTTAGGATAGGAAATCTGCAACTTTATGATTTGTACATTCTTATATTGACATTTACAATGATTTTATAAAGATTAAGGTGGTTTACATTTTACAAGAAAATTTACAAGTTGTTGTCTATATATATTTTGATAAAGATATTTTTTTTGAGTGATGATATAATTATTTTGTAAAGCTTACTTGTAGGTGATAATTTGAGTTAGAGATTTACATTCATATGTAAAACGTATTCCTGATTTGCTATTGTATTTTTTATTTTGGACTTTATTATGGAGGAGGTAGGATTGTTAAAAACTAATTTTCTAGGAAATGGTCAATTAGCTTAGAAAGATTAAGACCATTTATTGATAATCTGGAATATAATTTTTCTAATGAGCATTATAATTGGAAAGAAAGGCATCTTATAAATTGGATCATGTCTTTTTATTCTTATAACTAGAAAGAATATGAAAAAGTAAGTGAACGTAAAATATTATAAATGTATGTAATATAACTAGGATTTGATGTAAATAGTATTTTCATAAAAAGAAAGGTGCATAATATTTAATATATGATAATTGATTTGTAATGAATACATAAAGGAGAAAATTATGAAATTTATAAAGAGAATATTACTTGGAAGCTTATTAGTCATAGCTTCATTAGTTAGTATGCCAAAGGCAGAGGCCAAAGGCTATGATGCTTGGAGTTTTTATGAATGGGTAAAAGTTAAATACCCCGCTCAAAGAACAGATGCTCAAAAGGCAATAGACATATTAAACCAATATGCTAATTATCACAAAAGAGGTGATATGAGAGATTCTACTTCTATTCAAAATATGAAAAAGAGTATCGACCTTATCAAAGAAGGTAATAAACTAATGCTTTCTGATAACCGTAAAAAGAATAAAAAATCATGGACCATATCACATCAAGCAATGGCAATAGCGATGACGAGTGCTGCAACTACTGAAGATGATCACACACATAATTTTAATGTTTGGGAGAATTTAGCATGGGGATATATGGATAATAATCCTTATAGAGCTTGGTACTATGGAGAAAAGAAAGCTTTAGAAAATGGAGAAAAGGATCGTCAAAAAATAGGTCATTATTTAAATATAATAGATGAAAATACGCAAGTAACAGGACTTGCTATTAGTACTTTGCCAAAAACTCACCTGGGTATTATTCATTCTCAAATTTGGGGAATAAAAGGCCAATTAGGACAAGATTTTTCTATAAATAATTACGAAAGTATGCTAAATACTTATATCAAAGAAAAAAACATTAAGATAGATCCTGATGAAAAAGAGTCTGATTTTTCTGATCAATTATCTGAATCTGGTACATCACTTCATCATCTAGATGACAATCATGTAACAGAAAAAAAACAAAACATTTATTATTATAAAAAAATAGACTTAGATGCATTATATTATGCAACCAAATAAACATTTACATTTTAGTGCTCCAAAATAAGCCGATATACTGTGAGTATAAAAAAGAATATATTATATTTGCTTATGTGATTTTGGACAGTCTATTTATTAATATAAAGCTAAGAAGTTAATTGAAGGTAAAAATCTTTTTGAAGCTTAAGTTAGGTTTTTTGGCTAGGAAATTTGAAATTTTGTGATTTATATAAATGGAGGTGGTTTACAGTTTACAAGAAAATGTACAAGTTATATCTTTTGATAAAGATAATTTTTGGGATAATGCTATAACTATTTTGTTAGGGCTTACTTGTAGGTGATAATTTTAGATAGAGATACATTTGGATGTATAGAGTATTTCTGATTTGTTATTGTATTTTTATTTTGAGGGGAGTGAAATGAAAAAGAGTTCTAGTTGTTTTTTTGGTATATCTGAGAAAATAAAGGAAAAAATCGATTTTTTACTTGTAGATTTTTTAAAAAAAATAGCCTTTAGTTTTTTATTATTTTTGTCAATTTTTTTGGTAAATGTTAGTCCTTCTTATGCCCAAAATAATACAATAGATAAGGTAAATGAAGTTTCTAACCAGAGAATTTCTTTTGAAAATTTAAAATGGGCAGATGATAATTATCCAGTTAAATTACTTAGCATTGAGGATGTTTATACTGAAATTTATAATTTTAATTTTAAAGTTGATGCTGATATAAGTAAAAAAGGTACTTACTATTATAATTTTTACAATTCACGAGGAGAACTAGTTACTTTTATAGAGGATTATTTTAAAGCTCCTAAAATTAACTATACTTACGAAAAGACAAAATCTTTTGATGAAAATAAGGCTAAGGCTGGGGATATTTTGACAATGACTTTTTGTCCTAAAGATGATTTGGGAAAGGAAAGGATTATTGGTCAGTTTAAGATTCACCAAGGACCTATATTTAAAGATGTGGGACTTAATAAGGGATATAATTTAAAGGAAGATAAGTATAATTTTGCAAGATTGTTTGTAAAAAATAAGAATGATCTACCAAAAGATACAGAGTATTATTTTGGCGATAAGCTTATTGTTAAGGATGAACATAGGGCATTGATTAACGTTTTTGTAAAGTTACCATCTGTAAAAAAAGCTTTTGTTAAACAGGTTAAGTTTTTTTATAGTGACTATTTTATTCCACTAATAGAAAATGATAGTAATACAGATGTTCCATATCGTTATAATAAATTTATTTATGATGCTGGAGACCATGGCCGTATCATGGATGGAGAGATAAAAGAAATTTTTATATCACATTTTGCACCTGTTGATAAGCCTTTACCTGAAATAATAGTAGATAAGGGTTATAGGCTTATAGAATGGGAAAAAATAAAGATAGATAATAATGTATATAAATTAAGGGCAAAGTATAGTAAAATTATAGATGATATAAATTTAAATGATAAAAGTACATATGTAAGTGTAAAATTTTTGAAAGATGAAGATCAAATTTTTGATGGAAATTCTGAGTTTAATATTCCAAAAGGCTATAGTTTTTCTAGTCTAGGTCAATATGAGCCGCCTGTTGTTAAGAGTAAAAAGGGTGCTAAGTTTGTAAGATGGGATCCTAATTTTGATCCAGAGATTAATTTGTATAAGGATACTGAATTTAAAGCTATATTTGAAGATACTATGGCAAGTACATTGGCACCTATCTTTAAAGATAATTTTATTATCGAAGATGGTAAAGAGGTAAATCCAAGAGAATTAATAGATAATTTAGATCAATTGCCAGAAGATATTATAGTTCAATGGGCAAAAGAGCCTAATTTTAGCCAAGAGGGTATAAATAAGTTGATGGTTAATCTTATATATCCTGATAATTCAAGGCTATGGAATGTAGAATTTAAGATAAATATTAGCTTTAAGGAAGAAGAAAATCCAATTTATCCTAAAGAGGATGATAAGGATATTGAAGATACAGAAGAAATTGATAAGCCATCATCAGATAAGATTGATGAAGAATTGGAAGATTCTAATGAAGATAACAATGATAAAATTGATACAAATGATGATATTGATACTTCAACAAATCTTTATCAACAATATTGGGATGATTTTTATCAAAAAGATCAAAATTTATCAGATGATATTATAATGGAAATAAGAATTGTTGCAGAAAGGCTTGAAAATAAACTTGCTGGAGTAAAGTTTATAAAGGAAAATATGCCCCAATCTTACAAGAGATATAGTAAAACTTTGGATGAGGCAGTAGCTAGGGCCAATGAGTCTTTGAAAGTGGCTAAGGAATTTCTAGCAAGATATGATAATAAATAAGAATAGAAAATGAGCTTTAAAACCTACCCTCTTTATTTGGATAAATCAATAAGGAGGGTAGTTTTCATTTTTTTATAATTTTTACGACTAGTGGGGGATCATTTTTTTGGTTGATAAAGTCATATTTAATTATAGAGTATTGTTGTTGGGAAAGATTTTTTAGGTATTTTCCCACATATATATACTCTTCTTTGCCAGAGGGATGGCCTGGGTAGAATGTTATTATTATCATAGAATTTTTGGTAAGTTTTTTTAATATTTTTTCCAAAGCTTCTATAACATCTTTGTAATTTGTAGTAATGGTTTTATCAGAACTTGGCAGATAACCCAGATTAAAGATAGCAAGGTCAATTTCTTCTTTAACATATAAATCTAAATTTTTGTGATTATCTAAAATAAAAACAAAATTTTCCTTAAAGCTACCTAAGGTTTTTTCTGTAAATTCTTTGGATAGTTCTTGGATGTCAAAGGCGTATAGTTTTTTTGGACTTAAATTTTCCAAAATAAATTTGGAATCATAGCCTTTTCCACAAGTCATATCTAAAACATAACCATTTCTTTTGCCTTCTTCTATTAGGATTTTTCTTACCAATTCTTTTGTATTATCTATCAATAGTAGTAACCTTTCTCTATATCTTTAAAGAATTTAGGGTCAGCGGGATTTTCTTTTTTTATTGGAAGCCCCATTCTATGCATTTCGTTTAATTTAAAAATCATAAGATTTACATTTACATCATATAAAGATGCTAGTTGATAATAGGTATAGCCTTGTTTTATATCTTCCATAAGTTTTTCTTCATCTATTAAAAGATGGCAGGCAAAGATATTTGCTTCTAGTTCCATTTCTGAATTAATATCAAATAGCTCATATTCCATAAGATCTAGGCCCTTTGCCCTATCTTTATGGTAGATTTCATGTCCAAGCTCATGGGCAAATACCATATTTTGTATTCTTTTGTCGACATAAGGATTATAGAAAACAAAAGAATTTCTTTTTATTATTTTAAACATGCCAAGTATTTTAGTTTTTGTTGAAAATGGTATAATTTTAACATTTTTTGCTTCTAGTATCTCTTTAGGATCCCTTGTGGCAAATTTTTCTATGATTTTTTGGCTGTCTTTATAAATTTGATCATAGGATATAGACATAGCTACTTATTTTTTTGGACTATATTTTTTGTTTTCCATTTTTGCAATATAGTAAGCTTCTTGGATAGCATCTAATATTGCTCTTTTGTCTTCTTCTGGAAGTTCTCCACCAGCCATAAGACCTATTACTCCGTTAATCATTTCTTCTGCATCTTTGGCTCCTTGGGCTCCATATTTTTCCCTGGCAGATAGGATGAAGTTTTCTTCATCTGTAACTAAATGATCGTGGGTAGTGTTTAAAACTTCAGCAAGCATATCGTATGTCTTTCTATAACGAGGTTTTGATTCTCCTGACTCATATCTTGATATGGTTTTAAGAGAAACACCTACTTTTTTTGCTAGTTCTTCTTGGGTATAACCTTTGATCTCTCTTAGCTCTCTTACTTTTTTTCCAAAACTCATATTCACTCCTTTAGACATTAACAGTCTTAAATATTTGACAAAAGACGATAAAAGACTTATCATATTCTTAGTCATTAACTGTCTTAATTATACATTACTAGACAGTATAAATCAAGGAGTTTTTTATGGAAAGAGTAATTTTACATTCTGATATGAATAGTTGTTATGCTTCTATAGAGGCAAAATTAAACCCAAAGCTAAGAGGCCTTCCTTTGGCTGTAGCTGGAAATGTAGAAAATAGGCATGGTATAATTTTGGCTAAATCTCAAGAAGCAAAGTCCTTTGGAGTAAAGACAGGAGACGCTATTTGGCAGGCAAAAAACAAGTGCCCTGATCTTGTTGTAGTTAATCCACATTATGACCAGTATCTTATCCATTCTAGGATGGCAAAAAAAATTTATTATGACTACACTAATCAAGTTGAGCCTTTTGGTCTGGATGAGTGTTTTCTTGATGTGACTGGTTCTGTTCATCTGTTTGGAAGTGGAGAAGATATAGGCTATGAGATTAAGGAAAGAATAAAAAGTGAACTTGGTATCACTGTAAGCGTAGGGGTATCTTTTAATAAAATATTTGCCAAACTTGGTTCAGATTATAAGAAGCCTGATGGTTTAACTGTTATAAGTAAAAAGAATTTTAGGGATATAGTCTGGCCACTTCCAGTAGAAGCTATGGTAGGAGTTGGCCCTGCTACAAAAAGAAAGTTAAATGCTATAGGGATTTTTTGCCTAAAAGATTTGGCTATGGCTCCTATAGATCTTATGAAATCTATGTTTGGCCTTATAGGAGTAAAACTTTGTATAAATGCAAGAGGCCTAAATACGGCAAAGGTCAATGATTTTAATCATATGGAGCCTATAAAGTCTATAGGAAATTCTACTACTTGTAGCAAGGATTTGTCTAACTTTGAAGAAGTTTTTCACGTTTTTCAATCTCTTTCTTTTTCAGTATCAAAACGACTTAGAGAAAATGGTTTAAAGGCTTGTGGTATACAAGTTTATGTAAGGGATTCTAAACTTCTTTCTCAAGAATTTCAAGTTAGCTTAGATCAACCAACCAATGCTTCCATAATTCTTGCTCAAAAGGCTATCAAGCTTTTTTTAAAAAGATACACTTGGCATTTGCCAGTTAGGGCAGTAGGCCTTAGAGGGATAAACCTTATTTCTGATAAAACACCTATTCAACTTGATATGCTTGAAGATTATGAAAAATTTTTGAAAAAAGAGAGCCTAGATTTGACCCTTTATAAGATTAGAAAAAAGTATGGGAAAAATTCTGTTAGTTTTGCTTCTTTGAATCAGGACATTCATTTTGATCAAAATAGAACAGAAATAGTCACTCTGCCTAACCAATTGGTTAGATAAGTTTAGACCTAGCTAACTTGTCTTATTAATTATGTAATATTTCTTACATATGTGCTAATTTTTATATATTTATAGAGTGTAAAATATATCTATTTTCAAATTGTACATATTTATAAATTGTGATATTATTAGTGCATAGTAAGATTGGGAGATAGGTATGGTATTAGTTAAATATTTTATTTACAATTTAAGAATAAGATTTTATTCAATAAAAGAAAGAAGAGGTGTAAATCAC
The DNA here is from genome assembly GCA_028723425.1 of Peptoniphilaceae bacterium. Lineage (GTDB taxonomy): Bacteria > Bacillota > Clostridia > Tissierellales > Peptoniphilaceae > Anaerococcus. Next base: position 14,511 of record JAQYEZ010000014.1, on the reverse strand, counting down.
GATTTAATTATGCCAAGAGAATACAGAAAAACCTCATGCAAGGAATATGTTTTCCTCTCAACTTATACTAAAAAATCAAATATTTTTATCTATTGCTAAGGACCTTTTTTGGGTCCTTTTGTGTTTTAAAGGAGAGTAAGAAAAGATGAAACAATCATGTAGAATTAAGGTAAGAGAGGTTAGAAACTAATGAGTGGACTTTTGGGCATATACTCTAAATCAGATATTAACAAAAAGATGTTTTATGGTTTATCCTGCCTTCAACATAGGGGTCAAGATTCAGCTGGTATTGTAATATCTGATGGGGAAAATTTAAATAGACGAAAATCAAGAGGCCTTGTTAACGATGTTTTTGATGATAGGAATCTGGAAGAGCTAAAAGGAAATATTGGCATAGGTTTTGTTGGATATCTAAAGCAAGAGGAAAATAAGGATTACAATGTTCAACCTCTTATGTCCTTTGTAAAGGGTCAAAAATTTTCCCTTGCTCATGATGGAAATTTGATTAATTATCAAATCTTAAGAACTAGACTAGAACAAGAAGGAATGATGTTTCATACCTCTATTGACAGCGAGGTTATCTTATATCTTATATCTAGATATTATAAAGATGATATAGTTGAAGCTATTAGAAAAACAATGGATATGATAGAAGGGGGTTACTCTGTAATCTTTCTAATGAAAGACAAACTCATTGCTTTTAGGGGAACTAGAGGCATAAGGCCTATTATGATTGGAGAAAATGATGAAGAGGTCATAATAGCTAGTGAAAATTCTGCTATAGAAATCCTTGGAGATGCGAAGATTAGGGACTTAAAGCCAGGCGAGATTGTAGTTGTAGACCAAGATGGCGTTCATTCTTATATGTACAAGGAAGATTTACCACATCCAAGCCATTGTATTTTTGAATATGTTTATACAGCAAGATCAGATGCCGATATTGACGGAGTAAATGCTTACAACTTTAGAAGAAGAGCAGGGGAAATTCTCTACAAGGAAGCTCCATGTGATGTAGATCTTGTTTGTGCCGTTCCAGATTCAGGAACTCCATCAGCTATAGGATATTCCCAAGCGTCAGGTCTACCTTTTGCCGAAGGTTTAGTAAAAAATAGGTACATGGGTAGGACTTTTATTAAGCCTAGCCAAGATGAGAGAGAACTTGCAGTTAAGCTAAAGCTAAATCCTTTAAGGACAGTTTTGGAGGGAAAAAGAATAGTTCTTTTGGATGATTCTATAGTAAGGGGAACTACTTCAGAAAAACTTATCAAAAGGATGAGAAAGGCAGGAGCTAAAGAGATACATATGAGAATTACATCACCTCCAGTAGCTTATCCTTGCTACTATGGTATAGACACCCCATCAAAGAGAAATTTAATAGCAGCAAATCTTAATATAGAAGAGATTAGAGAGAGTATAGGAGCAGATTCTTTGGCTTACATATCTATGGAAGGTTTTTTGAAGGCAACAGGTATGAAAGATGATACCTATTGCAAGGCATGTTTTACAGGAGATTATCCAATAGATCCAATTATTATTTAGGAGAGTCATGAATTTAGCAGTATTTATTTCAGGTAAGGGCTCAAACCTCAAGGCCTTGCTAGAGGCCCAAAAGGAAGCTTATTTTTCAAGCAAAATTAAACTTGTAGTTTCAAATAAAAATGCAGAAGGCTTAAACTATGCCAAAGAATTTGGTATAGAAACTTTTATATCAAAAAATGAAGAGGATATTTTAGGAAAGTTAAAAGAAAAGAAAATAGATTTAATAGTCTTGGCAGGATATCTACCAAAAGTAGGAAAAACCTTAATAGATCAATATAGGATAATAAATATCCACCCTTCACTCTTACCAAAATTTGGAGGTAAGGGTTGTTATGGGATCCATGTTCACGAGAAGGTCTTTGAAGCAGGAGAAGATGTGTCTGGGGTTACAGTACATTGGGTAAATGAAAAACTTGATGATGGGGCAACTATTCTCCAAAGGCAAGTTGATATCAACGATTGTAAAAGTCCACAAGAGATAGCAGATAAGGTACTAAAGGAAGAACATGTGATTTTAAAAAATGCAATAAAGATTTTGGAGGAGGAAAAATGAGAGCGTTAATATCTTTGACAAACAAGAAAAATGTTGACTATTTAGCTAGAGAGTTAAAAAGGCTTGGAGTAGAATTAATTTCCACAGGTGGAACCTACAAGGCCATAAGAGATGCTGGAGTTGAGGTTACAGAGATTGAAGAAGTAACAAAGTTTCCAGAAATTTTGGATGGTAGGGTAAAGACGCTTTCACCTTATGTACATGGTGGTATTCTTTATAAAAGAGATAATAAAGACCATGTAAAAACTATAGAAGAGCATGATATTAAGCCGATTGATATAGTAGTAGTAAACTTATATGATTTTCAAAATGCCTTAAAATCAAAAGATCATGATTTTATTACAGAAAATATAGATATAGGTGGTCCATCAATGATAAGATCTGCTGCCAAAAATCACAAGGATGTTCTTGTAGTAACAGATCCAGATGATTATGAAGATTTTATTTATAGATTAGAAAATAAGAAAATAGATCTTTGCTATAGAAGAAAACTTGCCATGAAAGCTTATTCTTTGACAGCCTACTATGATTCAATTATAGCTAGATATTTCCAAGATCTTGTAGGAAGTGACTCAAAATACATTACTTATGGTTTTGAAAAAGAATCAGAATTAAGATATGGAGAAAACCCTCAACAAAGTGCAATTTTGTTAAAAGATAACTATGTAGAAGGCTTATTAAAAGACTGTAGGATACTCCATGGTAAAGAAATGAGTTTTAATAATTATAATGATTTAAATGTTGCAGTAGAACTTGCTAATGAACTTGGAGAGAACTCTTGTGTAGCCCTTAAACACCAATCTCCATGTGGAGTTGCTATAGGTGATAATGTATTTGACGCTTACTCTAGGGCATATCTTGCAGATCCACTTTCTATTTTTGGCGGAATAATTGCTATAAATGGAGTAGTTGATAAAGAAACTGCAGAAAAAATGAGCCAAATTTTCTTGGAAATAGTTTCAGCAAGAGATTTTACTGAAGAGGCTCTTGAAGTACTAACAAAAAAGAAAAATATAAGGCTTGTTAAAATTAACTTTGATAATAAACTAGTAAAGGTCGATATAAAATATCTAAACGGAAAAGTGTTAATTCAAGATAAGGATAGAGCTGTTGATGAGTTTAAGGTAATTACCGAAGCTAGACCAACAGAAAAAGAAGCTAGAGATTTGAAATTTGCCATGACTGTAGTAAAACACACCAAGTCAAATGCTATAGTTATAGCAAAAGACTTACAAACTCTAGGAATTGGCTGTGGACAAACATCAAGAATTTGGGCCTTAGAATCTATAAAAAATAACCACCCAGAAACAGACTTTACAGACTCTGTCATGAGTTCGGATGCCTTTTTCCCATTTGATGATTGTGTTGAATTTGCACACTCAATTGGAGTTAAGTCAATTATCCAACCGGGCGGATCAATTAGAGATAAGGACTCAATTGATAAGTGCAACCAATACCAAATGTCAATGGTATTTACAAAAAATAGACACTTCAAACATTAATTTTTGCTGATTAGAGGAGATGTGATGAAGATTTTAATTGTTGGCTCTGGTGGTAGAGAATTTGCCATTGGGACAAAAATAAAAAATCCTAGTAGAAAAATTTATTTTGCTCCAGGAAATGGTGGAACAGAGACTTTGGGAGAGAATACAGGAATTGCTGCTGAAGATATAAATGAGCTTTTAAATTTTGCTTTAAAAAATGAAATTGATTATACGATTGTTGGCCCAGAAGTTCCCCTTTGCAAAGGAATAGTAGATTTGTTTGAAGAAAATGGGCTTAAAATTTTTGGACCCAAAAAAGAAGCAGCTAGATTTGAAGCCTCAAAAGCCTATACAAAAAAGTTTTTGAAAAAATATGATATTCCAACTGCAGACTTTCTTCAAACTTCGGATAAAAAAGAGGCCATCGATTTTGCAGAAAAACTCTTGGATAAGGACGGAAAAGTTGTAGTAAAAAGAGATGGGCTTGCAGCTGGAAAAGGTGTCTATATTGTTGATAACAAAGAAGACCTTGTTGAAAAGATAGAATTTGCCATAGATAGGGATAAGCTTGTGGTCATAGAAGAATTTCTTGATGGATTTGAAGCATCTATGCTTGTTTTAACAGATTCTAAATCTATGATCACCCTTCCTACAGCCAAAGATCACAAAAAAATTTATGAAAAAGAAATGGGTCCAAATACTGGTGGTATGGGCTGTTTTGCTCCAAATATAGAAGCAGATTGTTTTACTGAAAGGATAAAAAAAGAGATTTTAGGAAAAATTCTCTATGGTTTAAAAGAAGAGAATATAGATTATAGGGGAGTTTTATTCATAGGCTTTATGATAAATGACTCTGGTATCTACGTTCTAGAATTTAATGTGAGATTTGGAGATCCAGAAACCCAGGTAGTCTTAGAATTAATTGACAATGATTTGTTGGATGTTTTGATTAGAACTAGCGAGGCAAGAGTTGATGAAATTTGCCTAAAGGTAAATAATAAAAAAGCTCTTTGCTTAGTTTTAGCCTCAGAAGGTTATCCATCTTCCTACCAAAAAGGAAAAGAAATTAGCTTTAAAGATACAAAATCAAAAATATACCATGCAGGAACAAAGGAAAGTGGCGGAAAAATTCTTACAGACGGGGGCAGAGTATTAAATATAGTTTATGCAGGAGATAATTTTGACCAAGTTATAGAGCAAGTATACGAGGATGCAAAAAAAATTGATTTTGAAGGTAAGTACTATAGAAAAGACATTGGCCCAAAGGTTAAAAGAGTTTATGTAAGAAAAAAAGATGCCTATGATTTTGAATCAAAAGAGCTCAAAAAACAAATAGAAGATCAACTTGCCCTAAAGCTTGATAAATTTAGAATTTATAAAAGATATGATCTTGAAACAAGCCTAGAAAATGTAGAAAAACTGCTCTATACTGTCCTAGCTGAAAGACCTGTTGATGATCTTTATTATAAGGATGAAGCTTTTAGGCTACAAGCAAATATGAAACATGCAATAGGAGTTGAATACTTACCTGGGCAATTTGACCAAAGAAAACAAGGCCTTATTGATAATGCAAGTCTTTTAATAGATCAAGAGTTTGACTGTAAGACTTCTACAATTTATGAAATTGAAGGAGCTAGCAAAAAAGATTTAGCAAAAATCGAAAAATTCTTAGTAAACCCAGTTGATTCCCAAAAAGTAAGCCTTTTGGGTATACCAACAACAATTAAAACTGAAAGAATTAAAAATTTATCAAATCCAATTTACCAAGGTTTTATTAATTATAAAAAAGAAGATCTAGAAAACTTTATTGAAGAAAATGATCTTGCTATGTCCTACGATGATTTGGTAATGGTTAGGGATTATTTTAAATCTTTAAATCGCGATCCAAACCAAACAGAAATAAAAATTTTGGATACTTATTGGTCTGATCATTGTAGGCATACAACTTTTAATACAAATCTTGATATAAATATTAAGCCAGTAACTCTTTTGGATAAGGCTATAAAAGAAACTTTTGATAAATATTTGGCAATGAGAGAAGAGCTAGGTCTTAAAAAGCCTATTTCTCTGATGGATCTTTCTACCTTACTTACAAAATACATGAGAAGTAAAGATATCTTTGAGGATATAGAAGTTTCATCTGAAATAAATGCTTGCTCTATATATGTAAAAGTAAGAAGTGAAAAAAATGGAGAAGAAAAACTAGAAGATTATCTTTTAATGTTTAAAAATGAAACTCACAACCATCCAACAGAAATTGAACCTTTTGGCGGAGCCTCAACCTGTATTGGTGGAGCAATTAGAGATCCACTTTCTGGAAGAGCCTTTGTTTATCAAGCTATGAGAGTAAGTGGTGCTGGAAATATTTTGGAAAAGGTAAGTTCTACTTTGGATGGTAAACTACCACAAGTAAAAATTACTAGAGAAGCTGCCAATGGTTATTCATCCTATGCTAATCAAATCGGTTTGCCAGCAGGTCTTGTTGAAGAAGTTTTTCACCCAGGCTATACTGCAAAAAGAATGGAATGTGGGGCAGTTGTTGCAGCAGCTCCTGTAGAAAATGTTATAAGAAAAGAACCTAAAGCAGGCGATGTTGTAATTCTTCTTGGAGGAAGAACTGGTAGGGACGGCATTGGTGGAGCAACTGGTTCATCCAAAAGCCATAAGGTTGATTCCATTAAAACAGAATCTGCCCAAGTCCAAAAGGGTAATGCGCCTGAGGAGCGAAAAATTCAAAGGCTCTTTAGGATACCCGAAGTTTCCAAAATGATAAAAAAATGTAACGACTTTGGAGCAGGAGGAGTTTCTGTAGCTATAGGAGAGCTTAATGATGGTATAGATATTTATCTTGATAAAGTTCTTTTGAAATACCAAGGACTTAGACCTTTTGAAATTGCTATTTCAGAATCTCAAGAGAGAATGGCTGTAGTTGTAGAAGCGAGTTATGTTGATGAGTTTAGAAAATACTGCCTAGAAGAAAATTTGGAATCCACAGTAGTAGCCTATATAACTGACACTAATAGACTTAGAATGTTCTATGAAGATAAAATTATAGCAGATCTTTCTTATGATTTTATCAATACTAATGGCGCTAAAAGATATGCTAGGGTTTCTGTTACTAGTGAAGATTTGCCAAAAATCTTAACAGAAAAAAATGATAAGGCTAATGATTTGTATGAAAAAGTAAAAGAATTAAATATTACCAGTCAAAGAAATTTAATAGAGAAATTTGACTCTACTGTAGGTGCCAATACTGTTATTAATCCACTGGGTGGAAAAAAACTTGTAAATCCCGCTCTTGCTATGGTTGCAAAAATTCCAGTTATGGGCAAAAATTCAAAAACAGTTTCTATAATGTCCTATGGCTTTGATCCATATCTTTCAGAACAATCCCAATACTTGGGAGGATATTATGCTGTAATTGATTCTATATCAAAACTTGTTGCTATGGGATCTGATTTGAATCAGATTAGACTTTCTTTCCAAGAATTTTATGAAAAAATGCAAGATGATAAATCATGGTCAAAGCCAATTAAGTCCTTGCTTGGTGCTTTTGAAGTAACAAACTTCTTTAAGATGCCTCCTATAGGAGGAAAAGACTCAATGAGTGGAAGCTTTGAAGATATAGCTGTCCCTCCAACTTTAATATCTTTTGCTATAACAACAGAAGATATTGAAAATATAAAATCAAATGATTTAAAGGGCAAGGGAAAACTTGGCTTAGTAAAGATAGATTATAGAGACGATTTAAGGCTTGATTTAAATAAGCTAAAAGAAATTTACCAATTTATCATCGATCAGATGAGAGAAGGAAATATTATAAGTGCTATTCCTGTTGGTAAAAAGGGGCTACTTCCAAGTATCTATGAACAAGCTCTTGGTAATACAGGTTTTGAAATATCCTATGACAATCTCTACAATCCAATGTATGGTAGCTTTGTAGTAGAGTATATGGAAGATAGAGATCTTATAGAAAATATTGGAGAATTTTCTGATCAAATTATAGTAAACTCTATTAAATTAGATGAGAAGAAACTAGAAGAAGGCTACCTACACACTTTAGATAAGGTATTTGTTCCTAAAGAAGAAATACTCTACAAAAAACTTAGGCCAAAGGTTAATAAGAAGAGAAGATTAAAATCTAAAAAGCCTACAGCTAAGCCTTTAGTTACTATACTTGCAGTAGCTGGGACCAATTGTGAATGGGATACTCAAAGAGCTTTTGAAAAATATGGGGCAGAAGCTAATATAGTTCTCTTTAGAAACCAAAATGCAAATCAAATTAAAGATTCTATAGATACTTTGGCAAATAATATAAGAAAATCACAAATTTTTGCTATACCTGGAGGTTTTTCTTTGGGTGATGAGCCTGATGGTTCAGCAAAGTTTTTGGCTAATATTATAAGAAACCAAAAAGTTAAAGAAGCTATTTACTATCTACTTGAAGAAAATGATGGTCTAATCCTTGGCATATGTAATGGCTTCCAAGCTCTTATAAAGACTGGACTTTTACCATATGGAAAAATTACGAATCCTAAAATAGATGATCCAACTCTAACCTTCAACACCAATAGGAGACACATCTCAACTTTTGTTGATACAATTTGTATTAGTAATAATTCTCCATGGACAAAGGGCCTTGATTTGGATAAAATATATAAAATACCTATTTCACACGGAGAAGGTAGATTTATAGTAAATGAGGAAAAATTACAAGAACTTTTAGACAAAGACCAAGTCGTTTCTTTATATAAAGTTTCACCAAATGGATCTTGTTATAATATAGAGGCAATAAGTTCTGAAGATGGAAAAATTCTCGGAAGAATGGGTCATGTAGAAAGAATAGATAAAGATTTGTACAAAAATATCTATGATATAGAAGTTTTAGAAATTTTCAAAAATGCTATAGAATATTTCAAAGAAGATTAGGAGGAAAAATAATGAAATTTTTAGGAGATGGCTTAACATTTGACGATATTCTCTTGGTTCCAGGACCATCTGCAGTAACACCAGATCAAGTGAATGTCCAAACAAATCTAACCAAAAAAATTAAGTTAAATATACCAATGATGTCAGCATCTATGGATACTGTTACAGAATCCAAGATGGCTATAGCTATGGCAAGACAAGGCGGTATTGGTATTATCCACAAAAATATGTCCATAGAAGATCAAGCCAAAGAAGTAGATAAGGTTAAAAGAAGTGAACATGGAGTAATAACAGATCCTTTCTACCTAGGAGAAAATAATACTTTAGCTGATGCAGAAGAAATCATGTCAACCTACAAAATTTCTGGAGTGCCAATAGTTGACCAAGATATGACCCTAAAAGGAATATTGACTAATAGAGATACCAGATTTCAAGATGATCCTTCTACAATAATCGAAACAATAATGACCAAGGATAATCTTATAGTTGGTCATGTAGGAATTTCTATGGAAGAAGCAGTAAAGAAAATGCAATCTGGCAAGGTAGAAAAACTTCCTATAGTTGACGATGACTACAAATTAAAAGGCCTTATTACTATAAAAGATATAGCAAAGACTAGACAATTTCCAGATTCTGCCAGAGATGATCAAGATAGGCTTCTTTGCGGTGCTGCTGTTGGTATTACATCTGATATGATGCAAAGAGTTGATGCTTTGGTTGAAGCAAAAGTTGATGTTATAACAATAGATACAGCCCATGGTCATTCACAAAATGTATTTAAGGCTTTAAAACAAGTGAAGGCAAAATATCCCGACCTTCAAGTTATTGTTGGAAATGTTGCTACAGCTCAAGCTACAAAAGATTTGATAGAAGCAGGTGCTGATGCAGTAAAGGTTGGTATTGGACCTGGATCTATCTGTACAACAAGGGTCGTAACAGGTATAGGTGTCCCACAAATTACAGCTATTATTGACTGTGTAGAAGCAGCCAAAGGATCAGGCATTCCGATAATAGCCGATGGTGGTATTAAATATTCTGGTGATATAACCAAGGCTTTAGCTTGTGGAGCATCTGTAATTATGGCAGGATCTCTATTTGCAGGTACAGAAGAGTCACCAGGAGAAACAATTATGTTTGAAGGAAAACAATACAAAGAATACAGGGGTATGGGTTCTTTGGGAGCTATGAAAGCTGGCTCTGCAGATAGATATTTCCAAAATGAAACCAAAAAATATGTTCCTGAAGGAGTAGAAGGTAGGGTTGCCTTTAAGGGAGCAGTAGGAGATGTCATTTATCAACTACTTGGAGGTTTGCGCTCAGGTATGGGCTATGTTGGAGCAGAAAACTTAAAAGCTCTCTATGAAAAATCACAATTCTTAAAGATAACATCAGCTTCATTGCTAGAAAGTCACCCACACGATATTCAAATTACTAGAGAATCACCAAACTATACAAAAAAATAAGGAAGGATAAATAAGAATGGATGTTAGAGTTATAATGGGATCTGCTTCAGATATTGATATAGCAAAAAAAGTAACTACTTGCCTAAAAGAGTTTGATATTTCCTATGAGGTATCGGTAATTTCGGCTCACAGAGCCTTAGATCTTCTAAAGGATACTGTAGAAAAGGATGACTGCAAAGTTTATATAACAATAGCAGGAATGGCAGCCCATCTAGGCGGAGTAACAGCAGGTATGACTGTTAAACCAGTTATAGGAGTACCAGCAGGTGGGGCAAACACTGCAGGTCTTGATGCTCTTTTATCTATAGTACAAATGCCTAAAGGAGTACCAGTTGCAACTGTTGCCATAAATGGTGGTCAAAATGCGGCTATACTTGCAGCGCAAATTTTAGCTCTTAGCGATGATAAGCTTGCCCATAAATTAAAAGACTACAAGGTAAAAATGAGAGAAGGTGTCCTTGAGCAAAATAGAAATTTAGAGGAAATATAATGGGCTTAACTTATAAAGATGCTGGAGTAGATAAGAATAAGGGTTACGAAGAAGTAAAAATAATAAAAGATATAGTTAAAAAAACACATGGCAAAGAAGTTTTGGCAGACATAGGAGGTTTTGCAGGTCTATTTGCTCCTGACCTTGCTGGAATAAAAAATCCAGTTCTAGTAAGTGGAACTGATGGAGTTGGTACCAAGATAAAACTAGCTATGGAACTTAACAAGCACGATACAGTTGGTATAGATCTTGTTGCTATGTGCGTAAATGATATTTTGTGTCAAGGTGCAAGACCATTATTTTTCCTTGATTATATAGCTACAGGAAAACTTCAAGTTAATAAAATGGCACAACTTGTTAGAGGGGTTGCAGATGGCTGCCAACAAGCAGAAGCTGCCCTAATAGGGGGAGAAACTGCAGAAATGCCTGGTATTTATCAGGAAGATGAATATGACCTTGCTGGTTTTGCTGTAGGTCTTGTTGATAAAGAAAAAATAATCACAGGAGAAAATATAAAAGAGGGTGATATAGCTATCAGCCTTTCATCATCAGGGGTTCATTCCAATGGTTTTTCTCTAGTAAGAGCAGCTTTAGATATTAAAGGCATAAAACTAACAGATAAGTTTGATGATGAAAAAACAATTGGAGAAAAGCTCTTAGTACCAACAAAAATCTATGCAAAAGAAATAAAAGCCCTTTTAAAAGAAGTAAATGTTAAAGGGATTGCTCATATTACAGGTGGTGGACTTTACGAAAATGTACCAAGAATCTTACCTCAAAATATAGGCATAGAATTTGATATAAAAAGAAGTGATATTGACAAGATATTCTATGCTATCAAAGATTGGGGAGAAGTTTCTGAAAAAGAAATGTTCCAAACTTTTAATATGGGCATAGGAATGGTTATAGTAGTTTCTGAAAAAGAGGCAAGCAAGGCTTTGGAAATATTAAAGAAATTTGATGATAAAGCAAGGATTTGTGGTAAATGTATAGTAACAGATGAAAAAGTTAAGATTAACTTAGAATAGGAGTTTATTATGCAAGATTTAAAACAAACAATTATTGCTTACTACAAAGAAAAAAATCTTAGTCCAAGTGAGATTTCTAAAGACTTAGAAGGAATAAAATTAAAGGTCCTAGACGATATAGTTGATGATGATAAAGAATATGTGATAAAAAAGTCTGGTCAACTAGAAGAGTATAAGGACTATAAAATTATGAAGTCTATAGAAAATGCAGCTCATGATGCACAAATTCAACTTAATTCTTCAGATATTAACATTATTTCATCCTCAATTTTAAAGAGGATGAAGGCTATAGAAAGAAATGTGTATCCAACATCAGAACTAAAGAGTTTTGTTGAAGAAGCTTTAAAAAAGGATGGCTATATTAAAGTCCTAAAAGCTTACTTATCTTATGTAGAATAAAAAAAATAGCTTGGGTTAGTTTAAACTAGCCTAAGCTATTTTAAGATTTTCAATAATCCATATAGATTTTTAGGTAAGGATTTTCATACACATACTTAGAAAGCTCTCTTCTTTTTAATTTTTCATCCAAGACAAATCTTCTTGTTTGATTTAGGTAAGTTATGATTAAATCATCGTTTTGTCTTTCTAGATTAAGATTTTCGATTTTTGCATCAGGAATTTCTATATTTAGTATCTTAGAACCGTGGTTTTCTTCTATGAAAAAATTATCTTTCTTAGAAAAAATTTGGTAAGGATTTTGATTTTCGAAGATTTCTTGTGATAAAATTTCAAGCTTATCGACTCCATATAATTCATAATCTTTTAGATAAGAATAAAAAATATGGACATCTTTGAAAAAATCATTAGCATTTTTTAGCTGTATATTTTGCTTTTCTTTTAAATCATTAAAACCTGACCTAAAAAAATCTTGGGGGTATATTTTATTGATAAATACCGCATCGACATTATAATTATACAGTTTTAAGTAAGCATAATTTCTCTTTGCTTCATCTAAGACTATATCTTCAAGTGTAGTCACTATCCTAAGGCTTGTGATTGAATTATCATGAAGAATGTAATCTAATTTTGTTAATTTATCTGCCAAAGCTTTAAATTCTTCAAAAACAATATCTTTTGGTTTTGGAACAGAAGTTTTTTTAGAAATAAAATTTCCAAAAGCTTTATTAAAGTTTTGAAATAAGGGAACTATAGTTTTTGCAAAGACTTCTATTTTTTCACCATAGCTTAAAAGAGACAAGGTTTCCCCAGTTGGAGCACAATCGACAATTAAAAGTTCATGCTTATTTTCTTTATAAATTTCTAATATTCTAAGTAGGGAAAATAAATCATCAAAGCCTGGCAAAAGTAACATTTCATCAAAATCAATATTGGCATTTGCTTTCTTTTCTATAAGCTCTCTTAAATAAGCATGCAAATGTCCCCATGCTTTTTTTGATGAAAGTATGGGATTAAGCTCTTCTAGGGTCAAATTTTCATTTATCTTAATTTGATTATTTTTACTTTTTACATCAAAGCTATCTGAAAGGGAGTGGGCCATATCTGTGCTTAAGATTATAGTCTTTTTATCTTTAGAAGCTTTAAGGCCAGAAGCAGCAGATATGCTTGTTTTTCCGACTCCTCCCTTACCTGTATATAAAATAATTCTCATAACAAGGACTCCTTATTATTACTAAAATACACCTTAAGCAAATTAGAGGAAAACTTAATTTTCTCTATCACACTTTCATATAAAATATTTGGTAGAGGTATTATTCTTTTGAAATTTTTCATAGTTATAATAAGGTCCTTATCTATTTTTTCTATTTTATAGTCATCATCAAAAGCCTTAAAATAAGGAATTTCTAGTATATATCCCTTTTCATAAGTTTGATACACAAGAGAGTTTTTATTTGTATTTATAGTCAATAAATCATCTGTTTCATTCAAATCATTTAACATTTTGTTGATAGAGTCTATACCATGAATTTGTTCAGGATACCACTTTATTTTGTCTATTTTTATATCAGAAAAAATCTCTTCTAATATTTTTATATATTTGGCTTGGATATTTTTAGATTTTTTTATAAAATCATTATCATCATAGCCTTGATAAATCCTATTAATAAAAATTCTATCTACGTTATAATCATACAGATTTAAATACATATAGGACCTTTTAGTTTCCTCTACAACCATTTTTTCTGCTAGGCTTACAAGCCTTATGCATGTTTGCTTTTTATTTTTTAATAAGCTTTGGAGGTCTAAAATTTTATAATATATTTTTTCAACATCATCTAAGGCCTCTTTTTTAGGTAGACTTGTTTTATATTTATGCTTGGCAATTGGATTTAAAACTCTGACTAGGTTTTTGCCTATGGGAAAAAATTTTTCTAAATACCAGGACAATAATTCGGGTAACTGAAGTAGGGCAAGACTTGATCCTGTTGGGGGACAATCTACAATTATATTGTCGTAATCATAGTTATCATAAATATCCTTAATTTTTATTAAATTAATAAGATTTTCCAAACCTGGTAGCGAAAATTTGTCATCAAGCAAAGTAGTATTTAAACCTGGACTTGTATATAGGTTATTAAAATTTTCTTTAAGATAGGGAAAATTTTCTATTAACAATTTCTCTGTATTTATTTCTAATAAATCCAGCTTATCTCTTAAATTTACTATTTCATCACTTGGCTTTGTTTCAAATATATCAGATAAACTATGGGCCCTATCAAGACTTAGTAAGATAGTTTTATTATTTTCTCTTGCAGATTTTATAGCAGTAGCAGATGATATTGAAGATTTTCCAACGCCACCTTTTCCTGTATAAATTATTATTTTTTTCACAGCATCATCCATTCCTTAAAAACGTTTCTTTTTGCTTCAAAAGTATACCATAAAAAAAGCTATAAAACAACTTAAAAATTAATATAAAAAATTCCGTGTAGAACGCAAGTGATATTGTCATAGTAGAAACACAAATAAATTTGTCAGTAATTCAATTAAAAATATTGTAAAATTATCTCTTAGGAGGTAATTGAAAATGAAAAAGGTGGATTTGACTATGAATGAGTATTTTGAA
>JAQYEZ010000013.1 GCA_028723425.1 Peptoniphilaceae bacterium | reverse complement strand
GAGGCGTAACCCTAACTTAGGAAGACAAACTTCAAGGAGGATGACTACGACCTCTATCTATTACAATTATTATCCCATAATGGATATGGGATAGAAAAGAGAATGTAGTTTTTAACTACAACATTATTATACGAGGAGGATAAGATGACAGATTTAAAATCACACGAAAATAATATAGCAAAATTTGACCTAACAGTTCCAGCAGAGGACTTTGCTAAGGCTGTTGATCAAGTTTATAAAAAAAATAAATCTAAATATAGGGTAGATGGATTTAGAAAGGGAAAAGTTCCTAAAAAAATCATCGAAAGTATGTATGGCCCAGAAGTATTCTATGATGAAGCTATCCAAATAGTATTCTTTGATCCATATGAAAAAGCTATAAAAGAATTAGAGCTTGAAACAATCGATCAACCAAGTGTAGATTTTGACGAAATAGTTAAGGGACAAGATGTAGTTTTCAAGGTAGAAGTTGAAACAAAACCACATCCAGTACTTGGTGACTACAGTGAACTTGAAGTAAAAGAGGTTTCATCTGAAGTAACAGAAGATGATATAATGCATGAATTAAAACATCAACAAGAAGAAAATGCTAGAATCGTCCCAGTTGAAGATAGACCAGCTCAAGAAGGAGATACAGTAAATATTGACTTTGATGGTTACCTTGATGGCCAAAGATTTGAAGGCGGAAAAGCTGAAGGCTATGATTTAGTTCTAGGAAGTCACAGCTTTGTAGAAGGATTTGAAGACCAAGTTGTAGGTCATAATATTTCAGATAAATTTGATGTAAATGTAACTTTCCCAGCTGATTATCAAGCTACAGAATTCCAAGGTAAAGCTGCAAGATTTGAAGTAGAAATCAACAAGATTACTAAAAAAGAACTTCCAGAGCTTGATGATGAATTTGCAAAAGATATATCAGAATTTGACAGCCTAGATGAACTTAAAGCAAATATGAAAGATAAGCTAAAGGAAGATAAGGAAAAATTTGCCAAAAGACAAATTGAAAACGAAGCCCTACAAGCTTTAATAGAAAAATCTGAGATTACAAGTCCAGAAGTTTTGGTTAATAGAGAAATTGATAACCAATTACAAGACCTTGACCAAAGATTACAACAAATGGGCATGGGACTTTCCCAATATATTGAAATGACTGGTATGAAACTTGAAGATATCAGAAGTCAATATAAAGATATAGCAGAAGATAAGGTAAAAGCAAATCTTGCTTTGGATGAAGTGGCTTTAAAAGAAGGCCTTGAAGTTAGCGAAGATGAAGTAGAACAAGAAATTAAAGATGCTGCAGAACAATATGGAGTAGAAGACTTCGACAAATTCAAAGAAATCTTTGAAAAGAATATCCCAGCAGATAGCGTAATAGAAAATGTTAAAAGAAGAAAAGCACTTGAACTTTTAGCATCAAGAGCAAAATTTGTTGAGAAAAAAGAAGACCAAGAAGAAAAATAATAATCGAAGAATAAGCTTTACTCCTGATTAAAAAATAAGGAGATAATAATGCAAACAAGAAATTATTTAGTACCAACAGTAATTGAACAAACCAACAGAGGAGAAAGAGCCTATGATATCTATTCTAGACTTTTAAAAGACAGGATAATTTTCTTATCAGGTCCAGTAGAAGATTCTGTTTCAGATATTATAATAGCTCAACTTTTGTTTTTGGAAAGTGAAGATCCAAACAAGGACATTCAATTTTATATAAATTCACCAGGTGGAGTAGTTACATCAGGACTTGCTATCTATGATACTATGAACTATATCAAACCTGATGTTTCAACAATTTGTATAGGTCAAGCAGCTTCCATGGCCGCAGTCCTTTTATCATCTGGTGCCAAAGGAAAGAGATTTTCTCTTCCTAACTCAAATATTTTGATTCACCAACCTTCAGGTGGAGCCCAAGGACAAGCATCAGATATCCAAATTCAAGCAGAACAAATCTTAAAAATTAAACAAAGATTAAATGAGATTTTGTCAGAAAATACAGGAAAATCTATAGAGCAAATAGCCAAAGATACAGATAGAGATTATTCTATGACAGCTAAAGAAGCTATGGAATATGGCCTAATTGACCAAGTAATAGAGAAAAAATAGGAGAGAGAATGGCAAATATCGATCAAAAGGAAGTCAGATGCTCATTTTGTGGCAAGACAAGTGATCAGGTTGAAAGAATTATAGCTGGTTCAAATGCTTATATTTGCAATGAATGTATAGATCTTTGCAGTGAAATCTTGCAACAAGAAAGATTTGAAGCTAAGGAAGAATTTGCTGTAGATCTTGCAAAACCAGCAGAAATAAAAGAATTTTTAGACTCTTATGTTATCCAACAAGAAGCTGCAAAAAAAACTCTGTCTGTTGCCGTTTACAATCATTACAAAAGAATTAACTCAAACTTAGACCAAACAGATGTTGAGTTACAAAAATCAAATATCTTATTGATAGGTCCTACAGGTTCGGGTAAGACCTTGCTTGCTCAAACCCTTGCCAAAAAACTCAATGTACCCTTTGCTATAGCAGATGCTACAAGCCTTACAGAAGCAGGCTATGTTGGAGAAGATGTTGAAAATATTATTTTAAAATTAATCCAAGCTGCCGACTATGATATAGAAGCTGCGGAAAATGGAATAATATATATAGACGAAATAGATAAGATTACTAGAAAAAGCGAAAATCCATCCATAACTAGAGATGTTTCAGGAGAAGGAGTCCAACAAGCTCTCTTAAAAATAATAGAAGGAACACAAGCAAATGTACCTCCTCAAGGAGGAAGAAAACATCCTAACCAAGAATATATCCAAATTGATACTAGCAATATCTTGTTTATTGTTGGTGGAGCTTTTGATGGTATAGAAGATATAATCAAACAAAGAACCAACAAAAAACTTATTGGCTTTGGGGCCGATGTTAGCGGTAAGACAAAGGTGAGTCTTTCTGATGTAAGGACAGAAGATTTGTTAAAATATGGTTTGATACCAGAATTTATAGGTAGGGTTCCAATAGTTGTAACTCTTGAAGATTTGGGAGTAGATTCCTTAGTTAGAATTTTAAAAGAGCCAAAAAATTCTCTAATCAAACAATATCAAAAGTTATTTGACTTGGATAAGGTAAAACTTACCTTCACTAATCAAGCTGTTGAAGCTATTGCACAAAAAGCTTTCAACCAAAAGACAGGCGCAAGAGGACTTAGAACTATAATGGAAGATCTACTTTTGGACGTGATGTATGATATACCTTCTAAAGACCATATAGAGGAAGTTATAGTTAACAAAGAATCCATTGAAGATAAGACTAAAATAGAGTATAAAAATAAGAAATAAAATTTTAAAGGGGCTGGAGCAGTAGGATTTTGCTTCATCCTCTTTTGTCAATTTGCAATCTATGCAAATATGTATAAATAGAGGAGTTTATGAAAGATATTTATAAGATAAACAAAAGAGAATATCCTACGGTAGCTTTAAGGGGCTTGTGGCCTTTTCCTAATACCGTATTGCACTTTGATTGTGCAAGATCAATCTCAAAAAAGGCAGTGGAAAGGGCTTTATTAGATAATAAAGATATTTTTCTTGTAAATCAAAAAGATATATTTGTGGAAAATCCAAATGCAGATGACCTATACGAGTATGGGACTGTTGCAGCAATAAAACAAACTTTTAACCTTCAAAATGGGGATTTAAGAGTTCTAATAGAAGCAAAACATGTGGCAAAGATAGAAAAAATATCCACAGATGATGGATTTTTTAAGGCAGAAGTTAGCGAATATATCCTAGATTTGGACAAATTTGAGCAAACAGATAGGCTAAATGCCCTCCAAAAGCTTCTAATTGATGACTTTAAGGAATATATAAGTGTTGATAAAGAAATACCAGAAGAAGTTTCCCTAGGCATAATAGATGTCGATAATGTAGTAAAGCTTGCTGATTTAATAATTTATTATTTAGAGCTAAATCCAACAGAATACTATGATCTATTAAAAGAGCTTGATATAGAAAAAAAATTAACCAAGCTCCACCAAATTATCCAAAAAGAAATATCCCTAAAAAATTTAAGTCACAGTATAGATGAACAAGTAAATACAAATCTCAACAAATCACAAAAAGAATACTATCTTAGGGAAAAACTTGATGTAGTAAAAAAACAACTCCAAGAAACTACAGGCAGAGGGCTTTCTGAGGCGGATGAATTTAGGGCAAAGATAAATAAATTAAAAATTGCAAAACAAGACAAACAATCTTTATTAAAAGATGTAGATAGGCTATCATCTATACCAGAGATGAGCCCAGATTACGGAGTTATTTCTGCCTATCTTAATTTCGCTTTAAACCTACCTTGGTCAAAAAAATCAAAGGATACTCTTGATTTAAAAAAAGCCGAACAAATTTTAAACCAAGATCATTATGGGCTTGAAGATGTAAAAGAAAGAATTTTGGAGTCCATAGCAGTTAAGAAAAAGAAAAATGACACCAAGGGATCTGTAATTTGTCTAGTAGGTCCTCCAGGAGTGGGAAAAACATCCATAGCAAAATCTATAGCCAAGGCCTTGAATAGGAAATTTGTTTCCATAAGACTTGGAGGGGTGACAGATGAGTCAGAAATTAGAGGCCACAGAAGAACCTATGTTGGAGCTATGTCGGGTAGGATAATTTCCTATATCAACCGTATAGGAGTAAAAAATCCAGTTTTCTTGTTAGATGAATTAGACAAGTTAGGAAAAGACTTTAGGGGAGATCCTTCATCTGCCTTGCTTGAAGTCCTAGATCCTGAGCAAAATGATAAGTTTTTGGATAGGTATTTGGATATACCTTTTGACCTATCGGAAGTTTTCTTTATAACCACAGCCAATGACCCAAATCAAATCCCTGAAGCCCTATATGATAGATTAGAGCTTATTACTATTTCTGGCTATACTTCAGAAGAAAAGAAAAATATAGCCTTAAGGTATTTAATCAAAAAACAAATGCAAGCTAATGGCCTAGACCAAGGCGAATTAAGCATATCCGATAAGGTTATAGATGTAATTATCAAAAACTACACCAGAGAAGCTGGAGTAAGAAATCTTGAAAGAAACATAGCTAGAATTTGTAGAAGGTCTGTAAAAGAAATTTTAGATGGCAAGAAAACAGTTCATGTAACTATGAATAACTATAAAAAATATCTTGGCAAGCCAATCTTTTTTGATGATATGAAATTAAAAGAAGACCAAATAGGAGTTGCCAATGGCCTTGCCTGGACCCAAGTTGGGGGGACTACCCTTACCATAGAAGCAAATGTTATGGAAGGCAAAGGAAATATAGAATTTACAGGGTCTTTGGGTGATGTCATGAAAGAGTCTGGCAAAGCTGCCATAACCTATATTAGATCTCACTATAAAGAACTTGGAATAGATGGAGACTTTTACAAAAATAAGGATATCCATGTTCATGTTCCAGAAGGTGCAACACCCAAAGATGGTCCATCTGCAGGTATTACCATGACTACAGCTATAGCTTCTGCTCTTAGCAAGAAAAAAGTTAGAAAAGATATAGCCATGACTGGAGAAGTTACCATAACAGGTGCAGTTTTGCCTATAGGCGGCCTAAAAGAAAAAGCCCTTGCAGCCCATGCCTATGGTATAAAAAATGTAATAATACCAAAAGATAATGCTAGGGATATAGAAGATATACCAGAAGAAATCAGAAAAAAAATAAACTTCATAGAAGTATCAAATGTTTCAGAAGTTTTAAAAAAGGCCTTGCTATGAAAATAAAATCTATAAGACTAGAACAAGTAGCAGGCTTCATGTCCCAATATCCTAAAGATAGGCTTGATGAAATAGCCTTTGTCGGTAGGTCAAATGTAGGCAAATCCTCCTTCATAAATTCATTTTTAGGAAGAAAGTCCTTGGCCAAAACATCATCCAAACCAGGCAAAACTAGGACCATAAACTTTTATAATATAAATGAAAAATTTAGGCTAGTAGATTTGCCAGGCTATGGCTTTGCCAAAGTTTCAAAAAAAGAAAAAGAAAAATGGGCTAGACTAATAAATGAATATCTAAGTACTAGAGAAAATCTAAAAGAAATATTTCTTTTGGTAGATATTAGACATCAGCCCACAGACCTTGATAAACAGATGTATGACTATATAATAGAATCTGGCTTTACAGGCTTTGTCATAGCAACCAAGTACGATAAAATAGGAAAATCCAAACTTCACAACAATTTAAAAATAATCCAAGATAAACTCCAAATAGAAGATGAAGGTCTTATCTTTGCCTATTCATCTGAAACAAAGCACAATAAAGATGTACTTTGGGAACAAGTCCAAGTTATTTTGGATAACTAAAATAGAAGTCTTGCAGAAATTTTGCAAGGCTTCTATTAGTATTTTTTTAAATCTATAAAAAATCCTCAAAAATAGAGGACTTCTTTGGGTTTTTATTAAAATTTAAGTATTTCTAGTCAATAAATTCTATATTTTCATTTGACAAAACAGAAATTCTAGCAAGACTATAGACATCAATTCCCATATCATCAAGGAGTTTTCTTCCATCTTGGAAAGATTTTTCTATAACTATACCAACACCCGCAATCTCTGCTCCAGCTTGTTTGCAAATAGCCATCATTGCCTTTACAGCTTGACCATTGGCAAGAAAATCATCTATAAGTAATACATTGTCATTTTCATCAATAAAATCTTTGGAAACTATAAGTTGCTTCATTTCTTCTTTGGTGTAAGAATAGGCAGTTGATGAATAAGAATAATCATCTGTAGTTAGAGATTTTTGCTTTCTTGCAAAAACTACATTACAACCCAAAGCTTGGCCTGTAGCAAGGGCTGGGGCAATTCCTGATGATTCTACTGTAAGGATTTTGCTGATGTTTTTATCTTTAAAATGCTTAGCAAATTCATCTCCCATTTCTCCCATAAGCTTTGTATCTATTTGTTGGTTTAAAAAGGAATCAACCTTCAAAATATTTCCGTCTAGAACCTGTCCTCTTGATAATATTATCTCTTCTAATTTCTTCATATATACCTCCACATCTTATGTTAATTATAAGGCAAGGTCAAATTTTAGTCAAAATCCTTTTTGTAAAGTTTAAAAAAAGTAGTACTATTTAGGTATGGAAAGTATAGAATTTGTAAAAGATTTAATAAAATTTATTGATGCTAGTCCACTTAACTATTTTGCGGTTGAAAATTCTAAGAAACTTCTCTTAGAAAATAACTTCAAGCAACTTATAGAAACAGAAAAGTGGAGTTTAGAAAAAGGTGGCAAATACTTTGTAACTAGAGATGATACTGCTCTTATAGCCTTCACAGTAGGAGATGATATTAAAGAAGGTTTTGATATAATAGGTAGCCATACAGAAAGTCCAACCTTTAAAATTAAAAGCAATCCAGAGTTAGCTTACAATGGATATCTAAGATTAAACACCGAAATCTATGGAGGACCAATTTTTTCAACTTGGCTTGATAGGACCTTATCACTTGCAGGAAAAATCGCTTACTATGATAATGGAGTTGTAAAAACAAAACTTGTAAACTTTGATAGAGATCTCTTAACCATAGCAAATCCTGCTATACACATGAATAGGGAAGTTAACAAGGGCTATGCCTATAATCCACAAACTGATCTGCTTCCGATTCTACAAACAGTGACAGATGACTTTGAGAAAGATGCTTATTTACAAAAGCTTGTTGCCAAAGAATTAGCTATAGAAGAAAAATCTATACTTGCTATGGATTTAGGTCTATATGATAGGCAAAAGGGATCTATACTTGGATCAAATGAAGATATGTACCAAGTAGGAAGAATTGACAACCTAGGGGCAGTTCATGCTTCCTTACATGCTTTAATTGACTCAAAAAACGAGAAATTTAACGTTCTTGTTTTAAATGATAACGAAGAAATTGGATCAAGGACAAGAACTGGTGCTTTCTCGCCATTCTTAAAAGATGTTTTGGAAAGAATGTCCTACCTTTTAGGCTATGACACAGAAGATATAAAGATTGCTCTGGCCAATACTTATATAATATCAGCCGACCAAGCCCACGCTATCCATCCAAACTTCACCCAATATTCTGATCCAACCAATGTAGTAAAAATGAACCAGGGTCTAGTAGTAAAAATTGCAGCAAATGGAGCCTATACTTCAGGCATAGTTAGCACACCAAGAATAGCTTTATTGGCTAAAAAAATTGGAGCAAACTTACAATATTTCCACAATAGGTCCGATAAGCAAGGTGGAACAACAATAGGACCTATAGCCTCATCCACCTTGGGTATAAAATCAATAGATGTGGGAGAACCAATACTTGCCATGCACTCAATAAGAGAAACAGGCGGAGTAGAAGATCATTTACAAGCTTACAAGATCTACAAAGCGTTTTACAATGAAAGGAAGGTAAACTAATGGCTATAGCAGAAGTATGCATAATACCAATTGGCGTAGAAACTAGCGTTTCAAAATATGTCGCCGCTTGTCAAAAAGTTTTGGAAAAGGAAGAAAATATAAAATATTCCCTAAATCCAATGGGAACCAACATAGAAGCAAGTCCAGAAGAAATATTTATAGTAATAAGAAAAATGCAAGAAGCTGTATTTGAAAAAAATGTCGACAGGATCTATACAGTAATAAAAATGGATGAAAGGCATGACAAAAAATCTTCTATGGAACAAAAAATCCAATCAGTAAAAGAAAAGTTATAAATATAAAAATATCCCAGTTTCTACAAAGGAAGCTGGGATATTTTAAGCTACATAAAGATATATCTTGCCAAAAATACTAGGGCAAGTATATAAACTACTGGGCTTACTTCTTTGCCTTTTCCTGTAAGTAGCTTGATTGCTGCATAGGAAATCATACCAAATGATATGCCCTCAGCTATGGAATAGGTTAAAGGCATCATTAGAATAGTCATAAAGGCAGGGAAGCCTTCTGTGATATCTGTAAAATCAATTTGTGTTACTGTTCCAAGCATAAATAAGCCAACTATTACCAAGGCTGCTGATGTTGCGGCAGCAGGTATTATTGAAAATACAGGGAATAATAAGGAAGCAAGGGCAAAACATACGCCTGTTGATAAGGCTGTAAGACCAGTTCTTCCTCCTTCGGCAACGCCTGAAGCTGATTCAACAAAAGTTGTAATTGTGGAAGTACCAAGGATTGCTCCAACAGTTGTACCAATAGCATCAGCAGTTAAGGCTTTACCACCGTTTGGAAGTTGCCCTTTTTCGTTTAATAGATTTGCTTTGGCGGCAACACCTGTTAGTGTTCCTAAAGTATCGAATATGTCTACAAATAAGAATGAAAATAAGACTGAGAACATCTCCAAGGAAATGATGTTTGAAAAGTCAAGCTTAAAGGCTACATCTTTGATTGATGGAGGAAGTTTGACTAAAGATCCTTCTGGTAAATGGGCAACGCCCATAAATAAAGCGATAACTGTAGAAATTAAGATTCCCCAAAGTAGGGCTCCTTTTACATTTTTTGCTGTCAAAACTGCCATGATTGCTAGGGCTAAAAAGAAAATAAAGCCTTCTTTTGAAGCTAAGTTTCCCAGTGTTAGGGAAATATCTCCTAATACTATAATATTAGTGTTAATAAGTCCAATTTCTGCTATGAAAAGTCCAATTCCAACTGAAACTGCTTTTTTTAAGATCATTGGAATCGCATTAAATAGGGCTTCTCTTACTCCAACTAAGGATAGTAACAAAAAGATAATGCCTTCAATAAATACTGCTGTAAGAGCAAATTGCCAAGTTTTTCCCATTTGCATAACTACTGTATAGGTAAAGAAAGCATTAAGTCCCATACCAGCAGAAAGAGCGAAAGGTAGGTTGGCATAAAAGGCCATCACTAAGATTGATATAACTGATGCAAGGATTGTAGCTGTGAAAACTCCACCCTTATCCATGCCTGCATCCCCTAGGACGGTTGGGTTTACAGCTAGAATATATGACATAGTCATAAAGGTTGTTATTCCAGCCATAACTTCAGTTTTGAAGTCTGTGCCATGTTCTTTTAACTTGAAATGTCTTTGAGCAAATGACTCATTAGATTGTTTTTCCATTTTTTCCTCCTCTTTATTTTACAAGTGTATTATACCATAAAATATATTTTAAAAACTTTATTTTTAAGCATATAAGTATATAATAAGCAGTAAGGAGGAGCATTTTTGACTAGTAAAAATATTATAGAATTAATTATAATTATTATAGGGATTGGTATGTCTGCTTTTTTTTCATCTTCAGAAACAGCCATGACCTCAACAAGCAGTTTGAAATTACGACAACTAGAAAAGAACAAGGTAAAAAATGCAAGCTTATTAAGAAAGTTACTTGATGATATCAAACATCTAATTACGACAATCCTTGTTGGCAATAATATAGTCAATATAGTGACAACAACAGTTGCCACCATATTTTTTACAGACATTTTTGGAGCCAAGGGAGCTGTTTTGTCTGCCATAGTTTTAACTTTCTTGCTTTTGATTTTTGGAGAAATTACACCAAAGATGATAGCTCAAGCTAAAAATGAAGAGGTGGCCTTAAAATTTGCAAAACCAATTTATATTAGTACTGTTATTTTAAAGCCGATTGTAATGGTTCTTGGTCTAATAACTAATTCTATTACCAAGGCTTTTGTAAAGGATAGTGACAAAACTGATATAGTAACGGAAGAAGATATCAAAACTATAGTTGATGTAAGTGAAGAACAGGGCGTTATTAATTTTGAAGAAAGTGAAATGATTAATAATGTTTTTGAGTTTGGTAGGCGTGATGTTTCAGATATTATGACTGCTAGGACCAACATGGAAGCTATAGGCCTTGATGCTACTAAAGAAGAGCTTTTTAAATTTTTAAGAGAGTCCAAACATTCAAGGATTCCTATATATGGAGAATCCATAGACAATATAGTAGGGACTCTTCATATGAAAGATATAGTAAACTTTATAGCTGAAGGCAAAGAACTTGACCTTAAAGAACTTGCAAGGCCTACCTTTTATGCCTATGAAAATATGGATGTTTTTGATCTATTTAAGAGCATGAAGCAAGATAATGTTTCTTTGGCTATTGTAGTTGATGAATACGGTGGAACTAGTGGCCTTGTTTCCATAGAAGATATTGTAGAAGAACTGGTGGGTGATATATACGATGAGTATGACCCAGAAGAGAAAGAAATCATAAAGATTAATGATTATGAATACTTGGTAAATCCATCCTTGCACCTCAATGATTTTAATGATTACTTTAAGACTTCTTTAGAAGAAGTAAAAAATGATTCGATTGGTGGCTACCTAATTGACAAATTGGATAGGCTTCCAAAAGAGAAAGATACCGTAAGAGTTGATAAGATGGTTATTTCTGTAGAAAAGATGGATAGGTACAAGTTAAATTTACTAAGAATTAAATTTTTACACTAAGAAAGGTAGTTAAATGAAGGATACAGTTTATATTACAGGACACAAAAACCCCGATACAGATTCTATAGTTTCAGCTCTTGCCTATGCAAATTTGAAAGAAAGAAGAGACGGAGTAAGGGCAATACCTCTAAGACTTGGACATTTGAATAAGGAATCTGAGTTTGTTTTGGATTATTTTGGTCTAAAAGCCCCAATCAAAAAAGATTCTATGAAACCCCAAGTAAAAGAATTAAACTATGATAATGCTTATAATATAGATGAATCCTTGCCCATAAGAAATACTTGGTCTATCATCCAAGAAAATAAGCTAAATTCCTTATTTGTTGTTGATGAAGAAGAAAAATTAAAGGGCATAGCCTCTCTTTCAAACCTAACCCAATCCTACATGGATATTTGGGATGACAAAATAATAGGAAGATCTAAGACACCACTAGAAAATATAATAGATGTCTTATCGGGCAAAATAATAATAGTCCCTGAAGAAAGAAGGGAATTTACAGGAAAGATGACAGTCTTTGCCATGAATGAAAAAGACCAATATATGCAAGAATTTATCAGAGAAGGCGATATAGTTATTACTGGTAACAGGAAAGAGGCCTTGGAATTTCTGATAAATCGAAATGTTTCCCTTATCATTTTGACCAATGGATCAGCTTTTGATCAAGCTTTGCTAGAGCTTGCAAATAAGAATAAGGTTACAGTTATTTCGACAGAATATGATTCTTTTATGGCAGCAAGGCTTTTGCCTATGTCAATTCCAGTTGGCAATGTTATGAGTACAGAAAATTTGGTATATTTCACCGAACAAGATTCCATAGATCATGTAAGAGATATCATGCGACAAACAAGATATAGGTCCTATCCAGTTATTGATGAAAGAAAAAAAGTAATAGGAACTATTTCTAGATATCATCTTATCTCTTCTGATAGGAAAAAACTAATCTTGGTTGACCACAACGAAAGAAACCAATCCATAGATGATATAGATGAGGCTGATATCATCGAAATAATTGACCACCATAGGGTTGCCAATGTTGTCACAAGCGCTCCCTTATTTTTTAGATCAGAACCAGTGGGATCAACTGCAACTATCATAGCAGAGATGTTTTTTGAAGCAGGCATTAGACCTTCCAAAGAAATTGCAGGCATCCTTTCTGCTGCCATAATTTCAGATACTCTCTTATTTAGGTCTCCTACAACTACAGATACTGACAAGAGGTGTCTTTATAGACTTGCAAAAATTGCCGACATAAAACCAGAAGAATTTGCCATGAAGATGTTTAAGGCAGGCACTAGCCTAAAGGGCAAAACTCCAGAAGACTTGATAGATGGAGATGTCAAAACTTTCAAGATAGGCGGCAAAGATGTAAGAGTTGGTCAAGTTATGACAATGAATCCAGAAGAACTTCTACCAATAAAAGATGAGCTAACCAAACTAATGAAAGAAAAAATATCTTCTCGTGGTGAATCAACTTTTGTCCTTGTTCTTACAGACATATTTAACCAAACAAGTGAACTTCTAGTTGTTGGAGATTATATAGAAGATATGGAAAGAGTATTCAAAAACAAGGTTGAAGATGGAACTATAACAGCCCCAGGTGTTTTATCTAGAAAAAAACAAGTTATACCAAAAATAACAGAGGCAATACTTACATCAAAAATTGAAGACTAGCAATATAAGTAAAAAGGCTTTGCGTTTGCAAGGTCTTTTGTTCATCAAATAATTTTTATGTTTATTTTTTTTCTCCTGCTTTTATGGAGGAAATTAAATAAATTTTAATAAATTTCTTTTTTTATTAGAAGAAAATATAAATTTGAGATTGATGAAAAGGTTAACATAAATAAAACTAAAAAAGTGTCTTTTTTTTTTTTTTTGCAAATGTTAAATTGTCAACATTTGTAGATCTAATAATTGAAATTTCAAATTTTGACAGTAACAACACTTAAAAGTATTTTAATTTTCTTATAAAAGTTAAAAAACATAAAAAATCAAAAAAACTAATAAAGTTCCAAAAATAAAATGACTTTAGCCCCAAAAAAGTCAGAATATAAAGTTCGAAAAAGTCAGAATTTGTATTATAATTTGCGATTTGAAAAAATTTTTTTATGAATGTTTTTTATTCAAAAAGAATACAGAAAAAGCTTGTAATATTTTTTATTTGGGTGTAAAATATATGTACAATACAAAAAGAAATCAAAAGCAACGTTTTCCTGGTTACAAGGAAAATGTGGGAAAAATGAATTTGAAAATTATTAGCAATTATTAAATAAATATTAGTAATTTCGCTTTATTTTCAATAAAAATTTACATAAAATCACAAATAATACAATAATTTTCAAGAGCAGACTAATCTTTTTTAAAGCGATAAAACTTTAAAGAATCGTTTATCATATATTTTGAAATAAAAAGCATATGAAAATTTATAACTAGTATGCAATAGAAATTATAAAAATATTAAAATCATTTTAATTGCTAAGGGGGATCTAATGAAGAAGCGAGCAAACAAAATAATGTCCTTTTTGATGGCACTATTTATGATAATGGAATTTATTTCACCGTCATTTGCGGCACTGGCAAGTGAGGAGGAAGAGCCCTTAGATCCTTATAAGATTTCAAATCTTGACAAGAAATATGGAAAAGAACCTAATAGCGAATTCTCCATAGAACTTGCCAGCAAATTAGATAATAAAAATTTAGAATCTAAAGAAAAACTTAGTATAGCCTTGACAAGTACAGCTGATAATGAAGATATCAAACTTCTAGTAAGAAGAGATATGAGCCTATACAAGCAAGCTTATTATGAAGATTACGACAAGGCTCAAGAAGAGTTTGATAAGCTAAATAAGAAGTATACAGACCAAGGACTTCAAGCCCAACTTAACTTGATAGAAGAAGATGGCAAATATACTATAAGTAATCCACAAGATGAATCAGAAGAGTATAAAGAATTTGGCAGTGCTTACAAAGTATACGATTTTAAAGTAATAAAAGACTTTGATTTTGAAAATAAAGGCTTACATAAGAAATTAAATAAAGAAGGTACAGAAAATTACCAAAGAGCCTATTTGTTTGATTTTTACATAGAAAAATCAATTGATCAAAATCTAAATATGCTAAGCTTATTTAAAGAAGAAAATACTCCGATAACTGTAGAACATGAAGGCGATTTGTTAGCAGGAATATTTGATGATAAGTATTATAGCCTCTATGATACAAGCAAGGTATATGATGAAGTAGAAAATTCACTTTCTTATAAAGAAAGTATAAAAGAAGAAAAGGAAGAAAGGTCTAGTAAAGATTCTTCAGAAAAAGATACTTCTTTTAAGACAGAAGAAAATAATACTAGCGACGAAGAAAAAGAGGAAGATACAGAAGACAATAATAAAGAAGAAACTTCTGTAGACAATTCAAATAAAAAGAAAATAGCAAAAAGAAGTCTACCTGATGACACAGAAGCTTCAGGAGAAGATAGACTTGCCCCAGCTGGCTCTTGGGATAATTTTTCTAACAAAAAATTCATCCTCCAAACTACTATGCAAGTTAAGGCTCAACCGACTTCCCCTGTTCCAGCTGGTTGGTATTTTGATTTAGATATTGGAGATTATTTAAAAGAAGGAAACAATAATCTAGAAACTTTGCTTGATAAGACAGGTCAAGAAATTGCTAGTCCAAAAATGTTAAATGAGAGAACTATTAGATATACTTTCCTCCAAAAAATAAGTAATGATACTGATATAGATATAAATCAAAGCTTAGACTTTAATGTAGATAAGCTAAAAGAACAAACAAGCAATTTGGTTGACATAAATATCTCTATTAAACCTAAAGGCATGCCTTCAAATACACAAAGAATTGCAAGCGTAGCTATAAATGATAACAGGACAGAAATACCTTCAACTGGTTCCTTTAATATAGAAGGAAGTGAGGAAGGCCAAATCTCTACTGCCTATCCATATAAGCTTGAAGTATCTTCTAGCCAAACTATGAAAGATGGAAACGGACAAGATGTTTCTCTTATGACTGGTATCCCTAGTGACCTCCAAGCTTGGTGGGATTTTGAAATAGATACTTCTCCCCTAGCTGACCAAGGCTTGGACTTTAAGAACTTAAATATTTCACTTTTCGGTTCAAACAAACAAGGTTTGCAAGGATTTACTTATAAGATAGCCAAGGATAAAAAAGACCTTGACTTTGATGATGGATATCAAAAAAGCGGTCTTACTGGCTCTGAACTTATGACTGCAAAAAGTTCTTGGGATAAGTCTAATCTAGGAGATAAACTTTATATTAGGGTAAAAGCACCAGTATCAACTTACCACAACAACTATTCAATAGGACTTAGGATAAATCCTGATAGCAACTATGTACAAAAAATCTTGGATGATTTTATAAAAGAATTTGAAAGTCTTCCTTATATATTCAAATATATGAAGGGAGTAGAAAAAGCAAGACAAGTTGCCTCTACCCCATTTAACCTAGTAGACAATATGTATGTAAATGAGGTTGGTATAACAAGTCCTTACTATAAGGAAAATTTCTATTTTGATAATACAAGAACTATAGTTGCAAACAGAATTAATAAGACTACAACCGAGTGGCACGCTTTGGATTTGATAAGAATTGGCGAAAGTGAAGATCCTAATTTAGAAAGTGCTACTACAAATCCTAGGATAGCTAGTGTCCAAAAAGTTTACTTTATTCCAAATATAGATGGAACTTACAAGAGAAGTGTAAATAGAAATGATGCTACTATGGCTGATGGCTCATTCAAACCAGGAGTTATAGTTTCCTACACTTATCCTAACCAAAAAGGAAATGAAGCAACTAACTATAAATTTGATGTTAATTTAAAGGAAAAGATAACAGACTTTTCTTATCAAATAGAAAATACTCCAGATGCTCCTACAGAAGGTGGCAGCAAAAATTTGTATACACAAAAATACTTGACAGATCCAACTGATCCACAAGGAAATATGTATTTATCATATTTTGAATCTCCATACTCTATAATGCGTATAGACAAGAACTTTGATATGGTAGAGTGTTTCAATGCTGATTTGAAAGATCCGACTCTTTCTCATATAAGTAGTGGAGTATATTTGGATAAACACCTTGATCCGACTGGTTCTTATTTGCTAACAAGATTGGATAAAAGTTCACCTTTACCTAAAAAATTACTTCCGGGTGCCGAGCTAAATAAAAAAGGTCTCAACCAAGGAGAAGCAATGGAGGACTTGCTAAAAAGAATCTATTACTATGCTGATTTGGAAAAGGAAGAATATGCTAAGACTCATGATGGCAAAGTGATGCACAGATTAATAGAAGCTGGAATGCGTCAAAAAGTAATTCACTACTTTACAAATGGCAAGCCTGTAGAATATGACTATTGGCAACTTGATGGCGGAACTCCAATAAATGATACAAATTGGCAAAACAATCACACCCTAATAGCTGGAAAATTGTACGGAGGCAAGTGGGATTTAAATAATTCTTTTATAGGAGAAAAAGGTGCAAACGCCTATAAAACAGATCCGCCTGGAGTCGGCATAAGAAAATTATCACCAGGAGAAGAAGCTTTCGGATTAACTCCATTTGTACCAGCTGTACAAACTAACTATGCTAAAGATTTAGTAAATAAGGTCTTAGCTTCATATGATAATGATGATTGGGAAAATGAAAAAAGAGCAAATTCAGTACAATTAGTTTTCTATTCTCATACACAAGAATTGCAAGAGCTTATAGGTGCACATGTAGTTAAGCCTATAACTATAGATAAGAAAAATTCTGACGGCAAAAAATTAAAAGGGGCTAAGTTTACACTAACAAACAAAGCAACAGGAGAAAGAACAACATTTACATCTTCTGATAATTCATCAGAAAATAAATTATACTTAAAAGAAGGTTCTTATATTGTTACTGAAACTGACCCACCAAAAGAAAATGGAAACGACTATGATATAATAGCTCCTTTCTCACTTGAAGTAAAAAGAGAAGAAATAAATCCTGATGACGGTCACTTCCCTAAATATGCACTTTTCGCTAAAGATAAGAAAAAAATCCATGTAAATGACGGCTACAAGGAGAAAATAGAATTAGGAAAAGACCTACCAAAGGGAGTAGATGGCAAAGCACTTGTAAAACTTTCAAATAATAGCTTAACTGTAGAAATAGAAGACCCTGACTCTAACCTTGGAGAAATAGAATTTTCAAAAAAATCTTATGAAAATAAAAATACCAATAGGTTACTTGACGGGGCAGAATTTAGCCTAACAAAGATAAAATCTAAAAATGATACAACAGCTGATTTGAAAGCTGACGGATCTAATGTTTACAAGCAAATTTCAAGCGGATTAGAGGGTAAATTTAAATTCAAGGCTATGCCAGTAGGCTTCTACTTGTTAGAAGAAACAAAAGTCCCAGCAGGCTATAAAAAAGCTTCTAATAGGATAATTGAAGTAACAGCTCCTACTGATGGTAGCAAAAAATTAATAGCAAGATTTTTGGATGAGCAAACTCAAGAATCTAAGGCTATTTTAAATGAACCAATAAAAATAAATATAGACTTTATAAAGACCAATGGTGAGGTAGAAGAAAATAAAAAGCTTGACTTATCTGGAGCAAAATTTAGACTCTATTCAATTTCTACAATAGGAAACAGTCCTTATGATGAAACTGTATTTTCAGGCGATAAGGGCGCTATCAAATTTGAAAATCTAACCAAAGGTGAATATATTTTAGAAGAGCTAGTACCTCCTCAAGGCTATCAATTACCAAAAGATTTACCAAATGAAAAAGATAGATTTTTCGGTTGGAAACTTGTGGTAGATGAGGTAAGTGGCAAAGAAGTCTTAACCTATAAACTCTATAAGCTAAAAACCAAAGATGATGCCAAAAAGCCTATAGATCAATTGGAAGAAATTGATAAAAATAAAGACGGCATATTTGAAATTGCAAATAAGGGCAGAACCATAGATGTAGAGTTCCAAAAATATATAGAAAATCCTAATTTCGATGAATTGATAGGAGAAAGTTCTACTAACCCAAGATATATTCCTATCGATACAGGTAAGCTTATAAGAAAATCTGACAATAAGCCTGTAAGCTTTAACTTATATGAATCAGATTTCTATGGAGCAAAACTTGACGCTGATCATGGAAAAGAAGGGGTAAATCCTGTACTAGAAAATGTTACTGCCGATGATAAGGGAGTATTCCACCTAAACGGCCTTAAATTTAACGGCTACTATATCCTAGAAGAAACAAAAGGACCTGATGGTTATCAATTAGCCAACCCTATAGTTTTAAGAGTAGTTGCAGAAGCCTTAACGAGTGAAGGGCAAATGAAAGTTATTGTTAGAGACCCTAACCTTAATGCCTTGATGAAAAATGGTAATACTTTTGCAGGCGTTGTGGACTTTTTGGAAAATGAAAGACCAGGCAAGGTTACAATCAAGAAAACTGGTCTATCCTTAGACGAAAGTCACCAAGAAGTAGGTCTAAGAAGAGCTTACTTTAGATTGTACTTTGCAGATCAAAATTTCAAAAAGAAAAAGAACAACGAAGGCTTTGAAGATTACATCCAAAAAGTTTCAGCTGGTATACCACTTACAAAGGTAGATCCTGAAACTGGCAAACCAATTTTGGATGAGGAAGGAAAAGAAATTCCATTAACTCCTGAAGAGATTGAAAAACTATCTCCTGACCAAGGCTTGGTAGTCTTTGACCAATTAAAACCAGGCTTTTATATCCTAGAAGAATATA
The DNA here is from genome assembly GCA_028723425.1 of Peptoniphilaceae bacterium. Taxonomy (GTDB): domain Bacteria; phylum Bacillota; class Clostridia; order Tissierellales; family Peptoniphilaceae; genus Anaerococcus. Next base: position 41,873 of record JAQYEZ010000013.1, on the reverse strand, counting down.
GAGGACCTGCAGGCTATGAAAAAGATCCTAATCCATGGTATATCCAAGTAAAAACTGATGGAACGGTTGTAAAAAGTAGAGATATAAATGATCCTAACTTCTTAAAAACAACCTTAGATACGACAGTAAGCTCAACTACAACAACAAGCGGACTTGCTAATTTGATAAGACGACCATTAAATTTCTTTGCAAATACATTTGCAAGTTTGGGAGAAAATTTACTTGGAAATACTGAAGCTGATTCTTCTGACAGGGAAGCAGCTGGAGAAGTAGTTGATGGAAGTCTTGCTTCTATATCAATTGAAGGCTCTGAAATTAACACAGAGGAAGGCTCAAGGGATGTAAAAATCACACTCAAGCCAAAATTGGATGTAAAAGAAAGCGAGCCTAACAAAGTTCATTTGCTTTTGATGCTTGATAGATCTAAGTCTAATCAAGATAAGACAAAGCCTGATGTAGATGATAATATAAACAAATTCCTAACTGATCTTAATAAGAAAGCAAAAGAAACAAATACAGATGTAGATATTACTTTTGTGGAATATGGTCAAAACTATTCTAATAATGTAGGAACCTATAATCTTAAAGATTTAAATGAGAATGTTAGGGAATATCCTTACACCTATGCATGGTATGCTGAAGGCGGAGGAGGAGTTTATGTTGATAACAAATCCGAGCAAATCAAAGACTACCTATCTAAAGTAGGAGTTAGACCTTTACAAGGCGAACTTGATGGTTCTAAAAAATTAAAGGAAAACTTGCCTAATTACTTAAATCAAATAAATCAATATGCAAATGACCATAATAGGAAATATGATAGCAAAATTGCTGTAAACTTTGTAAAATTAAAGACTAGTAATTTAAGTCAAACGGGAACATCTTTTGATATCATATCTAATATGGAAACTTTGCAAGAAAATGGCTATGATACTTGGACCTACCATACTGACTTGTACTACAAAATATTCTATCAACTTTCAGCAAAAGAAAATGCCTATACAGAAGCTATTGATAAGTTTAGAGAAGATTATGCAGGAAAGGCAGAATATGCATATAGGTATGTTAATACACTTATCCAAGAAAAAGATGCTAGCCTAGCCCCATACGTCCAAAAAGGCTTCATGGATGAACTATTAACAAAAGAAAAGTATTTCTCAATAAAGCCTTCAGAAAAAACTTCTAAAGTAAAAAATGCAAATCTTAGAATTCACTTTGCATCTAACCTAATAGTGGTTGACAAAGATACTGTAGAACTTAAAAAATATAAAGGCCAAGGTCAAACTGAAAGCTTAGAATATTCTTTAACAAAAAGTGGCAATGGTCAAATCTTAACTGTAAATAACTTATCCTTGGATGAAGACCAGTATTTAATACTTAAATTTAAGTCAAAATTGCATTTTGATGCAGGAAGCGACCAATATAAAATATTTGATCAAAATGACGGCATAAGCTTATCAACAAAAGATGCTAACCAAGTAGTAAAAAGTGGACTTTATTTATACAAGGAAACTCAAAATAGACCTTTGGTTAAGCCTGAGGGCGTTGGAAAAGTTGAAATAAAATTTGATTATAGCAACTATCCTGACTCTAGCATACCAAAAGATAAACAAGCTGGAAGCATAAAAATTCAAAGAAAATACAAAAACGAATGGTTCGACATCTTAGTAAGCAATGAAGCTGGTAATAGAAATATAATCAAAGCTGATGCACCATTTGAAGGAAGTGTAAGCTTTGATGGCTTAGGCTTGGAACAAAATAATGAAAAGATAGAATATAGGATAGTCTACACCAGAAACTCACCTTATTATAGTGATTGGGGAGTAGCTGAAGTATCCAAATATGATGTCAAGTTTGATAAAGACAACAAGGCTACTATAAATATAAGTAATGGTAATTTGATAAAAGTCTTCAATAAAAACGAAGATGGTTTCAGAATTCCACTTAGAATTACCAAGTTGAACGATAATAAAACTGTACTTACAGGTTCAACCTTTAAGGCAAGAAAGATTATCAACGGTCAAGAAGTAAATGGCAAAAAACCAAAATATGCAGATGATGCTTTCGATGCAGTTACAGAAGCAACAGGACTTGCAGGAGATAACTACTTTAGAGAATTGACTCCTGGTATCTATGAAATGTGGGAAGAAGTAGCGCCAAACGGCTACAAAAAACTTGAAGATAAGTGGTTCTTTAAGGTATCAGTAGATCCTAACAAACAACCGGGCGATGCTAACTACATGTATATAGACTTCCAATTTGATTACAAACTACCAGAAGATATAAATGATCCTAAATACAATAATAGTTTTAGGGAATATTATAATTCTCAACTAGCAAGCCAGTCCGACAAAAAATTACCTGGTACCACCATCTACGGTCTTGATTATGGCAATAAGAAAAATAAGGACATCGATCAATCTCTATATGAAAAATTCATCCAAAATATAGAACTCGTAGAAGATGATGGACGTTCAAATCCAGCAAGACCAGATGCTCCTTATGCAACAATCAATGATGCTCATGTCTACAACCACAAAGAAACTGGAGATTTGGTATTTAATAAGGTAAACTCCAAGGGAAAAAGTATAGAAGGAGCTGTCTTTACTCTTACAAAAATAAAGGCAGATGAAGCTGGTAAGCCTCTACTAACTGAAGCTGGCAAGCCTGATCCTGAAATGAGAGATGGTAGACCTGTCTACATGAGATATCAAACCTCATCCTATGCAAGTGGTGTTAAATTTGAACAAATTCCAGAAGGAGTTTATGCTCTAGAAGAATTTTCTCCAGCACCAGGCTATAAGAAGATAAATTCTTATCTAATTATCAAATTCAAAGATAATGGAAAAGGAGTAAACGAGCAAGTAATAGATATTGATAATTCTGACCCAGAATTTGTAAAATTGATAAATACCAAAAATCATAAGCTAATAAGTGTAGAAAACGAAAACAACTTTACGAAATTGGTATTTAACAAGGTAGACGCAGACGGAAAAGACTTATCTGCTGTAAGATTCACCTTAGAAGAAGTAAATGAAAAAGGCGAAAAAATTGAAAATGGTTACTATGAATCATTTACTAACTATAATGGAGAAAACTTCGAGTTTACTAACCTAAAAGAAGGTAGATATAGGTTAACAGAGAATCCACTTAGAGATTATGAAATGCCTACCCCATGGTATTTTAAAGTTGTTGCCGATAAAGAAAAAGGTACGCTTAACATAGAATTTGAAGATAAGGGATCAAGTACAACAACCTATGAAACAGATCCAGAAGCTTCAGATAAATCTGCAATCAAAAATGAAGATGGCACCTTTAGCCTTGTTAACTACAAAAAAATCTCCTTTAAATTTATAAAACTTGTAAAAATACCTGGTCAAGATAAGAAACCAATATCAGACGTTTGGTTTAGCTTGAAGAAGGTTAGAACTGAAGCTAGTGATAATGGTAAACAACTTTATGATACAGAAGGACATTTGATAGAAAGTTTAAGAAATTATCAATATGAAGCAATAGACAGGTCAGGTAGAGATGGGTCTGTGGACTTTGATAATCTAACTTCTGGTGTCTATGAATTAAGAGAAACTACAAAAATTAAAAACTTAAAGGCAAATAGCAAGGATAGGTGGATTTTAAAAGTAATAAAAGATGAGGGTGGCTTAAAAGTTGTTTATGATAAGTCATATGAAAAAGATTATTACTTAAAAAATGACAAAGACTATCATGATAAAATCTATGATGAAGATGGAAACTTGATAGATGATTCTTTTGAACTTGATGAAAATAAAGTTTATAAGTTAACAAATACTTTGGATGAAGTAGACTTGAAATGGAAGAAAGTTGATTCAAAATTCCTTACCCTTATAGAAAAAGAAGAAGATAAGGCTGCTAAATTTAAAGCATATAAAATAAGCGAAAATCCAGATGACTTAACAAATCTTAATATTTCCAAAGATGATTTGGATAATGTTGAAGGAGTTGATGATTTATCCAAGGAAATTAACTCTTATAGAGGTTATTATGAATTATTAGGCTTGCAAGAAGGTCTTTATAAAATCGTAGAAACTAGTCCTCCAGAAGGTTATGATAAATCTGACAGATCTTTCCTAGCTCAAGTAAAAGCAGCAGAAGATGGCAAGCTTAAAGTTAAATACTACGAGATTGATAAGAACAGCTTATTAGAAGCAAAGGACTTTAAATATATATCAGTAGATGAAAATAAGGATGTATCTATTGACGAAGCTGGCTATATTAAGATAAAGAATACTCCATCCAAAGATAATCCTCGTGGAACATTAAAAATCAATAAAACTGATAATAATGGAAAAGCCCTAGCTAATGCAAGATTTGCCCTAATAGGTGAAGATGGTCAAATTAAAAAAGAAGCAGATTCAGATAGCCAAGGAAAAGTTGTATTTATAGATATAGAAAAAGGCACCTATACCTTAATAGAAAGTAGCGCTCCAAAAGGCTATGATCTAACAAACAAGAGATGGAGAGTTGACGTTTTAAGTGACGGCAAAACTTTCATCCAAGAAATTGGACAAGAAGCCCCTCATATTGGCAATTATGAAGGAAAAAATGTAACTGATAAAGTTATCTTAGATACTGGAAATAGTAGCGTAACCTTTAATGATACGGCTAGTGGAGGCATAGCTAACAATGGCAGACTAGAAATGGATACTGGGGAAAATGCCATAAGTGTAAAGATGCACATGGATATAAATGGAGAAGTTAATCCTGGAGATTACTTTGTAATTAAAGAATCCGATACTCTCCATTACAATATGACCCAACCTGACAAACCAAACTATCCAAATATTACCGATGGAGAAGGAAATGTAATAGCTACATGGGGCTATGGTTCTAACTTCAATATGGAAAAAGGTACTGGAAAAGATATCTATTATGTATTTACTGATTATGTAAAGGAGAAGAGTAATATCTCTATGGATATGCTTTGGGCCCACTCAGTTAATCTTAATGTAGCTTACAATAGTGGTACTTATGAATTTTCTGTAAGTCTTGGAGAAAAGAAAACTTCCAAAAATATAGAAATAGCATATCTTCCTCATGCTAATAATAGAGATTTACTTAGTATCAATGCCAACTACCTATACACAAATGATCAAAGTGGTAGATATACACAAATAGCTTATATTAATCCAAATAAGAAAAATATAAGCGGAAGCTCAAAAATACTAGTTTATCCAGCAGTAAAATCCGGCGTATTCAATATGGCAGACCTTAATGCGATAAAAGCTAAGCTTAGCTTGTACAAATTAAAGGTAGGACCTGATGAAAAGGTAAGCGACACTGTAATATTTGATAGAAGTAAACTAGAAGAAGTTGATTCTAGTAAATATGAAGTAGAATATATAGGAAAACAAGAAGGACAAGAGCTAGTAAATGCAGCCCAAATAACCCTAAATGAGCCTATTGGAAGTAATGTATATCTTCTAAAAGTAGATAGCGAAATGCTTTATCCACCAGCAGAAGATAAGAGACCTACTATGTTAGGTCAATGGGTAGAACTTGAAAATTCTGATTCCAAACCATCAGTAAGAAAATCAAATGCTATTTTAACAAATGTGAGTGTTTCTATCGGCCATGGACAAGACGATTACCAAGTTCCAGAAATTGATGTAGAAAATTCTCCTCACATAGATAAAAAAGGTAGTTTTGAAATAGACAAACAAGATGATTTGGGTGCAAGCCTACCAGGCGCAAGATTCACCTTAACTCCAACCAATCCAAAGGGAGATCCTATAGAAAGAGTTTCAGGAATTGATGGAAAAGTTTCATTTGATAACTTAGATCAAGGAACATACGAGCTTAAAGAATCAGCTTCACCACAAGGCTTTAAAGAAAATGATGACACATGGACTGTTGTGGTAGATGAAAATGGTGCTACACAAATAACCAAGGATAAGTCCCTTGCAGATAGGGTAAGAAGCTTTGCAAATAGGGCTATTGGAAATATTACAAGCCCATTGGTATCACTCTTTAGTCTTGGATCAACTAATCTTTCAAGTGATAGAGTTGCAGAAGAAAGAGCCGCTACTGGAGCCTTTGATGATAAATATGATGAAACTATTGGCAATACCATCGATAAAGATTTTGCAAAAACTCATATAAAAACAAAAGCTACAGCTTTAGGAGATGGTCAATATCAAATTGACATGGATATAAGAGCAGGCGAAGATGAAACCCAAGGCAAAGATGCCGATGTAGTATTTGTACTATCTGCCTATAACTTAGCTAAGGATGCCGATGCCAAGAAAGCTTTGGTTGAAAAAATAAACTCTTATGGCGAAGGAACAAGAGTAGGCTTAGTAATTTATTCTACAAAGTTAGAGAAAACCCAATCTTTAACCAACAAAAAAACAGTGGCAGATTTGATAAATAACTTTAATGTTAATTTCACAGGTGCCCCAAATGTTAATCAAGTAAAAAATGCCCTAGCAGAAGCAAAAACCTACCTTGGTGAGGGTGGAAATACCGACAAAGAAGTTATCTTTACTATAAGTAACAGCCTAGCACCAAATAACAATGGCTTAATAAATACTATTAATGATATAACGAATATGGGAAATATCCATACTTATTATAGGAGTGGTAGATATAAACTCAGCGTCTTTAACGAAAGTATGGTTAATAATTATAGTAAGCTTACACCTATTACAGACCTATCAGGACTTGATGCAGAAGGATTTAAAAATGCTATTCCATACTATGGTCAAACAAGAATTAAAGATGTAGAAAAAGCAAAAGTAAACATAAGCTTTAACAGCAATTTCACCTTTGTTGATAATTCTCTTGTAAGTAATAAGGGTAATACTGGCGAAGATTCTTGGGCAAGTTTTGACGGAAAGATGGTAAAAGCTGACAGTGCAAAAGACGAGCTAACTCTTGATGCAAATAATACTGCTCACCTAAGCTTTAAAGTAAAAGCTAAAGCGGATATAGAAGCAGGTGATAACTTAAATTTAGTTGATAGTATCACATTTAAGGCAAATGATAAGGCGCAAGAATACAATATAGCTTCTCCAACTGTCTCCTTAAAAGAAAAGATTAAAAATATAAAGGTAAGTATAAGAAGTGAGCACAGTGGAGCTGAAAGCGGAAAAATTTCATTTACCCTAAAAAGACGTGGACAAAATGGCGAAGATTCAAGCTTTGAAAGAAAAGATTCTATCGATACAAATTCCACAAAAGAATACAATCTTCCAATAAGCGACCAAGAGGGCAATCTTTATGAATACTATGTAGCTAATCTATCTTCAGATAATAACAATATTGGGCTAGAAAATCCTACTACAAGTGTAAGGGGAGCAGATGGAACAATACTTATAAATTCTAAGGATAAGGATAAGTTTAAAGTAGCTCTAAATTGGTCTAATCTTGAGAGAAAGGGAGATATTACTTTAAACCTAAGCAATGGAAAAGAAATAACCATAAAAGCAAACGAGGATAATTTCGAGACCTATGATTATGATCCAAGTACAGTTACAATCCAAAGTGCATCAATAGATAATCCAAAATACACTTTGCAAATTTTAGGAGAAAGTTCACCTTATACTATAAATGTAATTGAAAAGAGTAATTTTGTAATAAACCTTGATTGGTTTAACATTAATCCTTTGGGAGAAGTTACAATAAAGGTAGGCGGAAAAACTATAAAACTTAATAAAGATAATAGGACCTACAGTTCAAGTGATCTTGATCCTGAAAAAGTAAAACTAGATCCTAAGGACGTATCATTTGATAGAGAAGGATACAAGCTAGAAGTCGCTTCTGAAAATGGAAAATCTCCATACACCATAAGGATTAGTAAGGATGATGAAGTTTCCAAAATCACTGTTGTAAATACAAAATCACCTAGAGGAAGTTTCCAAATAAGAAAGACTGATGAGAGTGAAAAGAAAAATCTTGAAGGAGCAGTCTTCATCCTCTATAAGGCAGATCAAAACTTCAAAAAGTTAGATGAGGTAAAACGTGCAAGCTCAAATAAATCTGGTCTTGCAAGCTTCACAAACTTACTTGAAGGTAATTACATCTTAGAAGAAAACAAAGCTCCAGATAATTATCTAAAAACTGATAAAACTTGGAAGATTTCAGTCGACAAAGAAGGAGCTGTAAAAGTAAGTGAAGTAACTCCAGAATCAGAAGATAAGCCTGAAAGTCAAACAGATCTAGTCTTAAAAGAAAATAACGAATTTATAGTAGTTAATAAGGAAAAAACTACAGACTTAGCTTTAATAAAGAAAGACTTTGATAAAGGATTTGGTCTTTCTGGTGCGGAATTTAGCCTATATAAACTTAAAGAAGGTAGAAATCCATCATCAAGCTTAGAAGATGATGAGAAAAAATCCCAAGATGATCAAAACTTTGAGTTGGTAAAAGTAACAAATACTGAAGGAGATAAAGTTGATTCTATCACTACAGATCAAGAAGGAAAAATAAACTTTAAGGATATTGCAGATGGTCTTTATTATGTAAAAGAAATAAGACCTCCAAAAGCTTATGAAAAAGGCAAAGAGACTTATGGACCAATTACAATAAAAGATGGAAAGATTGAAATGCCAAAAGAAAGTCCAATCAAAGAAAAAGACTATTACGAGCTTGCACCTTCTAATGGAGAAACAAAAAATACCATCACTATATATAACAAAAAAATAGAAGCTAATTTACCATATACTGGTAGCAAGGGCATTTTGATATTTACTATCTTTGGTCTTATCATTATGTTATTTGCAGGTTATGTCTATAACAGAAAGAGGGAGGTAAAATAATGATTGCAATATTATTTAGCCCTCCTTGAAAAAAATTCTTTGCTTTCTAAGTTTTGGAAAGGAAAAATCAAAAGTAGTAAGCTACTACTTAAAGTAAATTTGGTAATAAGCAGTCGGTAATTAGGACTTTACCGACTGGCTTAATACAAGGTAAGTTTCTTAGTGCTTTTTAAACTTGCCTTTATAGGCGAAAGCTAGGCTACATAAGGTAGTTTTTTAAAAGCAAGGTCAGATAATACCTGAAATTATCAAAATAAATAATAGGAGAAACATATGAAAAAAATACTTAACAAAATGACCTCATTGTTAGTAGCATTTGTCATGGTGCTTGGCATACTTGCAATGCCTTTTGCAGCACTTGCTGCTAGTGAGCCAGTTGAAGAAGAGACTCCAGCAGCTACAGCAACTACAGAAAAAACTACTTCTGTTACTCTTCACAAGATGCTATTGACAAAAGAAAATGCTGAAAAATTCGGCAAAGACGGTAAACAAGAAGGTCTTGACAAAACAAAGTATGACGGAACTCAAATCCAAAATATAGAAGGATATTTTGGAACAGGTGCCAAAGAAATTGAAGGCGTATACTTTGTATGGCAAAAACTAAAAAATCCACTAGTAGTTGCCGGTAACGAAAAAGATGACAAAAACTGGGAATATGTTACAGCTGACGGTAAAGTAGCTGATAGTGTTGAGAAAGCTTTAGGTGGCTTGACAACAACAGATGGAAAAGTATTTGATACATCTAACTTACCAGCTGGCAAGTACAGAGTCCAAGAACTTAAAGAAAAGTCAACCTATAAGGGCGAAGATGGAAAAACTTTAACAGGAATGTATGCTGTTCCAGTATATCTAACACTTCCATTAGTTAATGATGATGGAGTAGTTAAAGAAGCACACATATATCCAAAGAATACTAAAGATGTACCACAAATCGACAAAAACTTTAAAAAAGATACTGCAGGCGCAAAAGATACAGAAATTAAATTAGACAATAACCAAAGAGATAAAGATACAGTAAATCGTAAAGTTGGCGATGTTGTAGAATATCAAGTTGAGACAAAAATACCTAAAGATGCAGATTACAAATTCTTAAAGTGGACAGATGCTATGACTGATGGTCTTACTTATAATAAAGGCTCATTAAAAGTTACATCTAAACAAATTGAAACATTAAAATCACCTGCTGACTATACACTTGAAGAAGATTCAAGAGGATACACTGTAAACTTTACTGATAAAGGTCTTAAAAAAGTAGAAGATGCAGCAAAAAATGGCGAAGTAACAATTAGATTTGAATATGCTGCAACTCTTAACGGCAAGGCTGTAGTTGAAGTACCTGAAACAAACGATGTTGCACTTGACTATGGACATAAGCCAAGAACAGAAAGTGAACCTAAAGAAGGTCAACCAAAAAATAAAGAAATCAAAGTTGAAAAGTCTTGGGAATCAAAAACAGGTGACCAAACAGTAACAGATGCAGATAAGACTGTAACAGTTGTTTATACTCTTTATGAAAAATTAGATAATGGAGATTTAAAAGAAGTTGAATCTGTAGCAAAGAAATACAACGATAAAGACGCAGCAAATTCATTTAACCACACCTTTACAGGTCTTGATGATCAAAAAACTTATGTAGTAAAAGAAAGAGTTTCTGGATATGCACCAGAATATGTAAGTTTCCAAGATGGTAAAGTTACTATCAAGAACAACAAAGACAATGACAATCCTAAGGTTTTAAATCCATCTGAACCAAAAGTTGTAACTTATGGTAAGAGATTTGTAAAGACAGATACAGCAGATAAAAGACTTGTTGGCGCTGAATTTGTAGTTAAATCAGGAAACCAATATCTTGCACTAAAAGCAGGTGACGAAGTTAAAGCTGAAGCAGCTAAAGTTACAGCAGCAAAAGAAGCTCTTGATGCTGCTATAGATCAATATAATAAGATGAGTGCACAAGAGCAAGAGGGAGAAAAAGGAACTGCTAAGAAAACTGAAATCAACAATTTACAAAAAGCCTACAATGAAGCTTTTGTAAATGCAGGCGTACAATATACACTTGTAAATACTAAAGATGATACAAATGTTGTAAAACTTGTTTCTGATGCTGAAGGTAAATTCGAAATAAAAGGACTTAATGCAGGAAAATGGTCATTAGAAGAAACTAAAGCACCACAAGGCTTTGCTAAACTTGAAGGCACAATCGACTTTGATGTAGCAGAAGGTTCTTACGCAGGAACTGCAGAAGAATTTAAGTATGAAGTAGAAGTTAAAGATGGTGAAACCCAACATCATGGTAAAAAGGTAGAAAATAAGAAAGTTGTAATCCCACAAACAGGTGGTATTGGTTCTGTAATCTTTGTAGTTGCTGGTTTACTAGTAATGTCTTTAGCAGCTTATAAGATTAAATCAAATAAACAAGAAGCTAGATAGTTATAAGAGGGAGGTGTAACTATGAAGACAAAAGAAAAAAAGAATAAATATCTTAGATATTTGTTAATATTTATAATATCAATAATAGTTGCTCCTCTTACTTCTTTTGCAAAAGATGAAAAAGTAGAAGAAGATAATCCAATAGTTTTAAAATTTCCAAATAAGGATTTGACCTCTTTTGATGGTCTATCCTTTGACTATTGGTATATGGGAAGTGAGCCTGCTAGCCTAACAGACATAGATAGCAAGATTTCCTTAGCTAGTGAGTTTGATAAGAAGAGTAAGGATGAGCTTGATAAAAAATTTGGAAAAAGTTTAAAATCAAGCCAAACTTTAAAAGAGTATTATGATTTGTCAACTTTAAAACTATATGGCTTAAAAGATGGATATTATCTATTTAAATTAGATGATGAATCTTATGATAAGTTAAAAACTTATACAGTGCCTGCTTTTATACTTAAAGTAGACAGGATACATGATGAGCTATATCCTAAAATTGCGGTACCTGGTATTAGTTTAAATAAAGTTGATGAAGATGATAAGACTATCTTCTTGGAAGGGGTTGTTTTTAACTTATATGAAGAAGGGTCAGATAGGCCTTTAAAACTTATAAAAGAAGCTAGTGGAATATATAGAATAGATAAGCTAAATTTAAGTGAAAGTAAAAATGAGCTGGTAACAGGAAAAGATGGAAGGATTGATGTTTTTGGAGTAGATGAATCTAAAAAATACTACTTCAAAGAAATTAAAGCAAAAGACGGCTATCAACTTAAAGAAGAAAAAAGTGAGCTTGTAAGTTCAGGTAAAACTTTAACTATAACCAACAAGAAAATTCCTCCTGAGGGTGGAAGTTTCAAATTTGTAAAAGTTGATGCTTCTAATCACAAAAAAAGACTTGCTGGTGCAGAATTTTTGGTCTTAGAAGAGAATCCTCAAACTGGTGAATATATAGAGATGAAGGATGAAAGCTCTAAAGAGTATAGCAAGTATATCCTAAAGTCAGATGAAAACGGCGAATTTATGACGAAAGTTTTACCAAATGGTTCTTATAGACTAAAAGAGATAAAGGCACCTCTTGGTTATCAAAGATCTTTGGCTTATATAGACTTTGATATAGATGATAAGAAAAGCAGTGGAAAAATAGAGGTAAAAGAAATAGAGAATGTAAAAATTCCACCATCTGAAAAGCCTCCAACTACTCCACCAACAAATCCACCACCTAAATCTATTGTCAGATCTCCAATAGTTAAAACTGGGGATATAAAAATATTTATTTTCCTAATAGCAGGTTTAGCTTTTATTAGCTTTGGGGTAAGCTTATTTAAGAAAGACAAGAAAGTTAATTTATAAAAGGTCTCTATTGAGGCCTTTTTCTTAAAGTTTAAAAAAATAAGAGTATATTTATAGTGATAGCTAGGAAAAATTGTACTAGGCTTATTTTGACAACTAGTTTAGCTAGGCTTTAATTTTTAATAGTTTATTAAAATTTTCTCATATTATGAATTGGCAGGTAGGTATGACTAAGGGAAAAATGAAAAAGAAAAAAACAAATATTTTTTGGATCTTGCTGCTTCTTGTAGGCTTTGCTATTTTGATTTATCCGATTATCTCAAGGCTTTATTATAGGATAGAGTCCAACAACCAAGTAGATACTTTTATTAAGGGCAAAGACCAACTTGATCAAGAAGAAATTGACAGACGTATAGGCCTCGCCCGTGCTTTTAATGACTCCTTGTCAGGAGAAATACCCGAAGATCCCTATGCTAAGGATAGGCAAGAAAAGGGCAAGGCAGAATATGCCAGAATGCTTGAAGTCCATGAGATGATAGGTCATATTGAGATACCAAGGATTAATCAAGATTTGCCTATATATGCAGGAACTAGTGAGGAAGTTTTGCAAAAGGGAGTTGGCCATTTGGAAGGGACATCTCTTCCAATAGGTGGCAACAACACCCATGCAGTCCTTACAGCCCATAGGGGCTTACCTGACAAGACTCTTTTTACCAATCTAAATGAGCTAAGGATTGGAGATAAGTTTTATATACACAATATAAAGGAAATACTAGCTTATCAGGTCGATCAGATAAAAGTAGTAGAGCCAAGTAATTTTGATGATTTACTTATAGTTCCAGGTCATGATTATGTTACCCTTTTAACTTGTACGCCTTTTATGATAAATACTCACAGACTTTTGGTAAGAGGTCATAGGGTTGAATATGTAAAAGAAGTTGATGAGGATCTCATAAAGACCAGCAAGGCTAATTGGATATTTAGAATTTTATTCTTTATAGCTTTATTATTGATTCTAATTCTTATCATAATGATTATAAGATTAAAGAGGGAAAATAAGAGAAATGCTAAAAAGATAAGTGAAATAAAAAATAAGTTGGGGTTAGATGATGAGAAAGAGTGATTTTAAGAGAAATTTACCTTTTATATTAATCTTTATCCTAGGACTTTTAATATTTTCATATCCTATGATTTCTAATAAGTATTACCAGATAGAGTCAAATAATGAAATAAGCACTTTTGATAGTGATAAAGACAAGATTGATCAGAAGGAAATAGACAGAAGAATTGACCTTGCCCATGCTTACAATATGACTTTAGATCCAAGTAAACTTGGAGATCCTTTTACCAAGAAAGAAAAAGAGGGAAAAGCAGAGTATGCCAGAATGCTTGAAGTTCACGAAATGATAGGCTATATAGATATACCTAAGATTTCTGTCAAGCTTCCTATATATGCAGGAACTAGTGAAGAAGTTTTACAAAAAGGCGCAGGCCATTTGGAGGGGACTTCTCTTCCTGTTGGAGGAAGGTCAACTCATACTGTAATTACGGCTCATAGGGGCCTTGCTAAGGCAAAATTATTTAGAAATTTGGATCAATTAACCTACGGGGATATTTTCTATATTCACAATATTAAGGAAACTTTAGCCTACAAGGTTGATAGGATTTTGGTGGTTAAGCCGACAGAATTTGAAAAAATTTTGGTAGAAGAAGATAAGGATTATGCAACTCTTTTGACCTGTACCCCATATATGATAAATACTCACAGACTTTTGGTTACAGGCCATAGGATACCTTATCAAGAAGCTATTGATGAGGTTGATGCTAATGTACCTGGCCTTATACCAGACTTTTTCCAATTATTTATAATTCTTTTGCCAATTATTTTCTTGCTTGTTGGTATGTATATTAGGGAAAAGAGAAAGACTTTAAGGATATCGAAAGAGGTAGAAGAAATTGAAGAAAAACAAAATTAGCTTTAGAAAAGTATTAGCCTATATTTTTATTCTTTTTGGAGTTTGCTTAATAACTTTTCCCTTTGTAGTAAGAAGCATAAATATTATAAGATATGATAGGGAATATAAGGATTTTGTAGATAATTTAAGCCAAGAAAAACTTGAGGAAAATGAGGCTTTGGCAAAAGACTATAATGAAAAGATAAAAAATTCAACTCAAGCTTTTGTTGATCCCTTTACCGAAAAAGACTTTGAATCACAAAGTCCCCTAAAAAATCCTGATGAGATATTTGCCTATATAGATATACCAAAGCTTGGCAAACATCTGCCAATTTATCTGGATGCAAGTCTTAAACATATAGCTATGGGAGTTGCACAAATTTCTGGAACTGATATTCCTATTGGTGGCCAAGGAACAAGATCGGTTATAGCAGGTCATAGAGGTTGGTGGGGAGATAATATGTTTTTATATATTGACGATTTGGTAGAAGGAGATTCTATATATATAAAAAGAGGAGCAAAGACCCTAGAATATAAGGTTTATAGCAAGGAAGTCATAAGTCCTTATGATTGGGATAAGCTTAAACCAGTAAAAGGTGAGGACATATTAACACTTTTAACCTGTGATCCTTTTCTTCCTCCAAGACCTAACAGACTTTTGGTAAATGCTAAGAGAGTTTTAGCTCTTAAAGATACATCTAAGGAAAAAAATAAAGAAAATAAAGAAGATAAGGTAGATAAAGAAGAAGATCAGCCTAAGGGCAAGGCTAAATTTATAAGGCTAGTGACCTTTATCATAAGTTTTGTGGGCCTTGGTGCTTTTCTTATAATACTTTTTAAGTTTGGTAAATATTTGCTATTTAGAAAATAAAATTTCAACTAGGACACGATTGACTATTCTTTCGTGTCTTTTTTAAGAAAAAAGACTACAAGGAGTTTGTTTGTAGTCTTTTTGCTGTAAGTTAAGACTCTTTTATAAGTTTATAAAAATAAGCCCTAAGAGTCTTTTTTTATTAATCGTTTAATTTTTCAAGTAGGTAGTTAGGATCAAGTCCATGTACCATGCAAGCTTCTTCTAAAGTTTCATATAAAGATGAAGGACAAGCTATGCAACCCATTCCTACTCTCAAAAATGTATTTATAGACTCAGGTTTAGCCTGAATAATTTCGCCAATTAGCATATCATTAGTAATTTTTACTTTGGTATCTTTATCTTCTGTCATAAGCATCCCTCCTATATACAAACTTATTTTACACTAAATTAAAGGAAAATCAAAGTTTTTTGCTAGGAATTATTTTGATTTATAAATCATAGAAAAATGGTATGGTAGCAAAAGGAGAATTTATGACAGAGAACTTACAACTTGAAAAAGATAAAATTTTAAAAGAAATAGAAGAAGAAAGATTAAAACTTCTATCTTTGGAAGAAGCTAATATAAATAAATCCTTTGCTTTATTTTTTGTAAAACCCTTATTTGGGGCATTTTTATTGGCTTTTGCTTTAAAATTTTTAGGCTTTGATCAAAAGAAGCTTGTAGGATCTTTTATCCTAATATTTTTTGTCCTACTTTTTTTCTTTTCCTATAAAACAAAGAAAGATTTTGATAAAAGATTTGACCAAGTACAAGAAGAAAAGATAAAAATTCAAGCCCAGATCTTTACTCTGGCAAAGAGGCTAAGGCAAATAGATGAGAGGATAAAAGCAAATAAAGAAAGTGATTTATAAAAGTTTGCAAGTATAGAATTTATTAGTATAGTATTAGCAGTCGGTACGATACAGTGCTAAGGAGGCATATATGAGACAAGAATTTAAAGCAGAAGCAAAAAAAATCATGGATCTTATGATTAACTCTATTTATACAGAAAAAGAAATATTTTTAAGAGAGTTGATATCAAATGCATCGGATGCTCTTGATAAGAGATATTATGAAGATTTAAAATCTGAAAAAGAAGTAAACAAGGATGATTACTATATAGAACTAATAGCCGATAAAGATAAGAGAAAGCTAACAGTAAAGGATACCGGTATTGGTATGGATGAGACGGACCTTATCGAAAATCTTGGAACAATAGCAAAATCTGGCACAGAAGCTTTCAAAAAAGAGATGAAAAAGGAAGAAATAGACCAACTAATAGGACAATTTGGGGTAGGCTTTTATTCATCTTTTATGGTTGCAGATAAGGTTAGTGTAAAAAGCAAAAAATTAGGCTCAGATAAAGCCTACATTTGGACTAGCCAAAATGCTGATGGCTATAGTATAGAAGAGATTGAAAAAGATGAGGTGGGAACAGAAGTAATTCTTTATTTGAAAGAAAACCAAGAAGATGAGTCCTATGATTCTTATCTAGATCCCTACTATTTAAAGAATTTGGTTGTAGAACATTCTAACTACATAAGATTTCCAATAAAAATGCTTATGACAAAGTCAAGACCCGCCAAAGACTCAACAGAAGATAAACCAAAGTATGAAGAATATAAGGAATATGAGATCTTAAATTCAGAAACTCCTATCTGGAAGAAAAATAAAAAAGAATTAACAGAAGAAGACTATAAAAACTTTTATAGAGACCAAGGTTTTGGTTATGATGAGCCCTTATCTTACTTGCATTTAAACATAGAAGGTTTGGTTTCCTTTAAGGCTTTGATTTATATTCCTAAAAAAGCACCCTTTGATTATTATTCAAAAGATTATCAAAAGGGCCTACAATTATATTCCCATGGAGTAAAAATCCAAGATAGGTCTGAGGACTTAATAGAAGATGCTTATTCATTTGCTAAAGGTGTTGTAGAAAGTGATGATATTTCCCTAAATATTTCCAGACAAACTTTGCAAAGAGATAAGCAATTAAGGTTTATAGCCAAACAATTAAATAAAAAAATAAAAGATCACCTCTTAGATATGCAAAAAAATAAAAGAGAAGACTATGAGACATTCTTCAAAGAATTTGGCAATACCATAAAGATGGCTTTGTATGAGTCCTATGGTATGAATAAGTCAGACTTTGAAGACTTGCTACTTTTCTATTCTAGAAAAGAAGATAAGCTAATTAACCTAAAAGAATACAAGGATAAGATGGCTTCTACACAAGAAAATATCTTGTATGCAGTTGGACCTTCTCTTGATAGGATAAAAAAATCTCCACAATTGGAAAGCGTAGATGAAAATGTAGATGTACTATTGCTTACAGAAAAGCTAGATGAATTTTTGATAAAGATGCTTGGAGAATATAAAGAGAAAAAATTCAAATCAATTAACCAAGTTGACGATGAAGAAGTTAAAGAAGAGGATAAGGATGATATCCTAAAGCAAATAAAAAAAGTTCTTCCAGATGAAGTAGTAGAGGTTAAATTTACAGACAAGCTTGGAGAATTACCTTCTATGATAAAACAAAGGGGAGAAATTTCCATAGAAATGGAAAAAACTCTAAAAAATCAACCAAATGCCCCAGAAATTAAGGCAGAAAAGGTACTTGAGATAAATAAAAATTCTAAAGCCTATGAACTATTGGAAAAAACTAGCAAAGAAGATGAAGACAAGTTTAAAATACTTGCAAATCTATTGTTAGATCAAGCAAAACTTATAGAAGGACTTGAGATAGAAGATCCAATAGCCTATGCTAAAAATATGTGGAAGTTAATTTAATATTAATAATAAAATATTCAAATAAAAATTTGACAAAAATTTCTAAGTACAGTATAATATTTAGTCAATTTGACTTTGGTCGCCTTTTATAGTATAATTAAATCAGTAATGCATGGAAGGTGATAAAATTATGGAATTCAAGACAGTTCAAGAAATTAGATCGGAAGTAGAGGCTAACGTAGGTAAGGAAGTAATTATAAAGGCAGATAAGGGAAGAAAAAGAATTGTTACAAAATCTGGTGTAATTGTAGATGCCTTTCCAAGTGTTTTTACAGTAAAAGTAAACAATGACTTTAATGATGAAAGAACAATTTCTTATTCATATTCAGATATTCTTACATCAACAGTAAAATTACAAGTCGATAATTAAAGACTATAAATATATAAGCAAAAATCCCTTGTTAGGTAATAGTTACTAGTCAAGGGATTTTGCTTTTTACTTATTGTTAGAATCTTTTATTTCAGAAGATTCAGTGCTTTGGTTGTTTTCGATTTTTATTTGATCCTCTTTATCTAGGCTTTGATCATTAGCATTATCGCTTGTAGGGGCTTGTATAGTAGTGGTTTGAGTTATATCACTTGATGTTGGGTCAGTTTTTTTACCACTACAAGCTGCCAAAACAAGTACTAAGCCAAAGAAAGGCAAGATTTTTTTTATTTTCATTTTATACTCCTAACTTTTTCTTTTCTATAAGAAATAAAATTTCTTTCTTATCCTTAGTTTATATTTCTAATTTTTAATTGTCAAGCTTTCTATATAACCCTATCAACCCATTTTCCTTGTTTAAATCTCCACCTTAGGATTAGAAATCTACAAGTTTGATCTGATAAGATACCTAGCCATATACCGTCTATTCCAAGACCTAGAACATTTACATAGATAAGAGTGGATATACTTCTAACCAAGGTTATGGATAAAAGAGAAGAAAGTAGGGTAAATTTTACATCTCCTGCAGCTCTTAGACATCCTCCAAAAATAACTTGTGATATTTGGAATAGGACTATAAATATCATAAACATTATGATTATTTCTCCTATGTGAATTATTTTTGGGTCATCAAAGAAAATTCTAAATAAATATTTTCTAAATATTATCAAGAAGACAGCGATTATGGCTGATATTGCAAGTCCTATTTCTTGACAGGTTTTACCATATTTTATGGCTTCGTCTTTTTTCTTTGCTCCAAGGGCATTTCCTGTTAGGGCAACAGCTGCTACCTGCATACCATCACCAAAGGCAAAGGTTAGGGATAAGAGGTTCATACCGACATTGTGAGCTGCAAATTGGTCTGTTCCAAGTTTGGCAGCTGTTATAGCTGTAACCAAAAATCCTGTTCTTGCTGCAATATTTTCGGCAAATATAGTAGAAGAAAAATTAAGGATATCTTTTCCTATTTCTTTTGCAAAGCCAATTTTCTTTTTTATTATCAAGGAAATGGATACAAAAGATTCTCTTTTAAATAAGGAGTTTATAGACATTATAGCAGCTACTG
This sequence comes from Peptoniphilaceae bacterium, assembly GCA_028723425.1. Lineage (GTDB taxonomy): Bacteria > Bacillota > Clostridia > Tissierellales > Peptoniphilaceae > Anaerococcus. The sequence continues at coordinate 22,269 of JAQYEZ010000013.1, read as the reverse complement.
CTGTTCCTATTACTGTCGCTATAGCTGCTCCACTAACTCCTAGTGCTGGAAAACCCCAGTTACCATTTATCAATAGGTAGTTAAAGAATATATTTACGACAGATGAAACAAGATTAGTCGTAAAGGCAATCCTTGTGTTGCCAGAACCTCTTTGGGCGGCGTTTATAATTGTCGCTATTACGTTAAAAATCATACCAGCCATGATTATACTTAAATAATCTACACCGAGTTTATGAGTAGCCTTGTTTGATCCAGCAAGCCTTATGATATCAGGTGTAAAGAAAACAGTAAGTGTTGAAATAAGTATACATAAAATTATTGCTATAAGCATGGCAGTTACCAAAGTTTGGTTAGCTTTTTTCTTATCTTGTTCGCCCTTTCTTCTTGCTACTAGAGCTGAGACTGCAACAGAAATTGCCATGAATACTGAAAAAGCTATTAGTTTGGGCTGGGTTGTAAGGCCTACTGCAGCGACTGCATTGCTACCCAAATTTGAAACCATCAAGGTGTCTATAAGTCCTGCAACAGATATGAAGAACGACTCTAAAACAGAAGGCCAGGCTATGGATAAAGTTCTTTTTATATATTTATTTTTTATCAAAATTATCACCTTTCATCCTTTGCTATAATAGATTTAAATATTTTTCAATCTTGATATCTATTGACTTTTCATCACTTGCTACTTTGGTTTTTAATATTTTTGAAATAGTATCTTTTGCTTTTATTATTGATAATCTAAAATCATATGTTTTTAAATAAGCTTCTAGGAAAAGACCATCAAAAATATCACCAGTCCCTGCAAAAGACTTGTCTATGTAGTCATAGCTTATCTTTTCAGCTTCTTTTCCATTATAGGCTAAAATATTGTGGGAATTTTCATCATTTACAGATGTAATAATAACTTTTTTATTATTTTCCCCGATTATTTTTGCTATAGTAAGAGGATCTTCACTTTTACTTTGACTGATAAACTTTGCTTCTGTAAAATTTGGTATGCTTATATCGCTAATTTTTGAAAAATCTCTGTGAACATCGATAATAGAAGGATCAAGCCCCTTATAAAGAGTTCCCTTATCTGCCATAATTGGATCGTGGATTACAAGTGGTTTTTGGTCAAGACTTTGCAAATAAGTCATTATTAAATCTTTTTGTCTGGAATTTTTTAGATAACCGACAAAGACTGCATCAAACTTTACTCCCAAATCTTTCCATCTATCAAGGCTTTCTTTTATATAAGGACTTGTGTCAAAATCAGAAAAGCCACCTTTGGAAAAAATGTTTGAAATTAGAGCTGTAGGTAAGAATATTACATCATAACCCTTGTATGTAAGAATAGTATCGACTTGGGAGCCTGCAATTTTCCCCCAAGATACAAAATCATTTATAATTAATATTTTTTTCATAAGTACCTCTTTTTCTTTATTATAAGGTAAATACGTAAATAATCAAATATAAGCAAGATAAAAGCCATCTGAAATTTTTTGTGATGGTAGCAAAAAGATAAGTATTGACAAAAAAGTTAGCTTCGATATAATATTAATATAATGTGTATGGCGATATACCATACACGAAAGGAGCATGAATTGTTTGAATTAAATTTTTCATCGCAAACCCCTTTATATCTTCAAATTGTCAAACAAACTCGCTTGTTGATAGCCAAAGGTATTTTACAAGATGGTGACGCGATGCCTTCAGTCAGAGAATTATCGAAAACTCTTCTTGTCAACACTTCCACTGTTTCAAAGGCCTATAAAGCTCTGCAAGACTTAGGAATCATGGAAACTAGACCAGGTACGGGTAGTTTTATCTGTATAAAAAAGGAGATGCTAGATACAGAAGTTAAAAAAATAGAAGCAAAACTTTTGGACTTATTTTTGGAAACAAGATTTTTACAGATACCAGAAGAGAGGATTAAGGAAATCTATGACGAATCTGCTAAGGAGGTCTTATGATTATAGCTGTAAAAAATATAGAAAAATCTTTTGGTAAAAATAAGGTATTAAATGATTTTTCGTTTGCTTTAAAAGAGGCGAATATTACAGGCCTTGTAGGAAGAAATGGGTCTGGGAAAACTACCCTTTTAAAAATTATGTGTAGGATATTTGACCCTGATAGGGGAGAAGTTAGCCTTGATGGAGAAGATATCAGAAAGAATTACAAACTTATAGAACATATAGCCTACCTTCCTGATAGATTTGACTATTTTAACTATTCTAAACCTAAAGAAATGATTGAATATTATCAGATAATTTATCCTAACTTTGATAAAGATTTTTTTATAAAGGAATTAGAAAAAAATGAGATAGATCTTAATAAAAATATTAGGAATTATTCTAAGGGCATAAAAAATCTATTGGGTCTAATAACAATACTTGCTACAAGGGCAGAAATTTTGCTTGTGGATGAAATTTTGGATGGGATGGATGTTTTAAATAAGGAAATCATAAGCTCATATCTACTTGATGCCAAAGAAGAGGGAAGGACAATTTTTGCATCTTCTCATGAACTTGACCAACTTTATGGTTTGTCAGATCAAATAATATATCTAACAAAGAAAGGCAAAATTGAAAAGATTGTCGAAGAAAATGATAAATTTAGCAAAGTCCAAATTGTAGTAAGGGATAAACTTCCTGAAGATATATTAAAGCAAAGTATTTTGAGATTTAACTTGGGTAGAGTTTATACGATTCTTATTGGTATGGATAAAGAGAAAGTCAAAGAATTATTGGATAGGGATCAGATAGTACAATACGATATCTTGCCAAGTCAAGTAGAAGATAGCTTTTACTGGGAAAGGGGAAGAAAATAATGAAAGCTTTCAAAAAGCTATTTAACTTACAATGGAAGAAAAATTCCATTTGGTTAATCTTATTAATAGTAGCATCTCTTTTAATTAATACCTTATCATTTAGGTATAATGCTAATAGTATTTACAAGGGACTTACAAGTTCTGTGAAAGGTTTTGAGGATATTATTGGAATAAATAATAAGAAAAAGAAACAAAAACCTGAACAGTTGGACAAAAATTACCTTAAATATGGAGATAGGTTAAGAAATAAACTTGTAAAAAAATACGATATTATTACTGATGACCTACTTTCTAAGATGGATTCAAACGAGCTTGATGCCTATTATGCTGAAAATAGAAGTGAGCTATATTTTAGGGCTGAGAATTTAGTTTCTACTTATGATATGTATAAGGATCAAGTGATGAATAACAAATCTCAAAATTGGCTAGTATCTCAATACCAAAACTTTTTCATGTATCCATTTCTTTTTATCCTAGCTATGCTTTTAACAAGTATAGAACAAATGACAACCTACTTTGATTTTACTAGGATGTATCCTTGGTCAAAGATAAAAGATTTTGCCATGAAATTGGCTTTTGGGCTTATAATAAGTCTTCTAGTATTTCTTGTTCAAATTGGCCTTGAAAATGTCTTAATTTCGACCTCAGGCTTAGGAAAATTATTTAACACTAAGGGACTCTTATATTTCTATTTAAAAGAGCTTAAACTATACTGGCTTATCTTGGTAATATTTATGTCGACAGGGGCTATGAGTGGAAATATCTTTGGACATATAGGCTTAAATATAATAGCCTTTGGTCTATGTGAAATATTTGCCTTTGATATTACAACTATTCAAGAAGGAATATTAGGAACTAGTTATGATCAAACCTTAACTGTTAAATTTGATGAATTTTTGGCTAGAAAAGGAGGTCTTATTGCCTATCTACTTTCACCCTTAAGAAAATTTGATCTATCAAATAATCAACTAATAGCCTATAGCATCTTAGCCTTAATAAGTCTTCTAATAGCCCTTATAGTGGTAAAAAATATGAAAACAGAAAATTCAGGTTATATGGTTATTAATAAGCCTATAAAAATCATTAGCCTAATTCTTGCCTGCCTTACCTTGACATCAATAATATTTACGATTGTCACATCGGCCTTTGCGGACTATAATGTTTATATAGGAGTAGCTCTATATCTATTCTTCTTGTTTGGTTCATATAAGCTATTTAATGCTTTGTTTAATATAAAAATAAAGGTGTGATTAGGATGAAAAAAAGTTTTTTGCCAATAAGTTTAGCTTGCTTAGTTCTCTTTACAGCTTGTGGGCAAAAGCAAAAAAATAAGAATATAAGTACAGAAGATAAGATACAAATAAGTGATCAGTCTATAGAAGATAAAAATTTATCCTTTGAGCCTTACTCAGGCTTTTCAAATCCAAATCAGTTTGAAGTAAGCATAAGGGATATGAGAGAAATAAAATTTGAAAATATAACTGATCCCAAAATGATAGAAAATATAAAAGATAAGGCAGAGGGTAAATATGTTATCTATATTGATTATGTTTTTGAAGATAAGACTATAGACAATGATTTTTCAAATTCATCTTATAAATTGCAAGATATCTTGCCAAGTGCTTTCGATTCCAAGGACAAAGAATTAGAATTTATATTTGCGACAAATATTGTCCCAGAGATTGATCTTATAAAGAGCAATCAAGAATCTATAAGGGCAGTTTTTGTTTCAGATCAAAAAGTTGATTTTGTAAAGTATAAGTTTTCGATAAAGGATAATTTGGATACTTATAATGATTATGTGATTAAATTTGAGGTAGAAGAATAAAGAATAGGGGCGCTTGCATTGTAATTTTCTTATTTGCAAGGTCCCAATTTTTATATATCTGATACAATATAGGTAAAAAGTGGAGGTAAAAATGGCTAAAGATAGATTGACTTGGGAAGAATATTTTATGAAACTTGCTTATAATGTAAGTCAAAGAGGAACTTGTGATAGGGCCTATGTGGGTTGTGTTTTGGTAAATGAAGATAATAGGATTGTTTCAACTGGCTATAATGGATCTATCAAGGGCAATCCTCATTGTGATGAAGTTGGTCATACTATGAGAGATGGACATTGTATAGCGACTATTCATGCTGAAATGAATGCACTTTTGTACTGCGCAAAAGAAGGAATTTCTGTTGACGGCTGTACTTGCTATGTAACTCATTTTCCTTGCCTAAACTGTACTAAATCTCTCATTCAAGCAGGCATAAAAAAGATTTATTATGCCAAGGCCTATAGGGTTGACGACTATGCCTTAGAACTGCTCCAAAGAAATTCTATAGCCTATATACAAATAGACATAGCAGAAGATTAGGATAGCTAAAGGGGTAAGAAATATAAAAGGAGTTGTTTATGAGAGAAAGTAAGATAGAAAAACTAATTAAGGATTATGTGGATTTTGGAGCAGGCTTTTTCTTTTATTCAAAAGATAGGCTTAAAGATTTTGTAGACCAAATGATAGAACGTGGAGAAATTTCAAGCTATGAGGCAGATTCTTTGTATTCTAAGCTTTCAAATAAAGCAAAAAAGCAAAGAGAAGAAATTGAAAGAATATGTAGGGAAAGTTTAGAAGATTACCTAAAACTTAATGAATATGTAAAAAAATCTGATTTGGAATTTTACATAAAAGAAGAAATCAAAAAACAAATGGAAAAATTAAAGGAAGAAGAAAACTAAGAAGATTAAGATGAACTATTCTAAAAGAAAACTTGAGATTGTAAAAGAGCTTATAAAATCTGGCTCTATAGATTTTATGAACCAACTTATCTCAAACAAGATTAGATATGGGAAAATTTCCATAGATAAGAAAAATCAAATAGAATATGGCAAAAAGCTAAGACTGGCCCTAGAAAACTTGGGACCAGTCTTTGTAAAATTTGGCCAGTTGCTTTCTTCACGTAAGGATATTTTTTCTGACGCTTATGTAAAAGAGCTAATGAAGCTGCAAGATGATGTGGCTGTTTTGGATTTTTCCCTAATCCAAAAAACTATAGTCGAAGAATTTGGAAGGCCTTTGGACCAAGTCTTTGTTTCTTTGGACAAAACTCCTCTAGCAAGTGGATCTATAGCCCAAGTTTACCACGGCACAATCAAAGTTGATGGCAGTATAAAAGAAGTTTGTGTTAAGGTTTTGAGAAATGGCATAGAAGAAATAATAGAAACCGATACCAAGATAATGAGCGATTTGGCAAAAAAATACTGGGACAAAAAGCACCAAATTAAATTTTTTGATCTAATCAAGATTATAGATGAATTTAAAAAGTCCTTATATAAGGAAATAAATTTCAAAAATGAAGTAAATAACTTAAAAAAATTCTATGACCTAACAAAAGCTGACAAGTTTGTAAAATCGCCTTGGGTTTATGAAGAATTTTCTACATCCAAAGTCTTGACTATGGAATACATAGACGGAAAATCTATCAGAGAAATTATTAATTATCCTAATGAAGAAAAAAAGAAAATATCAGAAAATCTAGTCTATTCCTATGTTAACCAATGTTTTTCCTATGGATTTTTCCATGCAGATCCGCATCATGGAAATATCTTTATTGACAAGGATAAGATCATATATCTTTTAGACTTTGGTATAGTGGGCTCACTTTCAGAAAACTACAGATTTCAAATAATGAAAATCTTTGTAGGAGCAAGTTTTAACCAAGTTAAACTTATTTCAGATGCTGTAATAAACATGGGGCTTATAAAGACTAATTTTACAAAAATTGGAGAATTTGAAAATAGGACTCAAGAAATCCTGGATTATTATATGACTCTAAGTTTACATGAAATAAAAATTTCTGATCTTATAGAGGATTTTTTTGGCCTACTTTATGATTTTGATATACAAATACCAGCAGAACTTACACTTTTTGGAAAAACAATCTTTACCCTAGAAGGTCTTATAGCAGGGCTTGTAGACAACCAATCTTTTGCTGAACTTGCCTATCCTATAGCAAAAAATCTAATGATAAAACTAATAAGACCAAAAAATCTTATAGATAGAAGCTTGCCAAGGCTTTTTGATACTATTTCTATTATAAAAGACCTACCACAAAATTCTCTTGCAATTTTAAGGCAACTTTCCAGTGGAAACTTTGAAATAGTGGTAAAAGAAGATAAGGAACAAATAGAAAAAAAACAAAGTAATGAAAATAGAAAAATCCTCGCCCTAGTATTTTTGGGCCTATGTTTAATATTAGCAGCTACTATTATTTTCCTTGCCCTAAATCCTATTAACTTTTCAAAGATTAACAGTATAATGGTTGTGACTTTTGTTTTTCTTATAATATTGATAAGTATCTTAATAATTAAGCTAATTAAAAATTAGGAGTAATAATGAAAACTACAAGAACCTACCAGCTACCATCTTTTTTGGCAAACCCCAAACTTTATCTAAAACTTAGGTATCTTTTGGGCTATATGTTTGATGTTGCCAATATCCAAGCCAAGGAAGTGGAAGATGAAGAATTGATGAAAAAATATGCTTGGGTTGTTTATTCATGGGATGTGGAAATAATAGAGCCTATAAAAATTTTCGATCAAATAAGGATTACAACCTTTGCTATAAAGATGAATAAATTTTACGCCTATAGAAACTTCATTATAGAAAAAAATGGAAAAATTGTTGTCAAGGCCTATTGTGTATTCTTGCTAATTGATATAGAAAGACTAAGACCTGCAAAGATTCCAGAAGAATTGGAAAAAGCTTATGGCAATGAAAAATCTGTTTATAATGGAAGAAAGATAGATTTTGAAGATGATTTTGAAAAAGAGGAAACTCTTCAAATAAGAAGGGCAGATATAGATTTAAACCTCCACGTAAACAATGCAGCTTATCTTGATTTAATAGAAAATTTAAGCCAAATTTCTGACCAAGATGTGGCATATTTTAAAATAATCTACAAAAATGAAATAAGAAATAAGGACTTTGTAAAAGGTTTTGTAAAAAATAAAAAAGACTCATCCGAATTTAAGCTTGTTTCTGAAGAAGGAAAAGTGTATACATATGGAAAGATAATAAAAAGAGATGTATAAGGAAAATTTTGGCAATATACCCAACAGGGATAAGATAAATTATTTTTTGAAAGAAGATAACCCGAATTTTGGCAAGTGGGTTAAACATTCCTACCTTATTGGAAGGAGTGCTAAAAATATAGCAGAAGAAATAGGGCTTGATCCAGATATTGCCTATGCTTGTGGGTGTTTACATGATATAGGAAAATATGATAAAGATAAGGGAGCAAGACACATTATAAAAGGCTTTGAGCTTTTAAGGAGCGAAACTTTCTTTTTTCCAGCAAGGATCGCCCTAACCCACTCTTTTATAATTAAAAAAGTAGATTCATACTCAGGAAAAATGAATATTGACTATAAGGATAAGAAATTTATAGAAGATTATCTTTTCCAAATAGAATACAATGATTATGACAAGCTAATCCAACTTCTCGATGGTTCTATCAAATACAAATATTTGGGCATAGAAGAAAGAGCAAGAATAAATTTGGAAAAGTATGGAGATAATGGCTACTATCAAATAAAAATTGAAAAATTAAAAGAACTAGAAGAATATTTTGAAAAAAAACTTAAATATCCAATAGCAAACTACGCCAAATAAAAGCAAGGGGTTTATTAATCTTTTGCTTTTTTATAATATTTTGTAAGATTTTATTCCCTATTTAGTCTTATAAGTAAAGGAGGAGAAATGATTGATATAGAAAAAATTTATAGCCTTTACTTTGAGGACCTTTATAAGTTTATTCTCTACTTGTCCAATAATAAGGAAATAGCAGAGGATGTTACAAGCGAAACTTTTTTGAAAGTTATGGCTAATATGGATAAAATAAAAAATGAAGCTTCAATTAAAACTTACCTCCTTCAAATAGGCAAAAACACCTATTATACCTATATAAAGCGAAATAGGAAGATACTATTGTTGGAAGACTATGAGGAAAATATTAAAAATAAGGAAAATATTGAGGAAGATTTTATAAAAAACGAAGAAAAATCTTCTCTAGAAAGATTAATCGAAAAGCTAGATCAACCCTATAAAGACATAGTAAAGTTAAGAATTTACCAGGAAATGTCTTTTAAGGAAATAGGCCTTATTTTTAATAAAACAGCTAATTGGGCTTGCGTGTGTTTTTATAGGGCCAAAGAAAATTTAAAAGAAGGGATGAAATCATATGAACAATAAAAAAATAGCCGAAGATCTCCTAAATCTGTATGCCGAAGATCTATTGAATGAGGATTCCAAGGCTTTTGTAGAAGAAAATTTAAAAAATTCCAATGACCTAAGAGAAAAACTAAATCAAATAAAAAATGACCAGCTAAAGATAGGTAGCAAGAAACTTACTTTGGATTTTGTTTCAAAAACAGTAAAAAAAGACAAAAAATCCTATGCCCTTATGGTAACATCCTTGGTAGTGAGCCTCTTGTTGATTTGCTTTTCATTTTTGACAAGGCCAATCCATTATGAAGATGATGGCAACCTATACAGGATAAGTAAAACAGACAATGAAATTTTTATAAGTTTTACCAAGGATGTAATAAAGGTTGACACCTACCAAGATGGAGGGGAGATTTTTCTTGATGCCTACACGAGCTTACTTGACCAAATTCTAAATAAGTCATCCAAACAGGTTGTATCATTTGAAAAAGACCCTGATAGAAGAATTTATTATGATAACCAAGAAAAAAAGGCCAGCTTGATTTATGGAAATGCAAGTGAAAATGTTCAACTTCTACCAAGACTTGCCTTAAATTCCTACCTAATCCTTATCAGCATAATAAGTGGGATTTTGATAATCCTTGCGATTTTTCTTAAGAAATTTAGGAAATTTATAAAATATATAATCCTTGTACCTATAACTTATTTGCTTGCCTATATTTGCGTATGTGGCTTTAACTTTTATAGCTTTTACCTAGAAAGAGATTTGATTTATATAGTATTTTTGTGGCTAAGTCTTTACTTGTTTAGCCTATCTCTTATTAGCTTAGTTGTAGATAAAAAGAATAAAAAAATCTAAAAAACATCCCCTCTTTATTTTTAGCTAAAGAGGGGACTATTATTAATACTCGCCTATAAATTCGACTTTTTCCTCATCTATTACCATAGAAGGGACACCAACTTTTCCATTTTCTTTGGCATTTTTGTAGCCATCAAGCTTATCTCTGTAGGCTAAAAATCTTATCAAATTTGCCATAGACTCGGTAATATTTATAATCTCTACATCCTTATCATTGGAATATTTTGGATTTTCTTTCTCTTTTTTCATTAAATTTTGGCAGTGGCTGCACTTATCGCTTATAAACAATTCTTTCTTCATTTTTTCCTCCTATATATAACATATTTAAATTTCACCCCATTTTCTTCTTGGAGTGACGATTGTTCAACAATTTCAAAATCAGGGTCTAGGTCAAAATTATGAAGGAAAGTATCTGCATGGTCAACTTTTTCCATTACTTTAGTCAAAATTACCTCATCACAATAATCAAGAAAAACTTTAACAATTTCTCCTCCACCTATAACAAATGCATCTTTATCAGGTTTGTTATTTACATAAGCTAAAATCTCATCTTTAGAAGTAAAAACTTTGGCATCATCTGCCTTGTAGGCCTTATTTCTTGTAAGAATAAGATTATCCCTAAAAGAAAGAGCCCCTCCCATAGATTCGTAGGTCTTTCTACCCATAATTAAAATCGAATTCAGGGTGGTATTTTTAAAGTGCTTTAAATCTTTTTTAATATGGAATAAAAGTTTATTATTCTTGCCTATGGCAAAATTATCATCTACAGCTAAAATTATCTTCATGCTTTACCTATCCTTGATCTAATATATTTCTACAATAAACACTGTATACTTTTTAAAAAATTAATCAATTTTTCGCATGATTTTTTACCCTTTTATTAAGAAAAATAGATGCAAATATAAAAAATGGGGTAAAAGAAATATTGAGAGAAAGGAGCTAATATGGAAAAAGTTTTAGTATTTTTGGCAGACGGCTTTGAAGAAGTTGAAGCCTTGACACCAGTAGATTTTTTAAGAAGAGCAGGCATTGTTGTTGATACAGTTTCTACAAAAGAAGATAAGAAAGTAGTAGGATCTCACAAGATACCTGTTTTGGCAGATAAGCTAATAGCTGAAATTGATCCAAAAGATTACAGCTTAGCCTATATACCAGGAGGAATTCCAGGAGCAACAAATCTAAGGGATGACCAAAAAGTCATAGATCTAATTAAGGCTATAGATCAAAATAAAGGCAGAGTAGCTGCAATTTGCGCAGGTCCAATAGTTTTGGAAAGAGCAGGATTATTAGCAGGCAAAGAAGCAACATCTTTCCCAGGCTTTGACAAAGATTTGGAAAGTGTAAAAACATATGTCGATGATCAACTTGTAGTAGTTGATGGGAACATAATCACAGGAAGAGGTCCTGCTATAGCACTTTATGAGGCTCTAAAACTTGTAGAAATCCTAAAGGGAAAAGAAGCAAAAGAAGAATTAAAAAATCAATTACAACAAGATAAGGTTGAAAAATATTTTGGTTTTTAATTTTTCAAGTATACTTAAATAAAAATTATTATTTTGTTAAATAATGTTAGATAATCAGGGAGATACTATGATACAGCTTTATATCTCATTTAAAAAATATCTAGTATTTCTTTTAAAAATCGATGATAATAATTAGTCAAGTCCTTTATTATGTAACAGGAACATTTACACAAGATAGGGACTTGACTTTATTTATATCATTTTTATTTAAATGAGGAGATATTAATTTTAATATGGTAGAGGCACAAAAATTTGATATTATACGATTAATGATATATAATTATAACAATATATATTTATTCGTATAAATATTCAATAATAAAATTGGAGAAGTTCATGAAGATATCAATTAATAATATATCTAGGTATTATAATAAAAAATTGGCAATTGATAATTTTAGTTGGGAAATTGATTTCAACAAAAATAATGTTTTTGCATTGATAGGACCAAATGGAGCAGGGAAAACTACTATTCTTAAAGTTATTTCAGGGATTTATTATTTTAAAAGTGGAAATATAAATCAAGACCTTTCATCAAAGGACTATCCTATATGGGCAAGGGATAATATTTCATTTCTACAAGCAGGGGATAGAGGAATTAGATTTAGAAATTCTGTATATGACAATGTTAGATATTATGGAGCTTTAAAAGGTATAAATCCCCAAAAAACAATAGATTTATATAATAGATATAGCAATATCTTGTCTATGGAAGAATTTAAAAATAGAAATGTTGGTGATTTATCTACTGGGGAGGTGAAAAAAGCTTCTTTACTCTGTTGTTTGTGTTCAGATAGCAAAATAATTATCTTAGATGAGCCTTCTGAAGGACTTGATATAGATTCTAAAATAAAATTACAAAAAATCATAGGAAAAATTTCTGAAGAAACAAACACCAAGTTTATTATATCAACTCATGATTTAGATTTTATAAGTGATCTTGCTGATAACTATACATTTATCTCTAAGGGGAAAAATACATATCAATATTCTTCTAGGATGAATATTGAAGAGATAAAACAAAAATTTTTAGAAGTTAACTCATTGATTTAGGAGATGATATGGATTTTATAAATTTAATTAAAACAGAATTAATTTTAGATATAAAAAAAATAACTAGCTACAAAGTTAGTTTTTTAACAGATATATTAATATTTGCTATGGTACTATTTTCTGTATTTATAACAGGTCTTGATAGTGCATTTTCAAGATCATATGGTATCAATATTAATTCTGGAAAAATGATAGTATTAATAGGATTTATTTTTTGGCAAATATCAACAACTGCCTTAGGTTGGAGTTCAGCTAATATTAGGGGGCAATCTATTTCTGGAACTTTAGAGTTAAAAATGCAAAGTAAATATTCAGCAGAATTGTTATTGTTTATTGAGATGATTACATATTTAATAATTAGTTTCTTGAGTTTCTTTATTATTTTCATAATATTTGTTTTATCTATGAAAGGTGATTTTAAAGATATAATTTATATACTTATATCTTATCTTGTAGCAATTCCTGCATTAATTGGAATGTATGGTATGGGATTATTTATGGGTGGCATAGCCTTGAAGGAAAAAGAAGTGGGTAGTTTAATTTTTATTTTGCAATCAGCATTAATTTTTTTGTCAGATGTGACTGCAGTTAGAAGTAGATTATTTAATATTATTCCTTTTAATGCTGGTATAAAAATTAAGACAAATGTATTTAGGAGAAAATATAGAAAGTTTTCTAATTGGAGATTATCTTTTTGCAAATATACTATGGATTATTTTTGGTGTAATTATTTTTAGATATTTACTAGATAAGGTTAGACTTTATGGATCTTTTAACAATTATTAATAAATTATTATAAGCTAGAAATAAGTATAAGGTATATGCTATAATAGGCAAATCGAAATTCTAGATTCAAATTTTTGTTTGTAGATTTGTTAGGATAGAAAAATTTTCCAATTAAAAATCGAGGCTTACAAGAATTTTTAATAGCCTCGATTTTATTTATTTATTCACATATTCTAACAATAAATTGTCCACATTTTCTATTTCTAAAAGAATTATATCTTCTAAGTCTATTTCAAAGTCTTCATAAATTTGCCCTGAATTTTGATCAATTGCCTTTATGCTAACTATATTTTCATCATAATAACCAACAAAGCCTGTAGTGTAGTCATAGTAATCAAAGGATGTGGCTATGGTTAGAACTTTTTTGTATTTGTAGGCATATTTTATAAGGTCATAAAAGTCAGGTTTTTGGTTAAAAATCGGATTATCACTTGTACCAATTTTGGTTTTGCCCCAAAAAGATCTGTATTTTTCAATTTTTTCTAAATAGTCTGTACCTCTTTCTATTTTTTCTATTATATTTTTCTTAAATAAGAGGTAACCGTCGTTTTTTCCTTGGTCATCGATCGAATTTATAAGGATCCTTTTTTTATCCTCAAAAATTATTGAACCTACTGTAAATGAATCTTCACTTGATGAGTAGATTTCGACCAACTGCTTATTTTTCATTGATTGTACTCCTTTTACAATTTATAGGAATATATTAGCACAAGATAAGAAAAAAATCCAAAGCAAAGTTGGATTTTTTCTATAGGTATATTAGTTTTCTCTAAATCTTTTTAGGAACTCTTTGGTTCTTTCATTTTTAGGATGTTCAAATATATCTTCTGGACTTCCTTCTTCAAGAATTACACCTTGGTTCATAAATAAAACTCTGGTTGATACATCTCTTGCAAAATCCATTTCGTGAGTTACAACAATCATTGTCATACCACTCTTTGCAAGCTTGCTCATTACATCAAGTACTTCACCAACAGTTTCTGGGTCAAGGGCTGATGTAGGCTCATCAAAGAGTAGGGCTTCTGGTTTCATACAAAGGGCACGCGCAATAGCAACTCTTTGCTTTTGTCCACCTGAGATTTGCGAAGGTTTGGCATTGACGTATTCTTCCATACCAACTAGGTTTAAAAATTCCCTGGCAGTTTTCTCCGCTTCTTTTTTATCGATTTTAAGTACTAGTTCTTGTCCTAGGGTACAATTTTCTAGAACTGTTTTGTTTGCAAAAAGGTTAAAGTTTTGGAAAACCATACCTACCTTGGACCTGTATTTTCTTTCATCATATGATTTATCTAGGATATTTTCGCCCTTATAGAGGATTTGGCCGCTTGTTGGTTCTTCTAGGAGATTTAGACATCTTAATAGAGTTGATTTTCCAGATCCTGAAGAACCGATTATGGTTACAACTTCGCCTGGACTTACTGAAAAATCTATGTTTTTTAAAACTAAGTTGTCTCCAAATTTCTTTTCTAGATTTATAACTTTAATTATTTCTTGCATGTTGACCTCCTGTTGAAGATTCAAATATAAATTCTTTGGTATCTAATTTTCTTTCCAATAAAGAAATTATTCTAGTTATAACAAATGTTAGTATAAAGTAGATTATGGCTGTTATCAAATATGTTTGGAAGATTTGATAAGTAGAACCAGCTATAGATTTTGATATAAAGAATAATTCTGTTACTGATATTACATTAAGTACAGATGTATCCTTGATATTTATTACAAATTCGTTGGCTATGGCTGGAAGTATAGCTTTTATGGTTTGGGGTAGAACTACATTAAACATGGTTTGTGAGTGAGTCATACCCAAAGCCTTGCAAGCTTCAAATTGTCCTTGGTCTACAGAATTTATTCCTCCTCTTACAACTTCAGAAAGATAAGCACCGGTATTGATTGATACTATAAAGAGGGCTGCTACCATTGTTGACATATCTATACCTAGATATTGCTTTGAACCGTAGAAGATAAGCATGGCTTGTACCATCATTGGTGTTCCTCTAAAGACTTCTACATATATGGTAAGTATTAGGTTAATAATTTTTTGTAAAAAATAGCCAAAGATGTTTTTGTCCTTGTTTACTTCAATTTTTCTAATAACTGCCACCAAAAGTCCTATGATAAAACCAACTATAGTTGAAAATACTGCAATAAACATGGTATTTCTTATACCAGCTAGGAAAAGACTAGAATATTCTTGCCAAATGCTTTTCATTTGACCTATAAAGCCTAAGTCTTTTTGTTTTTGAGAAGTTATTACTTGCTTCATGATTTTATCTTGGTCTTCTTGGGAAAAATCGGACAAAATCTTATTGATTTTTTCTGTTAAGTCGGAATTCTTTCTTAGACCTACTGCGATTGATGTATCTTCTGATGATGTTTTAAAGCCCTTACCTTTTTCAAATTCAATGTAGGTTAAGTCATTGTTAGAAGCAACAGCAGCCATAGCTCCAGGCTTTTCTGAAACATAGCCGTCGATATTTCCAGCCTTGGTAGCAGAGATCATAGAAGGGAAAGATTCCATAGCAGTCATTTTATTAACACCGTCAATTTGATCTATTACAGTGTAATGGAAGGTGTTAAGTTGACCTGTAATCTTTGCGCCTTTAAAATCTTTCAAAGATTTGGCATCCTTAAATTTGGAATCTTTTCTTAAAACTATGACCAAATCTGAAGTGTAGTAGTTTTTGGTAAAGTCAATTTCTTTTTTTCTTTCTGCTGTTGGACTCATACCAGCAATTATGGCATCAATTTTTCCACTGGTTAAGGCTGGTGGAAGTCCGTCCCATTCAATCTTGTAAATTTCAAGTTTTTTGCCGAGCTTTTCAGCAATCATTTTTGCCGTCTGAACATCATAACCGTTAGCGTATTCGTTTTTTGAGTTAACAACAGCAACTGCTCCGTTTGCATCATTTACCTGTGAATAGTTAAATGGAGCATAGTTAACTTCCATACCAACTCTTAAAACATCAGATTCAGAATCATTACTTGCTAGACTAATATTTGCTGGTGTAGTAAGGACAAATACTAGAACTAGGATTAGAAGCCTCTTCAAAGTTTTTTTCATTTTATTATCCTCCCGTATTTTCTTATGATAGTAGATAATTTTAGTAAAAAATTTTAAAAAAATACACGCCAATTCTCCCCATGGGACGAATGCCGTGTTACCACCCAAATTCATATATATTTCACAATACATAACTTACTAAGTACTATCATACTCTTTGGCTATAACGGGCCTACCCGTTGCTATAGATTAATTTTAGCAAAGCTCAAAGTCTTTATTCGTTACAAGATGTAAGGCTCACTTTCACCTAACAGAGCTCTCTGTTCTTACTTGGCTTATAACTACTTGTCTTCTCAACGCTTTTTCATATTTTAGCACTTTAATATATAAATGTCAACACTTTTATGTAAGCAGCCTAGAACAGCTGTAGAACGCAAGTGATAATGTCATAGTAGAAACACAAATAAATTTGTCAGTAATATCAAAAGTTTGACCTTGGTTAGTATTCTTAAGAGGCGTGATTGGTAAAGTTAGTTGATATAGATTATAAATCTAGGCATTTTGCCATATCTTTTATTTTATTTGACTTACTTTTATAAGTATATAAAAAAACATTTGCTATACAATTTACCTACAATCGCTTATAATTAATATGTAAACTAAATAAAGAGAGATTTTCAAAAAGGAGGAAAAATGGATAATAATTCTAGTAAGACTAAAGATAAAAGCCTGATTTCATGGAAATCCTTAGTCTTTATGGCATTTGCTACCTTATGGGGTTTTGGCAATGTTACCAATGGATATTTTTACTTTGATGGACCAAAAGTAATTTTTTCATGGGTACTTATGTTTGCCCTATATTTTATTCCTTATGCCATGATTGTAGGAGAGCTTGGCTCTAAATTTAAGGACCAAGGTGGTGGAGTTACATCTTGGATTCAAGGGACAAATGGTTCAAAACTTGCTTATTATGCAGGTTGGACCTACTGGGCTGTTCACATTACTTATATAGCATCAAAGGGTTCAGGTGGACTTAAGGCTATTTCTTGGATGGTATTTAAAAACGCTGAAACCTATGATAGTTTTAAGACAAGCCATATTCAAATAGTTACTTTGGTTATTTTGTTGCTATTTGCATATATTGCCTCACGTGGACTTAACCCACTAAAGAAAATGACATCTATAGCAGGATCTACCATGTTTGTCATGGGCATACTCTATATTATTTTGGCACTTGCTGCACCAGCTATAAATCCAAATCATGAGTACTTATCATTTGACTGGAGGATGAGCGAACTTGTTCCAACATTTAATATCAAGTATATAACAAGCTTATCAATCTTGGTCTTTGCTGTAGGCGGTGTAGAAAAGATATCACCATATATTAACAAGATGCAAGGGGATTCTTCTAAAGAATTTCCAAAATCAATGATTTTTGCTGCAGCTATGGTTGTTATTTCAGCTTTACTTGGAACAGTTGCTATGTCAAGAATGTTTGACCCAGCTATTTTTAACGCATCACCAGAAGCTTTTGACTCATATATAGCAAATGGTGCTTATTGGTCATTCCAAAAACTAGGAGAGTACTATGGTTTAGGCAACTTATTCTTAATCCTTTATGCTTTGTGTAATGCTATTGGACAATTATCTATTCTTGTGTTATCTATAGATGCACCTTTAAGAATGCTTCTTGAAGATGAAAATACAGCCCAATATATTCCTAGAAAATTGTTAAAAAAGAACAAATTTGGTGCTTATATAAATGGTATCAAGATGGTTGTTGCCCTTTCAGGTGCAATACTTGTAATTCAAATTTTATTGCCAAGTGCTGCCTCAGTTCTTCAACAAGTTACAAAACTTAACTCCGTAACCATGCCACTAAGATATCTATGGGTATTTGTAGCTTATTATTATATGAAGAAAAATGAAATGGATGATGGAGCCTTTAAGTTTGTAAAATCTAAAGGCATAGGTATGTTTTGGGGAGCTTGGTGCTTTATCCTAACTCTTGCTTGCTGCATACTCGGTATGTATTCAGATAACAAGATTACCTTTGCTCTTAACGTAATTACACCAGTTGTTTTGGTAGGACTTGGTCTAATCTTCCCAATTATTAGAAAGAAAGAAGATGAAAAACTTATAGCAGAGAACAACTAACAATTACAAAAATAAACATTTATAAGACGTGGACTAGTTCTTCGTCTTATTTTGTTGGATAGCTTTATTAAAAATTTTTTAAGTAAGTAAAAACCTTATTTGTGATAAGATACAATTGAAAAATAAAAAAGGAGCTTTACTTGGTAAGGTAGAAATCTTTAAAAATAACTATATAATCAAAGAAGTAATACTTTAGTTTTAAGGAGATATTTATGAGTGAAAAATCACAAAGAAAACTTGATTTTAAAAATTTTCAAATAAATTTAAGAGAAGGCTCAAGCGTTGGAAAAACAATAGCGGTTATGTCTGGCAAGGGAGGAGTAGGAAAATCTTTTATATCATCCATGCTAGCTTCAGAGTTATCAAAAAAAGGCTATAAAGTTGGAATTTTGGATGCAGATATTACTGGACCTTCTATTCCTTCATCTTTTGGTCTAAAAGAAAATATTAGGGCAAATAAAGAAGGAGTAATGCAACCACAAGAGAGTAAATCTGGAATCAAAATTGTATCAATTAACCTAATCCTAGAAGATAAGACAGCACCTGTTATTTGGAGATCTTCTATAGTTACCAATATTCTAAAACAATTTTGGACCGATGTAGATTGGAAAGATCTAGACTACATGCTTGTAGATATGCCTCCTGGAACAAGCGATGTGCCTTTGACAATTTTCCAATCCTTGCCAATAGATGGAGTAATAGCAGTAACAACACCTCAAGATTTGGTTGGCATGGTAGTAGAAAAATCACTAAATATGGCTAAGATGATGGGCAAAAAAATAGTTGGAATAGTAGAAAATATGTCCTACTTTATAGCGGAAGATACTGGGAAAAAATACAAAATTTTTGGAGAAGGTTCACTTGATAAGGTTAAAGATAAGTTTGGAATAAAAGCTAAAGCAAAAATGCCAATTAACCCTGAAATTACTAGGCTTATAGATCAAGGGAAAATAGAAGATATTGACGCAAAAGAATTAGAAGAGATAATAAAAGCAATAGAAAGTCTCTAGAAAAAAGTTATTTAACTATATTTAAAATATTAAAGGAGAAGAAATTAAAAATGAAAAAGATAAGGAAAAAAATCCTAGCTTGCCTTGTAGCCCTAAGCATATTTTTACCAGGTTTAGCCTATGCGTCTGGAAGCTGGAATTGGGAGAAAACAACCTATATTTATGGTGTTGCCCTAAGCCAAGATGAAATTCAAAGTGTAGCAAAAACTTTGGGACTCGATATAAATGAAGTAAACTCAGCATCTGTAAATGGTAAAGATTTGGAAAAATATATTGGCTATTCAACCCAAGACCACAATATGATTTCATCAGTTTCTGTAAAAAAACTAGACAAGGGATCTGGAATAAAAATTAATATACTAACACCAGACAAAATAAAAAGCATAAGTGCTGGTCAATACACCAACGCAGCTATAACAGCAGGTATCACAGATGCACAAATAAACGTCGCATCTCCTGTAGATGTTACAGGAGAATCTGCCTTGGTTGGGGTGTATAAGGCGGTAGAATTAAATGGTACAAGCGTTGATACACAAAGAACAGAAGTAGCTCAAGATGAAATAGCTACCTTAAAAAAAGTTTCTGATGATAATAAAAACCAAGATAATTTTGATAAGGATAAACTTGATCAAGTTGTTATTGATGTAAAGAAAAATCTTTCTGATTTCAAAAAAGAAAATGACGGAAAACTTGCAGACAAAGAACAAATCCAAGCCTATATTCAAGATGCTCTAAAGGATGTAAACATGGGAGACATTCTATCAAACAATAACATCCAAATTTTGGTGAATTACTTTGAAAAATATCAAAATACTTCAGCGATAGATTCTAAAGAAGTTGAAGAAAATTTAAATAAACTTGCCAAACAAATAAAAGACGGGGCATCAAAAATTTATGATGATAACAAGGAACAAATCAATCAAATAGCAGAAGAAGCCCAAAAATCAGGTCTTTGGGATCAAATAGTAAACTTTTTCAAATCAATATTTGATTCTATAGTATCCATGTTTGGATCTTCATCAGATAATCAATAAAAACAAAGGGGAAGCCTATAGACTATAAGGTTTCTCCTTTTTTTGGTGTATTTTTTATTATCACTTTATATGGTTATTATAGATTTAATAATACACAAAAGTTAGCTGCTATTGAAGAAGATAAGAGATAATTTTATAATATTTCTCTTTGTATTACTGACAAATTTATTTGTGTTTCTACTATGACATTATCACTTGCGTTCTACATAAAACTAATTACAAAAGCAAGTTAAGATTGAATAAACTCAATATATATGATATAATATTGCTACCAATATACAGAAAAGAGGGGTACTATGGCACTAAACTATAAACCACTATGGATACAACTTGCAAAAAAAGGCTTAAAGAAAACTGATGTAATTGCTATGGCAGATTTAACCACCAATGTTATGGCACAAATGGGAAAAGATAAGCCTATAACACTTAAAAATTTAGAGAGAATATGTAAAGCACTTGACTGTACACCTAATGATGTATTCTCTTTTGATGATGAATATGTTGAAAAGGGAGAGTAGACAATGGCTAAAGTACAATCAGTAGAACCAAATATAGCCGACCTTGTAAACAGTTGGCTTAAAAGTTACGGATTAGACTATAAATTAGAACAAGAAAGTCTAAATGCTGAAATAGACAAAGCACTTGATGAATATAAATCAAAAAATGGTGGGAAAGGTGGAAACAGACCTGACTGCAAACTCTTATTACAAGATGAAGCCTTAAACTATTACCCAATACTCATAGAATACAAAGGCTATAAAGAAAAATTAGTTAAGCTTGATAGTGATAACAGAGTAGATAATACAACAAGCAAAAACGAACCCAATTACAAAAACATCAACAGTTATGCAGTTAATGGTGCAGTCCATTACGCGAATGCTATTCTTCATTACACAAGCTATACAGATGTAATAGCCATAGGAGTTACAGGATACAAAAAAATAGACGGAGAAATAGAGCATTCAATAGGAGTTTATTATGTCTCAAAAGACAACTTAGGTATAGGACAAGAAGTCGGGAAATATAGTGACCTTTCCTTTTTAAGAAAAGAAAGCTTTAATAATTTTATCAAAAAAATTAATGAGCTTTCTCTCTCATCAGAAGAACTAGAAGAACTTAAAAATAAAAGAGAAAAAGAAATAAACCAAAGCCTTGTGAAGCTAAACAATGATATCTATGCAAATGAAAAAGGCTTGAGTGAAAACGACAGAGTATATCTCGTATCAGCATCTATTATGGCAACACTTGGAATACCGGGAGAGGTAAGCCCACTTGAAAAGTCAGATCTAAAATCATCTACAGAAGATGGAAATACAGACGGAGAAATTATAGTAAGAAAAATAGAAGCATTCTTAAAAAGAAAAAATTTACCCAAAACGAAACAAGATCTTATCATAAGAACTCTAAAAAACACATTGCTATCAGACAATATCAACAAGCCCGTAAATGGCGAAAGTCAATTGAAAAGAATATTTTCAAAAATAGTTGATGATTTGGGAATTTATTACAAAATAGGATTAACAACAGACTTTACAGGAAAACTTTTTAATGAAATGTACTCATGGTTAGGTTTTACACAAGATAAATTAAATGATGTAGTGCTAACTCCATCTTATGTAGCAACACTTTTGGTAAAGCTTGCAAGAGTTGATAAAGACAGTTACGTTTGGGACTTTGCAACGGGGGAACGTGTCATAATAGTGATGGGTGCAGTTAATGTTATGAAACCAAGGGTTTCAGGAACTTTAAATAAATATATTTTGTGTATTGCTTAGAGTAATTAAAGTTGATTGCTGTAAGCAATGTATGAGAGGGGGCAAGA
>JAQYEZ010000012.1 GCA_028723425.1 Peptoniphilaceae bacterium | reverse complement strand
TTCAATTTTACAAGCTCTTGGTTTACCAAACTTACATCAAGTAATTTCAACTGTTTTAGGAAAGCCAATGTCACTTTTGGGCTCAACCCTACCTGGAACCATCCTAGTTGTATTCTTTAATTCATTCTTCTGGTTTTTGGGAATACATGGTGGAAATACTGTAAATCAAATTATAAATCCAGTATGGCTTGCAAATTTGGATGCAAATGTGGCAGCCCATCAAGCAGGAAAGGCTCTACCTCATATAATCAATTCTCCATTTATGGATAACTTTGTATATATAGGAGGAAGTGGGGCAACAATTGGTCTTGTAATAGCTATCGCCTTACTTGCTAAAAATCATAAATCTAGTAAATTATCAAAGACAATGGCACCTTTAACTTTGGTACCAGGCTTCTTTAATATAAATGAGCCAACAATGTTTGGTCTACCAGTTGTTTTGAATTTCACCTTGTTGATACCATTTATTTTGGCACCTATAGCAAATGTCATAATTTCATATTTGGCTATGAGCCTTGGTTTTGTACCTCTTGCCTATGCAACAGCAGGTTGGACCATGCCTCCAATTATTTCAGGTTTACTTGTTACAGGAAGTTTTGCAGGTTCAATATTACAGATAGTATTAATTTTGGTTGACGTTCTTATATATCTTCCATTCTATAGAATTTTAGAGAAAAAACAAAAAGAACTTGAACAAAAAGATGAAAATATAGGGGAATAAAATGAAAAGATTAATATCAGCAAATGCTTCTGATATACTAAGTATGTCAGCTTCCGAGTTAAAAGAAAGTATCAAGGCAAGTGAGGGTAGGGTAATCTTATCTGAAAATGTCGCCTATAGGGAAAGCTTTATTGGAGATATTACTAATGCTGAAATTGCTAGGGCTTTCGGAGCAGATCTGATCTTGTTAAATGGGGTAGATGTTTTAAATCCAAATTTATTTGCCATAAAAAATCAAAAGGAATTTGTAAAAGAATTAAAAAACTTAGTAGCAAGGCCTATAGGAGTAAATTTGGAGCCTGTTGATGATGAAGTTACTATGATGGATGAAAAAATCGAAATTCCCGAAGGAAGAAAGGCAAGCCAAAAAACATTAGAAGAGATAGAAAGACTTGGTATGGACTTTGTTTGCTTTACTGGAAATCCAGGAACAGGCGTTACCAATGCACAAATAAAAAAAGTTATAAAGAATACAAAAAAATACTTTTCAGGTCTTATTATAGCTGGAAAAATGCATTCTGCAGGAGTTGATGAGCCAATAATAACTAAGGAAATTGTGGATGACTTTTTGAAGGCTGGAGCCGATGTGATTTTGGTACCAGCAGTTGGAACTGTTTTAGGTTTTACTTCTAAAGATTTAAAAGAAATTGTTACTTATACTCATCAACATGGTGGGCTTGTTATGAGCGCCATAGGTACAAGTCAAGAAAGCTCTGATGTAGAAACTATAAGAAGGCTTGCAATTGATAATAAAATTTGCGGAGTAGATATCCAACATATAGGAGATGCAGGCTATGGTGGACTTGCTCCATATGAAAATATTTTTGAGTTAAGTAAAGCTATAAGAGGGGTAAGACATACTGTATCAATGGTTGCAAGATCAATAAATAGATAGGAGTTTTATATGAAAAAAATAGTTCTAGCCTGTGCTGCCGGAATGAGCACAAGCATGTTAGTAAGCAAAATGAAAAAAGCAGCTTTGGATGAAGGAATAGATGTTAGTGTTGAAGCTATTCCAGTTGCAGAAGTTGAAGACAAATTAAACGAAAATGGGATAGATGTATTACTCTTAGGACCTCAAGTAAGGTACATGGATGAGCAAATGACAGACTTATTAAAACCAAAAAATATTCCTCATTCTATAATATCTATGCAAGATTATGGGATGATGAATGGTAAAAAAGTTTTAAAAGAGGCCTTGGAATTAATTAAATAAGGCTAAAAGACTGGTAGAAGATTTTAAAGTTTTCTATCAGTTTTTTTATGATTTTTTTAAAAAGAATCAAAAGCAAGAATCTTTTATATATATTTTTAGAATTAAGTAATAAAATCAATATAATGATAGTCAATATCAGGTTTTAGGTATATAATAGTATTGAAATTTATTATCAATACTGTTGGAGATTGGAAGGAATTTTTGAAGCAAAACCAATTCAAAAATACCATAATTTCATATTGTGGTTAAATATATTTTAACCTTTATTTAATTAAGTCTAGAAATTTTTTGCTTATATTTTATATAGAGGTGAATAATTACTAGATTTTTCTAATCTTTAAGCAAAAGTGTGATTTTTAATTTTAATCAAGGTTAACTTGTGCAAAATTTTTATATAGAGGAGATAGTTATGACAACACTAAAGGATATAGATGTTGGGCAAACTGTAAGGGTTAAAAAGGTCAAGGGAGATGGGCCAACAATTAGAAGAATAATGGATATGGGACTTACCAAGGGGACCAAAGTTTTTGTTAGAAAGTTTGCACCCTTGGGAGATCCAATTCAATTAAGTTTGCGTGGTTTTGAACTTACTATTAGAAAAGAAGATGCAAAGAATATAGAAGTTGAGGTTATAGGATGAGTTTTACCATTGCTTTAGCAGGAAACCCAAATTCTGGAAAAACTACTCTTTTTAATGCCTTAACAGGATCCAATCAAAGAGTAGGTAACTGGCCAGGGGTTACTGTAGATAAAAAAGAAGGATATCTAAAGAGAAATAAGAGTATCAAAATCCAAGACTTGCCTGGTATTTATTCTCTTTCGCCTTATACTATGGAAGAAATTGTTTCTAGAAAGTATTTGGTAGAAGAAAAACCAGACCTTATCGTTGATGTGGTTGATGCTTCAAATCTTTCAAGAAATTTATATTTGACTAGCCAATTATTAGAACTTGATATTCCAGTTATTATTGCTTTAAATATGATGGATATAGTTGAAAAAACAGGAGATAAAATTGATCCTTTGGCTATAGCAAAAGAATTTAATACTCCTGTAGTTGGACTTGTTGCAGCTGATAAAAACAGCTTGGATGCTTTGTATGCTAAGATAGATCAAGCTTTAGAAACTATAGAAAAACCTAATAAATTTACCTTTTCCAAAGATTTGGAAGAAGTATTAGAAAAAATCGAAGATATAATTTCAGATAAATCAGGTCTATCAAGATATTATGCTATTAAAGTTTTTGAAAATGATGATTTAATTTTTAATAGGCTTAACTTATCTGCCGATAAAATTAAAAGTATAGAAAAACTTAGAAAAGAAATTGAACTTAAAGAAGATGACAGGGCAGATTCTATTATAATTAGCCAAAGATATGACAAGATAGAAGAGCTTGTGCCAAAATTTTTGGTAAAAGCTGAGGTCGTTGAAACTTTCACAGAAAAAGTAGATAAGTTTGTAACCAGCAAATATTTTGGCCTACCTATCTTTCTTTTGATAATGTGGGCAATTTACTTTGTAGCAATTTCTGCCATAGGCGGACCCTTGACAGATTTGGCAAATGAAAGTTTAGAAAATTTAAATGCCAATATAGAAACATACTTACTTTCTATTGGAATAAATGAGGTAGTTGTTGGCCTAATCTGTGGAGGAGCCTTGAAGGGAGCTTTTGCAGTTTTAGGATTTTTACCACAAATTTTGACCTTGTTTTTACTACTTTCAATTTTGGAAGATATAGGCTATATGGCAAGAGTTGCCTTTGTAATGGATAAGGTGTTTAGGAAATTTGGACTTTCTGGAAAGTCATTTATTCCAATAATGGTTGGAACTGGTTGTTCTGTTCCCGGCATCCAAGCATCAAGAACTATAGAAAATGATAGGGATAGAAGAATAACTATTATGACAACATCATTTATGCCTTGCTCTGCCAAGCTTCCTGTAATAGCCTTGATAGCAGGATCATTTTTCCCAAATCATGCCAATGCTGTAACCTATCTTATGTATGTTATAGGAATTAGCTCTGTAGTTGTTTCTGGGATAATTTTGAAAAAATTCAAAACTTTAAGAAGTAAGCCTGCACCATTTGTAATGGAATTACCAATTTATCATATGCCAAGACCTTCTTCAGTCTTAAAAGATGTATTTGATAAGGGGGCATCTTTTGCAAAAAAAGCAGGAACCATAATAGCAGTATCTGCAATTTTATTGTGGGTTCTTGGTAACTTTGATACAAACTTTAATTTGATAGAAGAAAATGGTTCCGATTCAATTTTGGCTAAAATTGGAGGGCTTATTGCTCCGATATTTGCTCCTTTGGGCTTTGGAACTTGGCAAGCGGCAGTAGCGACCTTTACAGGCTTTATAGCCAAAGAAAATATTGTTGGAACCTTGGGTGTAGTTTTGGGCCTTGGCCAAGGTTTGACAGAAGAGTCAAATGAGTTAATTACTGCCTTTAACCATGCTCTACCAGGACCTATAGCAGGCTATTCTTTCCTTTTGTTTAATTTGCTTTGCATGCCATGCTTTGCGGCAGTTGGAGCGATAAAAAATGAGATGAAAGACTGGAAATGGACACTTGCTACAATTTTTTACCAAATGAGCTTTGCCTATATTGTATCTTTTATCTTCTATAACTTTGCAAGATATTTTGTAGATGGAGTTTTTGGAATTTATACTCTTATAGCTATAGGCCTCTTAATCTTTGTCTTATATCTAATCTTTAGAAAGACTGACCAAAAGGATGAAAAGAAAGTTTACAAGAAAAAATATTTAGTAGAAAAACTTTAAGGAGAATGATATGAATATACAATCATGGATACTTTTGCTAGCTGTATTAGGCTTTTGTTCTTATGTAATCTATACAAGATATATCAGCAAGACCAAGGGTAGCTGTGCTGATTGCACTCTTATGAAAAATGGCAATACTTCTTGCAATAAGTGTAAGCATTAAAGATTTTTTAAGGATAAGTCCAAAAGCTTAGGAAAAAATAGACAATATTTAATAAGATATTTATTTTAAAATAATACTTTAAAAAAAATTAAATTGTAGTAAAGTAATAGTATACAGAAAACTAAGTAAGGGAGTGGTCTATTCACTCCCTTACTTAGTTTACCTTTAAGAAATAAAGAAAATATTATATAATTATAATGATATACTTAAGGAGGATTTATGAGAGAAACTAGAGTTAGATTTGC
>JAQYEZ010000011.1 GCA_028723425.1 Peptoniphilaceae bacterium | reverse complement strand
TACTTCGTAAACTTTATCAGAATCAAAGTCTCCATCTTTTACTGTTACAGTGATTGGTCCGTCTACATTTGCTGGTGGGGTTACTTTGATTTTTCCATCTTCACCTATTTTTGCATCTACAGTGTTTCCATCTTCGTCTTTTGCTTCGACTGTTGTTGGTGTTTTGTCATCTTTGTATTTAACAGTTAAGCCTGTTTCTTGTTCTCCACCTTTTGGATTTACTGCTGTAGGTGTTCCTTCTACTGTTGTCTTTGGCTCTTCTGGTTTTACTTCGGTTCCATTGTCATCTTTATCTTTTGCATGACCTGCTACTGGTACTTCGTAAACTTTATCAGAATCAAAGTCTCCATCTTTTACTGTTACAGTGATTGGTCCATCTACATTTGCTGGTGGGGTTACTTTAATCTTTCCGTCTTCACCTATAACAGCTGGTACATTTTGTCCGTCTTCGTCTGTTGCTGTTACTGTTGTTGGTGTTTTGTCATCTTTGTTTTTAACGGTTAAACCTGTTTCTTGTTCTCCACCTTTTGGATCTACTGCTGTAGGGTTTCCTTCTACTGTTGTCTTTGGTGCTTCTGGTTTTTCTTCAACTGTAACTTTAATATTTGTATTATCTACTGAACCATCATTATACGTTACTTTTACAGGAATGTTTACTTCTCCCACTTGTGTATCATCAGTTGGTGTGTAAGTTACTTCTCCAGTTTTTTCATTTATTGTAGCTTTCTTAGGTGCATTTTCTCCAAGTTCATAAGATTTAACTGGTGCACTTTCTGTTGGTTTTCCACCTTTTGTAAATGTAGGTGTGGCTGTTATGCTTTGTCCTTTTTCTACAGTTTTATCTTCATAATTTGGTTCATATTCACCATTATTTTTTGCAGCTGTTATTATAAGAGGAACTTTATCTACATGAGCTTTTTTGATTAAAGTTTCTTTGCCATCTACTATTTTATAGATATCATAAGTAACTTCAACATTTGGATCTTCTTGTGTAGCTTTAACTTCATTTGTAGGTGTTCCAGTGATTTTATCTCCTGTTATGTTCAAACCTTGGATTTCTTTACCTTGGATGAATTTTGCACTTACATTTTTAAATACATAACCTTCAGTTTCTGCAGGTTTTACAGTTTCATTATATAAGGCATTAACAGAACCGTCGGTTAATGGTGAATCTGTTATTAGGTATTTGTGACTTCTTTCGCCTTTAATTTCTCCTGCATCTTTATCATTTACTGATACAGCAGTTTTTACAGTGAATGCTCCTTGTTCTATTGGCTTTCCACTTATATTTCCTGTAGCTTGATCTATAACTAAATTCTCTGGAAGTCCTTCTGCAGTGTAGGTTGCACCATTTACTTTTGAAGTATTATCCATATGGAAGTCATCATAAAGAGAGCCTATATAACTTTTTACATCAACTGTGAATGAATCAATTCCTAATAGTTGATCATTTTGTCCTTTATCATTTACTCTATATAATTTTGCAGTAAATTCTGTTGTTTCTGTTACATCTTTTGTATCGAATGGAACTGACTCAAGAGAACCTGTAGCATTAGGTCTAACTATACTTCCTTCTTTTACTTGATTTCCCTTGGCATCATACCAAACAATCCTATATTGATCGCTTGTTGATGAATAAGGAAGACCTGTTGTTGAAGTTTCTGCAACATCTCCTACATAGGCAAGATTATTTACTGAATCATAATTTGTAATGTGGAAATTAATTTCTGCTGGTGCAAGGGTAAAATCTGCCCTAAATGTACTTTCTTGTGGATTAATTACACCATCACCAACTGTAGTATCAAGAGCTAAATTATTATTATTCCAACCATTATGGAAGCCCCATCTATCATTAGAACCTGTGTAATAGTTGTAATTAAAAGGAGTTGTAACTCTTAAATCATCAGTATCATCTACTGAAACATATAGCCATTCCCAATTGATATGTTTTGTATCAGCTTTATTATTTGCTATAGTAGGAGCTCCATTAAAGTTTCCTTCACTTGCTGAATTTGCTACAGTACCTAAACGATCTATTTGTTCCTTAGTCCATTTATTACCTGGCTTTGGATCTAAACTATCTTTATTTGGATTATATCCCCAAGTTCCTTTAAATTGAATTACATATTTTCCTTCAGCATTAGTTTTTGCTGTTACAGTTTCTGCAATCCAATTTTTAGGATCTTTTTTTACTTCTCCTTGAATCCAAGTTTGAAGTTGATCTTCTAAGGCAGGTGTCCACTTATTAGAACGAATATCATCGACACTATCTAGCGCCATTCTTTTTTTAGTATCTTCGCTATAAATTTGTTTCATAGCAAAATCAGATAGATAAGATGCTCTTACTACAACTTCTGGTGCTGGAGAATCTATTTGACTTATCATTTTCCATTGAATGCCACCTGCACCTGAACTATAATCCCAGCCTACTCTTCCTTCAACAGTACCACCTTCATTTTTTCCAGTAACTCTTGTTTCTGTTTCTGTAGCATCATCTCTATGCATTAAGTCGCCAGGAAGTTTTCTTAGGTAAACTTTAAGATTATTAAAAGTATTTTTTGTTGTGCTTTGACTTGAACCTGCTGCTGTTACGGTTAAACTACTTTTAGGAAATACTACTTGCTCTCCTGTGACATAATGAAGTCCATAGCCTTCTGGAATAGTTGTTTTATCAACCCATAATCTGTATTTTTCGTGTCCGCCTGAAACAGTAGGATCTGAATCAAATTTTACAAGGTCTCCGTCAGCAGAAAGATATGGTTTTGCTAAGATGTGGAATCTTCCATCTGCTCCTGATGTAGCATAGTAGGTTGGAGAAACACGGCCACCATCTTCAAGCCATTGAAAATAAACTTTTACTCCTTGAATTGGTTTATATTCTTCATTAGCTTTCCCTTCTAATGGCAAGTTTACATCACCTTGAGTTTGAACTCCAACATAGCCATGAATGGAATTTTTGGCATCTGCAACTGATTCTGCTTCTTCAGCTTCTGCTGCACTATAGTTAACTAAACCAGCATCATTTGCTTCTCTTTTGCTTCTTGTCAAAACAGGAGCAGCTTTTTCTTTTTCTGTTATTTCTTTTTCTATATTTCTAACTTCTTCTACGGATAATGCCTTATCGATTTTTTCTTCTAATAAAACTTTATCTTCTTTAGAAATGTTTGCTGCATCTTCTAATTTCTTCTTTACTTCTTCTTTTACTGATTTTAGTTCTTGATCAGTTTTATCAAGATCAGTTTCTGTGGCAGGTGTTTCTTCAGGTAAAACATCTTCTTCTGTTGCTGGAGCTATTTCATCTGTTGAAGTTTCCTCTGGGGCAGTCTCAGCTAAGCTGCTAGTAGGCTCTACCCCCCCCAATTGATCTTCGGCATGAGCGATTGGCGCATTTGAGAATATCAAAAAACCAATCATGCATGACACTAAACCTATTGAAAGCTTTCTTGTAGCATATCTGGGTTTTTTGTTAAGAGATTTGGTTTTTTTATATTCGATATATTTCCTAATCTTATCCATCTTCTCCTCCTAAATATTTATCATTTTTTCTGTTAAAAAATATTATAAAATCTTTTTCAACTTATTTTTATTATACCCTAACATCGAATAATTCAAATTTATTTTTATAATATTACACCTTTGAAAATGACTTTTGGTCACTAATTTTTAGGATGGCTATTTTTACAAGAAATTTGATATTTAGTAGATAAATGCAGTTAAATATTGAGTTTAAAATAAAACTTAGTATCTAATTTTAAGTGAAGAGTTTGTTATTTTTTTTGTATAATTTTACACCATATATAGGAAAGCTTATCTCTATAATAGATATTTTTCTCTTACTTTGTAGGATAAAAAAAAGTGATGAGCAAATAGAAATATCTATTTTTCTCATCACCCTTATTTTTAAATATTTGAAAATTATTTCATATATTGATTTATAATATTTATATAAACTTCCACAAAATCGAGATATTGTTCTAGATTAATTCTCTCATTAACTTTATGGTTTAACATTGGCATGCCAGGACCGTATACAGCTAGATTTAAATTCTTATTTTTTTTCATAAATTGTGCAGCATCAGTTGTGCCTGGCACTGTGATTGGCATAATTTCTCTTATTTTTTTAACTTCTTCTTTTTCTGTAAGTTTTACTCCTATCACATCTCCCATAGCCTTTAATAAGCTTTGAGGTTGTAAAGTTTCTATTTTTGATGCCTCTGCAATAATTGTCTTAATGAGGTCTGAATTAGGATCTGTCACTACTGGTGCTTGATCTGCAGTTACTTCTAAAGAAAGTTCTCCTTGTATTGAAAGATTTATGTCTGAAATTATTTTTGTAATCTCTGCTATTACTTTGTTATTATCAAAATCTCTAATAGTTCTTACATTTGCCTCAAATTCGGCATAGTCTGGTATGGAATTGACTTGGGTGCCACCCTTTATCAAGGTTATACTATGACTTAGTTTGCCCAAGATATCATCCTCATATTGATTTTCCCATTTTGCTGCAACCTCAGTTATTTTACTTATAGCTTTTGAAAGATTTTCTATGGCATTTACCCCTATTTGAGGTGCTGAAGAATGTGCAGTTACTCCTTTGGATTTTACATTATAGTTTAAAGATCCCTTGTGAGCATATACCACGCCCAAGTTGCATGGTTCTGCAATTATTAGAGAATCAACATCGTCTATATAGCCTAAGTCTGTAAGTTGTGCTGATCCAAGCTCCCCAATTTCTTCTCCTACTGTAGCTATGAGTCTTATTTTTCCGTGGAAATTTTTCTCTTCATTCACTTCTATCAAGGCTAAAATCAAAGCTGCAAGTCCTGATTTCATATCAGAAGCTCCTCTGCCCCACAAAACGTTATTAGCTATAGTTGCAGAAAATGGTGGATATTTCCATTCGCTTTCATTGCCTATATCAACGACATCCAAATGTCCTGAGATAGCTAAGGTTTTACCAGGGCCATTTTGAATTTCTGCTATAAGACTTGATCTATTTTCTGCTAGGTCAACTAGTTTTGCTTCTATACCATATTTGCCAAGATAGGCCTTTAAAAAGTTAGCTAGTTCTTTTTCATTGCCATTTACTGTGTTAATACTTATCATTTTTTGCAATAAGTCTATTTTTTCATTTTCCTTAATCATGATCTTACCTTTCCTTTATATTTAAGCTCTTTTCTAACACAAAGCTACTTTTGATTTAGTTGTCCTATTTTATAAAGCTTTCGCTTTCCAGTCCAATTATAGTTTATTTTAAATCAAAATTCAATCAAGATATGGCTATCCTAAGGCAAGTTTTTTCCATTTTCTAATTTTTGTCCTAAATGTTTTAAATGGAGCTACTGTATTTACATGGATAAATTTATAAACTGGCCAAATAGCTGTTTTTGTTGCTTGGTCTGCCCATTTTCTTTGATGAGCTTTAAAGAGCTCTTCTTCTGAAAGATGATCTATCATAGCATAAATTTCTTCTATATTTTTTCTTAGTTGTTTTTTTAATTCTTCCAAAGACAGATGAGCGTAGGTGTCTGTAAAATACTGATAAAGCTTATTTAATTCATTCCATTTGAATTTATCTGAAGGAGTTTTGACATGAATGCCTTTTTTCTCATCTTTTTCCCACTTTAAAAGTAAAGTAGTCCAACCTACTTGATAGGAAAGATTTTCAGCTGGAGTCCTGTCAACTTCTTCTACTCTTTTATCCTTTAAGTCTTCAGGGATAGGCTCAAATTCACAAATATATTTTTCAAAAGTTTTCTTTATTTCATCTTTTAATTCTTCTTTATTATTATAAATTTTCATATATGATTATCCTTATTTTAATTTATCTAAATAATAATCACGCTTTATTTCCATAAACCTAGACCTCTTTCTATTTAGAATTATTTCCGTTTTGGAACTAAATCTAAGTACATTATATAAGATATTTCCACAAATTTCACTCTATTTAGAAATAATTCCATATCGGACATATTTTTAAATAGCTTTTTTCATTCAAATATTTAGTCACTTATTATCAGGGTTTTAAGATAGACTTAAAAACAAAATTTACTAGGGTTTAAGTTTAGTAATAGGAATAACATAGACTCCATCTTTTCTTTTATAAGCAAAAGCTGCTTTAGCACATAGAACCATCATGAATGACGGCTTTGACATATTTTTTGTATCTATTTTCGAAGATAAATCTTTTAAAGTTTTAGCCCCTTCTTCAATTAATTTATCCCCACCAAGTTTAATTTCGATAAGTCCATAAGATCCATTTCTTAAATGAATCACGGCATCGCATTCTAAACCGTTCTTATCTCTATAATGATAGACTGTTCCATCTAAATAGTCTGTATAAATCCTTAAATCACGAACACATAAGTTTTCAAATAAAAATCCCATAGTGTTTAAATCATCTAATAAGTCATTAGGACCTATACCCAATGATGCCGTTGCTATAGATGGATCTGAAAAATATCTGGTAGCTGTTGTGCGTATGGATGTTTTCGACCTTAAATTTGGGTTCCATGCAGGAGAATCTTCTATCACGAATATTTTTCTTAAGGCATCAAGGTAAGAATAAAGTGTAACCTGATCAAAGGTATCTGATTGATTTGCCAACATATCTTGCCTTAGAGTTTCTAGGGAACTTTGAGTTCCTACATGTCTTGCATAGGATTTAAGTAATCTTTTAGCTTTTTCTTTATCTCTTTTTATTGAATCTACTCTACTTATATCATTAGAAACAAGGGCATCATAATAATCTATAGCTTGAAATAAAGCGGGTTTTTCGTCTAAACCAATTGCTTTTGGCCATCCTCCTCTACATATTAAAAAGGCTATTTTTTTAAGAGAAGTTTCACCAGCAGCTGAAATACTTTTCCCTTCAAATAGATCTTTAAGAGAGACTTCCCCGCTTGAGTCTTTTGATTCATATAAACTCATAGGTCTCATTAAAAGCCTAGAAATTCTTCCAGCCCCAGTATGCATAGACTCGTCAAATTCATTGGGTACTGCTGAGCCTGTCAATATAAATTGACCAAATTCATCCCTATTATCAACTTCATAGCGTACTGCATTCCATAAATTAGGTGCTATTTGCCACTCATCAACTAGTCTTGGAGTTTCTCCTTCAAGAAGAATACTAGGAGAAAGCTCTGCCATTTGCTGATACTGTTTTGTCATATCAGGTTGGTCAATAGATATAAAACTTTTTGCCTTTTGTTTAGCTGTAGTCGTCTTTCCACACCATTTAGGTCCTTGTATTAAAACTGCTCCTTTGGCATTTAAACGTTCTTCTAGCAATGTATCTAAAATTCTGGGTAAATAATGTTTCATAATTTCCTCCCAAATAATAGTTAAACATATTCTATCATTTGTTCAAGTATTTGTCCAAAATCTATTCAAGTATTTGGCTGAAATTTATTCAAGTATTTGGACACAATCCATTCAAGTCTTTGGCTATTTTTCTATACTATATAATTATTATATCATAATAGCAAAGAAAAAATACTTAGCAAGCTTTCTTTAGAAAAACCCTACTTGGTATTTTAATCTTGTTAATCGGGTTTTCTTATTTTCTTGACAAAAGTGCTATAGTCTCTACATGTCTAGAATTTACAAACTGATCGAAGACTTGATATTTTTTTACAAAATAAGCATTTTCTTCAAATATTTTAATGTCTCTTACTTGAGTTTTTGGATTACATGAAATATAGACAAACTTATCTGGATTTATATCAATTATTTTATTTATTGCCTTAGGATGAATTCCCTCTCTTGGTGGATCTAGTACAACCACGTCAAAATCTCCCCTTACATTTTCTATTTCTTTTAATACATCCCCACAAATAAATTCTATATTTTCAATTTGGTTAATTTTTGCATTTTCTCTTGCTTTGTCAACTGATTCTTCTACTATCTCTATGCCTGTTGCTTTTTTACAGACCTTTGCCATAAGTTGAGTAATAGTTCCAGTGCCAGAATAAAGATCTAAGACTTTTGTATCTTTGTTTACACCTGCAAATTCAAAAGCCTTTTGATAAAGTTTTTCTGCCATGAATACATTAGGTTGGAAGAATGAGAAAGGAGAAATTTTAAAGCTTAGACCCATCATTTCTTCTTCTATATTATTTTTTCCATAAAGTAATTCTACCTTTTCTGGTATAACTGCATCTGCTAGGGAGTCATTAGTAACGTGGTAAATAGATACTATATCCCCCTTGGTGTCAGCTTTTAGAAGGGCTTGGGCAAAAAGATCTTTTTTTATTTCATCAAAAGCTTGGTCACTTGTAGTAACCAAAACTACCATAAGCTCTCCAGTATGCATAGCCTTTCTAACTATTAGATGTCTTAATAAGCCTGATCTATTGGTCCTATGATAAAAATGAGCATTTTTTCTCCTAAAATACTCTTGTACAAAGCGCCTTATTATCTCAAAATCACTATCTACAATATTGCAACCAAGAGTATCAACCAGCTCATAAAATTTTCCTTGTCTATGTAGACCTAAGACTAAGGGGCCATCCTTTTGACTGTCTCCAAAGGTATATTCCATCTTATTTCTAAAGGCCTTTGTAAGGGGAGATCTATTTATGGAAACATCAAAAGATTTTTTTATTCCTTCTTCTTCAAGGAGTCTTTTTATCATATCTAACTTTAACATAAGTTCTGTTTCATAGGGCAATCTTTGATAAGCACAGCCTCCACATATATCAGCATTGGGACAAAAATCTTTTGCATTTTCAAGATAAGAATGTTCAACCACTTCCAAAAACTTTGCTTTTTTCTTGGTTGACCTATTTCTTGTAATTTTAACTCTGCAAGTTTGTCCCAACAAACCACCCTTAAATTGAACATCCACTCCTTGGTAAGCTCCCAGTGAAAAGTTTGGATAGTTCATCTTTTCTACTTTTACATCAATAATTTTATTTTTCTTCACTCTTATCCTCTTTCCAAAATTTATTTGTTATATCTCTTAATTGTTCTTTAGATGAAATTTCAATAATATTTTTCCAATGCCTAGGATAAAGTTTCCTATACTTATCCCAAAGAAACCTATCATCCAAAAGATAAATAATTCCCTTATCTGTCTCTGTCCTAATTACCCTACCTGCTGCTTGAAATACCTTATTTATGCCAGGATAAGTATAGGAATAATCAAAACCCATCTTATCATATTTATCAAAATGATGTTTGATAAGATTTCTATCATCCGAAACGCCTGGCATACCAACAGAAATTATCATAGTTCCAATAAGTCTTTCACCTTTTAAGTCTACACCTTCTGAAAATATGCCCCCAAGAACTAAAAATCCAATTTTTTTAGATTCATAAGTAAATTCTTGGAGAAAGTCATGTCTTTGTTTTTGATTCATGATTTTTTCTTGCACTATTACATCATCTGTGTACCTAGACTTGTAATCTTCATAAAGATCTTCCATATATGAATAGGAAGGAAAGAAAATAAAATAATTTCCTTCTTTTGTATTGACAAAATCATGAATCAAATCAGAAATATCCATCAAATTATTATATCTATCTTTGTATCTGGTAGAAATACCAGAGTTTAGAATCATGAAATTTTTTTCATCAAAAGCTAAGGGTAGATGTAATTTTAAGCTATCAGAAGCTCCCAAGACTTTCATATAAAAGTTCATAGGAGATAGGGTTGCTGAGAAAAAAATAGTGGATATGGCACAGGCATATTTATTTTTTAAGACTTCTGATGGATCAATACATTTAATCTCAAAACTTTTTTCCATAGAATCTGGCTTATAGGTCATAGTTGAATAAAATCCATGACAATAATTATCTGAAACTTTCATGTACTTGTTTATTTCAAAATATAAGTCTTGTATTTGATCATAAAACTTATGGTCTCTTTCTTTTATAAGAATTTTTTCCAAACTCTTAGCAAGACTTATTAATTTCTTATCAAAATCATCTATTTGGTCTTCTTGATAATAAAATAATTTTTTTCCATACCTTTGATAGATTTCTTCAAATGATTCTAATATTTGGTCAAGCTTTTCTATAATATATTTATCTTTTTTGGGGTCAAAGTAGGTCTTTATTTGCTCAAAATTATTTTTTTCAAGTTTAAAAGAGTACATATCCCTTGCCCTATCTAAAAGGTTATGGGCTTCATCAATTAAAAATATGTAATTTTCAACAATATCATCAAAAAATCTCCTCAAATATACACTTGGATTAAATACATAATTATAATCGCAAATGATAATATCGGCATAACTTGCTATATCAAGTTCAAATTCTAGGGGACAGACCCTATATTTTTCTGCATAGGAGGTTATGATATCATAGTCCATAAGCTCTTCATTTGAAAGTATATCTTTTAGGGCATCATTTACCCTATCAAAATGTCCCTTAGCAAAAGGACAATCTATAGGATTACATTTTACTTGGTCATTTAGGCATATTTTTTCCTTACTTGTTATAGCTACCGCTTTTATGTAAAGATGCTTTTCCTTTAAGATAGAAATTGCCTTTAGAGCTTCTTTGGCGGTGGTATTTTTGGCAGTTAAATAGAATATTTTATCAGCTAGGCCCTCCCCAAAAGATTTTACTCCTGGAAAAAGTGTAGATATTGTTTTTCCTGTTCCTGTTGGAGCATCGACAAATAGTTTTTTCTTCTCAAGTAAAGCAGTATAGACTGCTACAGCCATCTTTCTTTGACCCTTCCTATAGCCTTTATAGGGAAAAGTTAACTTCCTAGATGTTTTATTTCTTTTTTCTAAATTCAAAGCTAATATTTTTGAAAAATTTATATAGGCTTCAAGTAAAGCCATATAAAAATCATGGAGCTGTTCAAAAGTAAAAGATTTTTTAAATTGCTTAGTTTTATAATCTTCTAGGCTTACATAAGTAAGACTTATAAAAATCTCTTTTAAATCTTTCTTTATGGAGAAAAAATAGGCATAACACATGGCTTGGGCCCAATGGAGTTTATTGCTATCATCAAGATCATCCAAATTTCTAGTAGTAGATTTTATCTCATCTATGGTATATGAATCACCATTTTTTAAAAGGCCGTCTGCTCTACCTTCAACTTTAAAAACCATATCTCCTATTTGAGTAGTATTTTTCAAATAATATTCACTTTGATAATTTTCATTATAAGACTTTTGAACTTTTTGGTGAGCTTTGATTCCTGCAACCATTCTGTTGTTGTCACGAAATCTATTGTCTATATCACCTGTTCTCATAACAAATTCTATTAAATTTCTAACTGAAATTTTCACTTGCATAAAGCCACCACTTTCTTAATATTTGTATTATATCATTAATTTATACAAATAATAAAAGGACTACAGAAATTTTCTAAACTTGCTGCAGTCCTCTTGGTCTAAACTTATTTATCTATCAATCTTTATTTAGTAATTAATTCTAGTGGTGATGCTATTTCTTTATCTACTTTTTCACCTTGTAAATGTTTTAAAGCAGTTTCAATTGCAATTTTACCCATTTCGTCAGGTTTTTGTGCTACAGTTGCTGCAAGTTTTCCTTCTTTTACAGCAGCTATGGCATCTTCATTGCCGTCAAAACCAACTATTATAACATCATTTTTATTGCCAGCTAAGGCTTCAGCAGCACCCAAAGCCATTTCATCGTTTTGACAAAATACTGCTTTGATATCTGGATTTGCTTGGATCATATTTTCCATTACTGTAAGTCCTTCAGCCCTATCGAAGTTTGCTGTTTGTGATGCTACTAAATCAATTTTACCCTTGGTAGCCTCTTCAAAACCTTGGCCTCTTTCTCTGGTAGAACTTGCCCCTGGTATACCTTCAAGTTGAGCTACCTTATCATTTTCTTTTATTTGCTCAAGTATGTATTTACCAGCCATTTTTCCGCCTTCAACATTATCACTTGAGATAAAACTTAATACTTCTCCTTCATCTGAACCTCTATCCACACAAATAATAGGAATATTTGCATCGTTGGCAGCAGTTACAGATGGAGATACTGCTGTAGAATCTACTGGATTAACTATAATTAGATCTACCTTTTGTGTAATTAAATCTTCGATTTGGTTACTTTGTGTTGAACTATCATTTTGTGCATCTGATATTACTACATTTAAGCCTTCTTCTTTTGCCTTTGATTCAATCCCCTCTTTAAGTGAAATAAAGAATGGATTGTTTAATGTTGAAATAGACACTCCAACAGTAAAATCTTTGGCATTGGCCTTTGTTTCTTTTTCACTTGAAACAGTTGATGTGCTCTCTTTTGTAGAACTTTCTACTTTTTTATCTTCACCTTCTACACTACAAGCTGCAAATACAACAAGTGATAAGGCTAACATTGATAATATTCTTAAAATTTTTTTCATATTCTCCCCCTATTTGCTTCTTTTTCTGTCAACAAGTACTGCCAATAGAATTACAACACCCTTAACAATTTGTTGATAAAAACTAGATACACCCAATAAATTTAGACCGTTATTTAAAACACCTAAGATTAAAATACCAATTAAAGTTCCGACCAAAGACCCACTGCCTCCGGTCATGCTTGTTCCTCCCAAAACTACAGCAGCTATAGCATCCATTTCATAAGAACTACCTGCTGTAGGTTGAGCAGAGTTAAGTCTTGATGTCAAAACTAAGCCAGAAATTGTCGCCAAGATCCCGGAAATAGTATAGACATATATTTTCACTTTATCAATATTAATTCCTGATATAAAACTTGCCTTTTCATTTCCACCTACTGCATATACTTTTCTGCCAAAGGCGGTTTTCTTTAGAATAATAATTAGGATGATAAAAAATATAATAAATAGTATTACTTGGAAAGGAATGCCAAATACCTTACCTCTTCCCAAGAAAGCAAATAAAAAATCATCTCTTTTTCCTGCTATAGGTCTGCCATCTGTATAGACTAGGGTTGCTCCCCTATAGATTGTCATAGTAGCAAGGGTTACAATAAAAGGAGCAAGTTTTCCTTTTGTAATAAATAAACCATTTATAAAGCCTAAAAAAGCACCCAAGACCAAGGAAATTAGGATTGCAAGAATAGCATT
Organism: Peptoniphilaceae bacterium; assembly: GCA_028723425.1. Classification (GTDB taxonomy): domain Bacteria; phylum Bacillota; class Clostridia; order Tissierellales; family Peptoniphilaceae; genus Anaerococcus. The sequence goes on along the minus strand of JAQYEZ010000011.1, from coordinate 10,736 downwards.
CATTCCATTTTGCATAAGACCTGCAAATATAGCCGAAGTAAAGGCTAAGGTTGAGCCTACAGACAAATCTATTCCTCCAGTAAGGATTACATAGGACATGCCCAAAGCTATAAAGCCATTGATTATCAACTGCCTCAAAAGATTCATTAAATTTGAAATTTGTAAAAATCTGCTATTTAATACACTTACAATTATCACAAGTAGAACTAGTGCAATAAAAGTACCAAAATTTGGGTTATCTTTTATAGAAATTGATTTTTGTTTTTTCATAATCTTCCTCCTGTAGCAAGTGTCATAACACTTTCTTGACTTTTTTCTTTGCTATCAAGTTGGCCTTGTAGCTTTCCCTCATAAATAACATATATTCTATTAGATAAACTTAAAAGTTCTGGCAAATCACTTGATATGAGTATTACTGAAACACCCTTTTCTACCATTTTTTCAATCAAATCATAAATTTCTCTCTTAGCACCAACATCTACTCCTTTGGTTGGCTCATCAAGTATTAATATTCTAGGTTCTGTCCCAAACCACTTGGCCATAACAACTTTTTGTTGATTTCCACCTGATAAATCTTGAAGTAAATTTTCTATATTTGTACATTTGACATTTAAACTTTCCTTGTAATGTTGCGAAAATTCTTCTTCCTTATTCTTATCAATAAAATAACCATGGCAAAGCTTATCTAGATTTGAAAGACTTATATTTTCTCTTATACTTTCATCTAAAACTAGGCCTTCTTCTTTTCTATTTTCCGTTAAAAAGCCAAGCTTATTTTTGATAGCATCAGAGGGGCTGTTAATTTCTACTAATTTATCATCTATATAAACTTCTCCTGAGTCCTTCTTGTCAATTCCAAATACAGCTCTAAAAATTTCACTTCTGCCAGCTCCCATTAAGCCGGCTATGCCAACAACTTCACCTGCTTTTACTTCTAAATTTATATTGTCAAAAAATCCTTTTCTTGTAAAATTTTTAATTTCAAATCTTTTCCTACCTAGATTAAAGTTAATTTTTGGATAAAAATCACCTATATCTCTACCAACCATATGCTTAACCAAGTCACTTTCACTAGTTTTGTTAGTGCCAAAAACTCCTACAGACTTTCCATCTCTCATTACTGTGACCCTATCGGCTAAAGCAAATATTTCTTCCATCCTATGACTTATATAAATCATGGATACCTTTCTATCTTTAAGTCTTTTGATAAGCTTAAATAGCTTGTCGATTTCATTGTTGGTAAGAGCAGTAGTTGGCTCATCCAATATCAATATATTTATATCTGTCATATTAGCCTTAGCTATTTCCATCATTTGTCTTTGACCAACAGATAGATTTTTTACAAGCTCTTTCGGATCAATATTTATTTCAAGCTCTTCAAATAAGCTTTTTGCTTCATTTTCCATTTTTTGAGTATCAAGAAAGATACCTTTTTTTATTTCCTTGTTCATAAAAAGGTTTTCTACTACACTAAGCTCTGGATAATCGACTAGCTCTTGATGAATAAAACTAATGCCATATTTTTTGGCATCTTCTGTTGAATTTATTTCTATTTTTTTGCCATCTATAAATATATCTCCAGAATCTTTTTCTATAATACCAGTGAAGATATTCATCAAAGTTGATTTGCCTGCTCCATTTTCACCTACTAGAGCATGAATTTCACCTTCTTTAATATCAAGATCAACACCCTTTAGCACTTGGTTAGTACCAAATGTTTTATAAATATTTTTTAATAAAACTTGCATAAAATCACCCTAAAATATATTTTTAGCTTGTAAGATAATATTAGAATATGGGGTATTTTCTCCAGTCCTAATTACAAATTTTACATCTTTTAATTTTTCCTTAAATTCTTCATGGCTTATATAAGTATAATCAACACCAGCTAATATTTGTTTTATCTTTTCATCTTGATTGGCATTATAAGTTTTTATCTCACTAGCTAGGATATATTTTTCTACAGAAAAATCCTTTAATACTTCCTCCAATACATCAATAAAAGAAGGAACGCCAAGTTTTAAGGATATATCTATTTTTTTATCATTAGCAATTGGAAGACCACAATCACCAATAGCTATAAGATCAGTATGGCCCAAATCTGAAAGTCCTTTTGATATTTGGCTATTTAATATTCCGTTTAATTTCATATACTCTCCTTTAGAAATTCTTCTACCTTATCAAAATTTGGTATGGAGTTGCTTGCTCCTTTAACCTTAACAGCAAGGCTTGCTGCAAGAGCTGCGTAATTTAAAGCAGCTTTTATAGGATAATCATTTGCCATAAGTCCAACAAGAAAACCTGTAAAAGTATCTCCAGCACCTGTAGTATCAACAACATCTACTTTGTAGGCCTTTTGCCTTAAAGTTATAGCAGAATCAAAGTATATAGATCCTGATTTGCCATAAGTTATAACAACTTTTAAATTTTTGTAGTAAGTTTTAAGCTTTTCTATTATTTCTTCTTCTAAGTTTAACTTACAAATATCCTTGGCCTCTCCTTCATTCATTATAAGCATATTTAACTTATTCAAATCTAAGTTAAGTAAAGCTTCATTTATAGGAGATGGATTTAAAACTATAAACATGCCCTTGTCAAAAGCCTTATCTATCAAATAGGCTAGATTATTAATTTCATTTTGAATTAATAAAATATCCCCTCTCTCAAAGTTATTAAGAACTTCATCTATAAATTGGTAATCCATCTGATAATTTGCTCCATGATCTAGAACTATAGAATTTTCTCCATTTTTATCTACTTGGATAAAGGCAGAGCCTGTTAAAGCTTGTGTTTTTTTTATGTATCTTGTATCTACCTTGTTTTCTTTAAGATATTCTAAGATAAAATCATCTTTGATATTTAATTTTCCTGCATGATAAACATCCTTTGAGACTTTAGCAAGAGCTATAGACTGGTTAAGACCCTTACCTCCTAATTTTTCTTCATAGAATTTAGAATCAATTGTCTCACCGTCTCTTACTATATGATCTACAGAAAAAAAATTATCGATATTAATTGATCCAAAATTTAAGATTTTCATAAATTTTACTCCCTTACACTTTCTGCCTCGACTATCTTTGGACTTACTAAAATTTTTCTATCAATTAATTTATGTTTAACCAGCCTATCAACCATGTTTATTGATTCTTTAGCAATTTTATCAATATCTTGGTCAACAGAAGTTAATTTTGGGATTATAAGCTTATTCATTTGAAGATTATCATAGCTAATTATTGATATATCATCTGGAACCCTTACTCCCTTTTTATAAAAATAATTTAAGATGCCATAAGTACTTAAATCGCTAAAAGAAAAAATCGCATCCACACCTTTTTCTACAAAATACTTGCCAGCCTTGTAACCACCTTCAAAAGAATAATCACCATGGAAAATATTTTTAGGGTCATATTCTATGTCCTTATCAATCATACATTTCAAAGAGCCTGATAATCTCCTGGTAGAATTAGGAGTATTATGGGGACCGATGTTTAGGCCTATATTGGAAAAGCCCTTATCCAACAAATACGAAGTAGCTAGATATCCGCCTTTTTCATTATCGCCTGTTACTATATTTACATCTGCATTTTGATAGTCAAATTCATCCAAAAACACTATATTATATTTTTCGTTGATTTTTTTATCAAAACTTTGCACTCTTCTATCTACAATCAGACTTGCTTCTATATAGTTTCTTTCAATCAAATTTACAAAACTTTTCTCATCAATCAACTTATTATGAGAATTATAGATATATAAGATATAGCCTAACTTTTCTGCATATATAGCTATTTGATTTGATAAATAAGCAAAAAAGGGATTAATCAAATCTGGTATTATTAGCATTATTGAATTAGTCTTTTTGGTAACCAAACTTCTAGCTATGTTATTTGGCTTATATTCTAACTTTTCTGCAGCAGAAATTACTTTTTTTCTAGTCGTCTCAGAAATTTTATGATTTGTCTTGTTAAGAACCATAGAAACAGTTGTTATAGAAACCCCTGCAAGCTTGGCAACATCTTTTATAGTAGACATAATTTGCTCCATTAAAACGTTTTAATTAATTTAAGTATATCATTTTTCTTATTCTTGTCAATATTATTAATAAGTTAGGTATAATAATAAAGAGGTGATCTTATGAACGAAACAATAAAAATCCAATTAAACCATAGAACTATTAGGGAATTTAAAAACCAACCCCTACCAAAAGAAGATTTAGAAAAACTCCATGATGTAATAAACATGACTGCATCTAGTAATGGTATGCAAAACTATTCTGTAATTAGAGTTACAGACCAAAATATAAAAAATGAACTTGCTGAAATAGGTCTACAAGAATATATGAGAAGAGCCCCTGAGCTTCTTATTTTTATAGTAGATCTATATAGAAACTATAAGATAGCACAAGAAATGGGCAAGGAAAATAAGATAATGATAGGCTTTGATAAATTTATGCAAGGATTTACAGATGCTTGCCTTGCCGCCCAAAACTATGTAGTAGCTGCAGAGAGTTTGGGCTATGGTACAAATTATTATGGAAATATCCATAATGACACAAAAAAAGTAATAGACTTACTAAAGCTTCCAAAATACACCTTCCCCGTTGTAGGAGTTGGCATAGGAATTCCTAATCAAAAACCTCAACTTAAACCAAGGATGCCTTTTGAACTAAAAATGTTTGACAATGGCTATAAAAAATTCGATTCTTACCTTGAAGCCATAAAAGATTACGATCAAGTTATGCAAACTTATTATGATCTAAGAGATGCTAACAAAAGAGTTGATTCATTTTCTAAGCAAATAGTAAAAAAACAAGCAAGTCTTATAGCAAATAGGGAAGATGTGTATAAGGCTTTTTTGGATCAAGGTTTTGTGATAAATAAAAATTGATTTATTTAATAATAATCATATAGTATTCCTATCAGAGTAGGTAAAGAGCGTTAAGTGTCAAGAAATGGGAAGTTGATCTTGGACAAAAGTTTTACAACTGCGATTCTTTATTGCATCCGCTGAGCCTTCTTTGATAGAAAGGAGGTATTATGGATAATAAAATAACTACTAAGGTTATTGCAAGAGCTGCTATACTTACAGCTATATCAATAGTGTTATCAAGATTTTTATCAATTTATTTGACAGAAACAATTAAAGTTGGTTTCTCATCTATACCACTTATGCTAGTTGGACTTATGTTTGGTCCCCTGGTTGGATTTATGAGTGGTTTTGCAGCAGATATTATAGGTTCCTTGATTTATCTAGGTGGACAATTCCATTTAGGTTTTACCTTAACATCTATTTTAACTGCTCTAATACCAGCGCTTATAAAGAAGTATTTGATAAAAGACGATAATAAAAGCACTATCTTAATAATTATTAGCGTAAGTATCACATTTTTAATCTCTCACTTACTACTAAATTCTTTGTGGTTAACCCAATTATATGGCACACCTTATACAGCTATGGTAGTTAGTAGAGCACCAAAAGTAATTATTGAAGCTATTTTAAATATCATAATTATGAAAATAATTTATGACAGAATAATACCAAACATTTAATAAAAAACGTATCTATGACTTAAGCTTAATCTCTAAGTCTATAGATACGTTTTTTTATACTATATCTTCTTTTTCAACTTTTCTCATATCGACAATCATATTATCAAGTAAAGCCTCATATAAGGGTTTTGAATTTAATAAATAAGCGAAAAGATAGGAAATAATAACAACAAGGGCAAAGCCAGCAAAGTGAACGTATGAGCCTGTCATTTCAAGAACAATCATAATCGATGTCAAGGATGATCTCATAACGGATGCTAGCATTCCTGCCATACCCAAAACTATAAAGTTTGTTAAGAACTCATCGTTTAGAGAAGAAAGTCCTAACTTTTTTGTAGCATAAAAATATATGGCTCCTGCCAAGGCTCCCATTGATAAAGTAGGAACGAGGGTTCCTCCTTGTATACCAGTTCCAAAACAAATAGCAGTAAAAAATAATTTTAATAGCAAAACAGTTGTTAATAATTTAATAGACCCACTTGTTGAGTTTACAAGCTCTACAAGCTTATGGCCTCCTCCTAAGACTTCAGGGTAAGTAAGACCAATAATTATAGCTAATAAAAATGCCATATATGTTAATATAAGAGGACTAATATTTAATTTGTTCAATTTATCCTTGGCAAAAATCAAGCCCCGATTAAAGACTACCCCAACTATAGAAACAAAAATTCCCAAAGCAATAATATGAAAATAAACCTGTAGGGGTAATTGCTCAACAATGGTAAAGGAAAATGTAAGTTCTAGACCAAAAATAACCTTAGTAATTATAGTTGTAACAAGACAGGCTGATATTGTTGGTATAAATACATAGGGACTAAAGGTCTTGGTAAATTCTTCCATAGTTATTAACACTCCTGATAAGGGAGCACAAAAAGCACCTGCTAACCCTGCTCCAGCTCCAGCACTAATAAGACTTTTGGTCAAATCTTCTCTTTTGGTTAGCCTTGCAATTAACTTGCCACAAGCACCACCAATTTGAACTGAGGGTCCCTCCTTGCCCAAAGACAAACCCCCAAGGGCACCAGCAGTTCCTCCTACAAATTTTGAAATCATAACTTTTATAGGATTCATGTTGAATCTTCCTTGAATTTCACCCATTACTTGTGGTATACCACTGCCTCCACTTAAAGGAGCCCATTTAATAAAGTATCTAGCTAGGTAACTTAAAAATAAAAATATTAGGAGTAAAGGCAAAATCATCTTTATATTTGCATTATTATAATAATTTGTAATAAATTTAAGTGAATTATCAATCAAAATCCTATATAAAATAACTACAAGGCCTGCCAAAACTCCTACCAAAGCTCCTTCTAAGACCAAGTTTAGTACAATTTTTCCATTAAATTCTTTCTTATCATCTATCATTACTACTCCTTTCTATCCACTTTAAAGTTTTTTACTTACCAGCCTATAGACTAATTAATAAAAATCGCCTTTAAAATTATATCACTTATAGCTAAAGTCTTTAAATTTTGACAGAAAAAAAGTTGACTTCTAAAAAGAAATCAACCCCATTTTTAATTATTATTTTTGATAAAATCATTTATATAGCTTATTATTTGATCTTTATAAGACCTATCTCCTGCATAACCAACAACCAAATGACCATGTTCCAAAACCTTACCAATAATCATTTGATTTCTATAAAGTTTATTATCACCAGTACCCTCATACCTCATATCTGTGACAAGACCAATTATCATACGAGGAAAATTAATCCCATGTTTTTCTTCAAATTCAGCCATTACACCATGGGCCATAATTTCACCAGCAACCCCATCATCTATAGTCAAACCATCAAGACAAGCTATAAGGATATTAGCTTTTTCCAATTCTTCGGTATCAGCTTTAGAAATTTTCTCTGCTGTTATACTTGCATCATTATTTTTCTTATCGTTAATTGCTGCATTTCTTTGTGGTACATATAAATCTAGGTCTGTCTTATCTTCTATTTCTTTTGCCAAATTTTCTGTCCATTCAAAAAATGCATCATTAAAAAAATGGCTTGCTAGGTAACCTTTCATTTATCCTCCATCTTAGTTTACATATATTTTTCCATATATATTATCTTATCATTTTTTAGACTTTTTTGAACATCTATTATTCTTTGATTAGAAGAACCTCTAAATTTTAATTTTAAATCTTTCTTCTCTTCAACAAATAAGCCGTCAACCAATACATCGCAATATGACAAAAGTTCTCTAGCTATAGGAATAGCTGAAAGTATCTCAAAGGTAAAACCTGAATACACCCAAATACTCTTATCCGAATGTTTTCTTATTTTTTTTATAACTTCCAAAAGATCTAAAGTATTTTCAAAGGGCTCTCCTCCCAAAATAGAAAGACCCTCTACCTCTTTTTGCTTTAAATTTTCTATAACCTTATTAGTCTCTGCATCTGTCCATATATCTCCATGGTCAAAACTCATGTATTCAGTGTTAAAACAATTTTTGCAATGAGCATCGCAACCAGTAACAAAAAAGGAAGTCCTAATTCCTGGTCCATTTGCTACATCATATTTTCTTATCTGACCGTATCTCATCAAGACTCCTTTTTTATCTTATATGTGTAGTACCCTAGCTTTAATTTCTTTTGTTCTTCCTTCATTCCAGAAGTTTTCACCTAGATAGCCGCAAGTTCTTCTTACAACTGTTAGCTTGTTTCTATCTCTATTGCCACATTGAGGACAATACCAGTTGTTATCATCATCAAGTAAGATTTCTCCATCGTAGCCACATTCTGAACAATAATCGCTCTTTGTATTAAATTCGGCATATTGTATATGATCGTAAATATATTTTACCATAGTAGCCAAAGCATCTAGGTTGTTTGACATGTTAGGAATTTCTGCATAAGATATGCAACCACCCTTAGAGTAATTTTGGAATTTTGCTTCAAAATCAAACTTATCAAAGACTGATATTTTTTCTCTAACATCTACGTGGAAAGAATTTGTATAATAACCCTTGTCTGTAATATCTTCAATCTCTCCAAATCTTTGTCTATCAATTTGGCAAAATCTATTGGTTAAATTTTCTGCTGGAGTTCCATACACTGCAAATTGAAGGCCAGTTTCTTTTATCCATTGATCTTTTTTATCATTTAATAGCTTCATAATCTTCATTGCAAAGGCTTCGCCTTCTTTGCTTGTGTGGCTTTTACCTATTACAAGCTTTGTTGCTTCATAAATGCCTATATAGCCTATAGTTACTGTAGAATAACCATTAAGAAGCAAAGGCTCAATTTTTTCGTGTGGTTTTAGTCTTGCAATTGCACCATGTTGGAAATGAATTGGAGAAGAATCACTGGTTACATTTTTAAGATGATTGTATCTCAATATTCCTACTTCTTTAACAAGTTCCATTCTCTTATCTAAAATTTCAAAGAATTTTTTTTCATCATTTCTTGCAAGTATTCCTATTTGAGGAAGGTTAATTGTGCAAACTCCCATATTAAATCTTCCATCAAATTTATAGTTGCCATTTTCATCCTTGTATGGAGGTAAAAAGGCCCTGCAACCCATAGGAGCAAATACATTACCTTCATAATTTTCTCTCATAATTTTTGCTGATATATAATCAGGATACATTCTTTTTGCAGTACATTTTGTAGCTAACATAGTCAAATCATAATATTTTGAATCTTCTCTAACATTATTCTCATCAAGTACATAGATTAACTTAGGAAAGGCTGGAGTAACATAAACTCCTGCTTCATTTTTTATGCCTTTGATTCTTTGAACCAAAATTTCTTCTATTATTCTTACGGTTTGATCTAGATAAGGATCATTTTCGTCTGTATGCATAAACAAGGTTACAAAAGGAGCTTGACCATTAGAAGTCATAAGGGTATTAATTTGATATTGTATAGTTTGAATACCACTTTCTAGATCTCTTTGAGTCAATTTTTCAGCCATTTTTTCAGCCAATTTTTTATCTTCCAAAGTTTCCATAGCTAGTTTATAGTTTTTGTCATAAGAAACTTTTAGATATTTGCTAAGACAAGCAATATTGATGGATTGACCCCCATATTGGTTGGATGCAATTTGGGCTATTATTTGAGTCATTACATTACAAGCTACTTGGAAAGATTTTGGGCTTTCTATAGTTTTTCCATTTACTACTGTTCCATTATCGAGCATATCTGCCATATTTACCAAACAACAGTTAAAGATAGGTTGGATAAAATAGTCCAAATCATGTATATGTATTGCCCCACTTTCATGTGCTTCTACTAGTTCTGCTGGAATCATCTTCCTTTTTGCCAAATCTTTTGAAACTTCTCCAGCTATAAGATCTCTTTGAGTTGAAGCTATAACAGCATTTTTATTAGAATTTTCATCCATAACTTCTATATTAGTTCTATCTATCAAACCAATAATATCCTTATCAGTTGTGTTTTGTTCTCTCTTATATTGTTGAACAGACCTATAAGCCTCATAGGACTTTGCAGTTGCGGGATTATCCTTATCTATAAGCTTATAATAAACTTGATCTTCTATCTCATAGATTGATACTTCTCTTTTATTTAAAGATCTTTCTTCAATTTCTTCAGCAATTTTTTCTGCTTGATTTTCTACAAAAACACCATTTGGAGAATTCATTGCTTTTTTTATAGCTATAATTATTTTATTTTTATCAAAATCTACTTTTAAACCATTTCTTTTAACAACCTTAACCATATTTATACCTCTTTATTTCAAAAAAATTTGTAAAACTGCTTAACTAACCACAATCAAAGTATACCATATATAGTTGTTATTTGTAAAGTACTACTACATATTGTTGTTTTGCATAGATTTAAGGTCTTTTACCCCTTTATAAGCTCTTTATGTAAACATATGAATAAATATCATTTTATGGTTTATAAGTTTGTCTAGATTTAAGGCTTTGTAAAGATTATTTTATAAGATATTGATAAATATTCTTTTATTTTTTATTTAATATTTCTTAAAACCAGCCTAGCTAGTAAAAACAAGATAGCTTAATTTGACAGATCCTAAAGATTTCTTAGGTCCTAGATCAAAAAAATTCTTAAAATTTTAAGAAATCGAGTAGGAGGTAAATGATTAATTCATCTACCGACCTCTCACACCACCGTACGTACGGTTCCGTATACGGCGGTTCTACAGTTTAATTTGAACTTTATTGTAATAGCTGACTAGGGATATGTAGCCCCTTTCAGCTA